>CAYWWC010000123.1:0-11594 GCA_964461615.1 uncultured Anaerolineae bacterium
CGATAACTGGCTGGTATGGCCAGTCCGTGGTCAACAAGCCCTATCTGGCCGCTGGTGAGGATCGCGTCTACGTCACCGATCCTGAGGGCTACCGGGTGATCGTGTACGACCAGGACGGCGAATTCGTAGCCACTTTCGGCGAGTACGGCTTCGATAGCAAAACCTTCAGCCTGCCCACGGGCGTCGCCGTTGATGGGGAAGGCAACGTCTACGTAATCGATTCGGCTAACCATCGAGTGATGAAGTTCGCACCAGTGAGGTGATGCCTAGTGCGCACAACCGAGTATGTTCTTGACGCTGGTCCGTTGATTACCGTCTGTAGATTCACTGTGCGAGGAAGTCTCGTGGCTGATCACCTACTGGCTCACTGCCAGATCGTTGTTCCCCAGGCCGTCCAGCGGGAGGTGGTCACAGTTGGGGAGCGATACGCTGACGCACAGGAGGCCAAGCAGCGTATCACGACAGGGGCGATCAAGGTAGCCAAGCCAATACCTGTAGCCGCATCGCTGGAAAAAGCTCTCCAATTATATGAACTAGGCGAAGGTGAGTACCAATCCATCCTGCTAGCGTACCAGATGGGAGCTTGTTTGGTGATTGATGACTATCTGGGATACCTGGTCAGTGATCGGCTTGGCATCCAGAAACGCTTTCTCCTAGACTTGCTAGTGAGACTGATGGAGGAGGTAGGACTAGACCAGAGTTTAGCCTGTGAGATCGCTGACACAGTGAGACCTCGTTACACAAGGGCGATGGTTGAACATACACTCCTGATGTTGGGAGAGGAGGATAGCAGATGAAGACAATAGCGGTTGAACTAGCTCCGCCAGTGGGCCGGCTAGTGGAACGCTGGGCGCGCAGTGAACAGATTAGCCCAGAGCAGGCGGTGCAGGAATTGGTCACGTTGGGGTTTGAAACCCGATTGCGAGAGCTGTACGCCCGTTACCGTCGTGCTGAATGTTCCTTCGGACGCCTGGCCGAGGCGTTAGGGATGACCACCTGGGAACTGACCCACCTGTTGGAAGAACGGGGTTGGGTGTCTCATAACCTGCCGAGATAGGAGCGGCTTATGCGAGAACGACGAAAAATCACTGACCTGGTACTCATTCTGGCGGCAGTGGGCCTGGGGTTCTTCGCCCAGAGCCGCTTCCGAATGGACCGCATTAACGACGCCTTGATCCTCTACCTCGTGGCTGTTGTGCTCCTGGTCTATGCCAACCGCGGTCGAAGCTCAAAGTCCAAAGCTGAAAACTCCAAGATCGAGGCGGAGGACTCTCCAGCGGCGCGGCCAGCGATTTCGACACGCCAGTTGGGCGGGGGCGTCGCATTGCTGGCCCTGGCTGGGGTCTGCACCCTCCTCTCCTTGCGCCTCTTCGGGGGCGGTGCTCCCACTACTAATACCGCCTGGATCCTCTACCTGGCCAGCGTTGTTCTCTTTGTGGCCGCCTTCTGGGCCATGGAGTTCACACCGAGGCAGTGGAACCTCCGGCGGCTTCCCTCTCGGCTTTGGCGTCCTAAGACAGAGACCGTTATCTTGATCGCAATCCTCATCATCGCTGCTTTTGTGCGCTTCTACGACCTGGATTCCCTCCCCTTCGGCGTCTGGTATGACGAAGCGGTGAACGGTCTGGAGGCCCAACGCATCCTGGATGATCCCAACTATCAGCCCCTTTACATGCGGCCCACCAACTCTCCATCTCACTTCATGTTCTTGATCTCTTTCTCGTTCAGGCTCTTCGGCGTGGACATTTTCCCTGTTCGAGCTGTCAGCGCCGTCTTCGGTGTAGCTATGGTGATCGCTGCCTATCTCTTTGGCCGCGAGTTCTTCGCAGGAGCTATCGCACATCGGCGCCTGGCATTGGTCCTGGCCTTTCTCATAGCCGTCTCCCGCTGGGGAGTCAACTTCAGCCGCATCGGGATGTATTGCATTACTACTCCCTTCTTCGAGCTCTTGACCCTCTGCTTTCTGATGAGAGGATTGCGCTCTAGACGGAGCCTGGATTTCGCCCTGGGTGGCGTGGCTATGGGTTTCGGGGCCTGCTTCTATTCCGCTTTCTATCTCTTTGTTCCCGTTGTCGGGTTGTTCTTGATCCACAAGGCTATTGTCGAGAGGGGTTTTGTGCGGCGTCATCACCTGGGCATCCTCGTCTTCGTCTTGGCGGCCCTTCTGGTCTTCGCTCCGGTGGGCCAATTCGCCTGGCGAAATCCCCAGGCCTTCTCTGATCGTACGCGCGTCACCTCAATATTCAAAGGCAAGACTCGCTCTCAAGCCATCGAAGCGGTGCGTCAGAGCGCAAAGCAGCATCTCCTGATGTTCAACTATCGCGGCGATCCCAATGGTCGTCACAACCTGCCCGGCAAGCCGATGCTGGACTTCGCCACCTCTGCTCTCTTCGTGTTGGGGCTGGGCTATAGCTTGTACCGTGGGCTTCGGCCCAAGTACTTGCTGCTGGTGGCCTGGCTTTTGGTGATGCTGGGCGGGGGAATCTTATCCCTGGAGTTCGAGGCCCCTCAATCCCTGCGGGCCATCGGCACTCTGCCTGTGGCCTACGTCCTGGCCTGCGTTCCCCTGTACCTCATCGCTACGGAATGGGATAAGTCGGTGAGGCGCTGGTCCTGGCTGCCGGCCGCTGCCTGCTGCCTGCTGCTGGCCTATATCGGCTGGAAGAACATGCACACCTACTTCCAGGTGCAAGCCAAGGACTTCGCTGTCTGGAACGCCTTTTCCACCGCCGAGACCCTCACCGCTCGACGCATGGCCGAAATGGGCCCTGACTACGATCTCCACGTCATCTCCCTATATCATAACCACCCCGTCTTGCGCTTTCTGGCAAGTAACGTAACCCAGTACAACCGTCTGGAGACTAATGCCACTATGCCCCTGCGGGAGAGCGGGGAACGAGAGGCGGTACTCTTCTTTGATCCTGAGAGGCATCCCTTGTTCCTGGAGGCCAGGCGATACTATCTTGGGGGCACTTGTGAGGAGTTTCGCCCTCCTTTCGACGGCCCCGCTGTGCTGTACTCTTGCCAACTGACGCCCGGACAGATCAAAGACATCCAGGGGCTGGTGGGTCGCTATTATCAGGGAAGCGAGGAGGAACGTCGTCCTGAGCCTGCCGAAGGAGAGAAACTCATCCTGGAGCGTAAAGATTCCCAGCTCAGCTTCGACTGGGAAGCCGATCCGCCCTTGCCTGTGCCCTTCAGTGCCCACTGGGAGGGAATACTGTACGTCCCGCGATATGGGCCCTATAACCTGGGCTTAGTGGCTCCTGCCGCAGGCCAGGTCTATCTGGATGAGAACGTCCTGCTAGAAGAGCCTGGCGAGGCCAGGCTTCTCCTGGCCAAGGGCAACCATGCCCTACGAGTGGAAGCAGAAGGCGGAAAAGGACGAGTGGATCTCTACTGGCAGCCGCCGGGGGAGCTGCCCAATCCGATTCCTCAACAGTTTCTCTACACCGCACCGCCGGTGACCAACAACGGCCTCCTGGGCCGCTACTACCGGGGCCTGGAGTGGGCAGGAGAGCCAGCGCTGGAACAGATTGACCCCTCCCTGGCTCTCTATTTCCACGTCACTTTGCTGCGCAGGCCCTACACCGTGGAGTGGACGGGCAAACTGGAAGCCCCCACGAATGGGAGCTATGGCTTCGGGCTGGAGTCCATTGACGATTCCTGGCTCTACGTTGACGGCCAGCCTGTGACGGAAACCCACGAGCCCAACCAGTACCGCGAGGGGCAGATTAGTCTGGCAGCAGGCTGGCATGACATTAGCGTGCGCTACGTGGACAAGAGCAGCCACTCCCACATCAATCTTTATTGGAGGCCCCCCGGTGGCGGGCAGCAGATCATACCCTCAGAGCGACTTCTTCCTCCCCAGGGGGCTTACCCTGAGCTCGTGGTACACGCGGCGACACCGCCACCTTTGCCCACCAAGCCCCAGGAGATGGCTCTGGGCCAGCCCGTGATCTGGGGTGGCCCAGGGGCGGACGAGGGGCTGTTCAGCCAGCCTCGCGACATCGCCGTTGACCAGGAGGGGAACGTCTACGTGGCCGACACCGGCAACCGCCGCATCCAGAAGTTCGATAGTCAGGGTGAATTCCTCCTGGCCTGGAGCGGCGGGGAGGAGAACTTCGTCGAGCCTCTTGCCGTAGTCGTGGCCAGTCAGGGGCAGGTGTTGGTTCTCGACTCCGAGCCGGGATGGGTCTATCGTTTCACAGCCGATGGCGAACCTCTGGGCCGCTTCGGCGGGCCGGAGGCCCAGTTCTTCCATCCTCGGGGAATGGCCATTGACGCCCAGGACAACATCTACATTGTCGACACCGGGGGCTGTCGCATAATCAAATACGATGTCCAGGGCAACCGGTTGATCCAGTTCGGGGATAAGGGGAGCGGACCCGGCCAGCTCCTGGAGCCCACCGACGTGGCTATCGGCCCGGGAGGCGACCTGTACGTGGCCGATACGGCCAACCTGCGGATTCAGCATTGGGACCTCTTCGGCCGCTATCAGGGTGAGTGGGCCATCCCCGTGGCCAGCGCCTACAACGGTCCTCACCTGACCCTGGCCGCCGACGGCAGCCTCTTCGTCACTGCCCCTGAGCAGAGCCAGGTGCGGCGCTATTCGCGTGGGGGTGAGCTTCTGGGCCAGTGGGGTGACCCGGAGCAGTTTCGCATCCCCGTGGGTCTCACTGTGGATGAGGGGGACAACCTCTATGTGATAGACACTTTAAACCACCGCGTGCAGAAGTTCGAAAGCGAGAGACTTCAGTGAAGGAGCGTGCAATCTCTATTCGAGCCCGCTGGAGTTGAGGCTCTAGCCGGTTCGCTGGCCCCAAGAAACCGCCTAAAGGCCCAACTCCAACTCTCAAGCAGGCTCTTGGATGCGACAGGCCTGGCGCTGGCTTTTGCCGCTCTGCATTTCTTCGCTCAGGGCGGTGGTGATCTGATGAGTTTCAAATGAAGCCTTTGTTACTACTCGCGATCGCCTTTGTCCTGGCACTGTCGGGCCAGCGCAGGGTGGATCAGCGGATTCAACTGAGCGATGCGGCCATCCTGTACGGCGCAGCTATGGTGTTGGCTGCCTATGCCTACCGGTCGTTGCCGAAGCGCCCCACTCCTGATGGGCAGGCCAGGACTTCGGTCAGGATCTGGCCCGGCTTTACCAGGTTGGGTGAATTGGCAAAGCGTACCATTGCCGAGAGTTGGCCCAGGATCGCTACGCTGGCCGGCGCTGTTCTCGTTGGGCTGCTGTCCCTGCGCGACTTCAATCTGGGGCGATCCAACCAGGGGCTACGCCTGTGGCTGCTCAGCCTGGCTCTGCTAGTGCTCGCTGCGCGTTCGCCCTTTTGGTGGCCCTCATTGGCCTGGATCCGCCATTTGCGGTCCAAGGCAGCGAGCTTCCCAACACGCTGGCCAGCCCTCCGAACCAGGGCCACGGCCGCTCTGCGCCGGCCAGAACTATGGCTATTCGTCCTGTTGGTGCTGGTAGCCGTCTTCTTCCGCCTGTGGAACCTGGGCGAGGCGCCACCGGGTCTCAACAACGATTCAGCCCAAAATGGCCTCCTCGCTCTGAGGATATTCGAGGGCCAGCCCTATACACCGTACATGACTGGCATTGGAGCTGGTCACGAAAGTCTCTTCTTGTACCTTATGGCCGGCCTCTTCGAGCTGGTTGGTCCCACAGTTCTGGCCATCAAGCTGACGGCAGCCGTGGTGGGTCTGGCCACCGTGGTGGCTTTCTATTTCTTCGCTCGATTTCTCTTCAATGCTAACTATGCTTTCTGGGCGACTTTCCTCTTGGCCACAGGCGGCTGGCACATAACTTTCAGCAAAGTGGGCTGGCGGGCCATCATGACACCTCTCTTTGAGGTACTTGCCTTCTACTTCCTCTGGCGTGGCCTCAAGTCAGCGCGGAAATCGGATTTCGTGTGGGCCGGCCTGGCCCTGGCGTTGAGCCTCAACACCTACGAAGGCGCCCGTGTCGCCCCTATCATCATGGGCCTCTTTGTCCTCTACAAGCTCATCTCCGAGCGTGGCTTCCTGAAACGCAACTATCAGGGTCTCGCAATGCTTGCTCTTGCCTTCGCCATGGGCATGATCCCGCTGGGCGTATACATCCTCGATCATCCCTCAGTATTCATGTCTCGCAGCCAATCGGTCATGATCACCTGGAAAATCCGCGAGGTGGGCAACCTCTCCCCATTGTGGAACAACGTGAAAGCAGCGCTGCTGATGTTCAATTACCGGGGCAACGGCACCGATTTCTTCATTGAGGATTCGCTGTTGGACTTGCCGGTATCGGTGTTCTTTGTGCTGGGTATGATTTACAGCTTGGTCAATTGGCGCAAGCCGGCTCATTTTCTGTTGCTGACCTGGATTGTTCTGACACTGATGGTGGGCGTGGTGTCTGCGCCCAATGGCAACCGTTGCATAGGCGCCATCCCACCGGCCTACATGTTCGCCGGCCTTTTCCTGGCCGTATGCTGGGAGCAGTTGACGACCATCGCGCGGGTTACTGCGTGGGGCACTCTGGGAAAACGCCGCCAATGGCTGCTCGTCGCACTGGCAATCCCAGCGCTCGTTGTCATCGCCCATGGTACTTATCGTGACTACATTGGGCCTGCGCGGCGAACCTTGTGGGGCTTCTATGAAGACGGATGGGCGGCAGGCAAGCTCACCAAGCACTACCTGGACGACTACCACGTCCTTGTCAGCGATCGCTACTACTACGCCCGACCAGTGCAATTCATCACCTGGAGCCCCGGTGAGGTACCGGGTCAGCCTCCCTACAGCCTACTTGAGCCTACGGCAGTGCTTTCCTTCAACCAATTCCCCCAAGACGAGCCGCTGGCTTTCTTGCTGGAGCCTATTGCCCGCAACTACCAAGTCTTGGGCCTGTTGCAGGAGAAGTTCCCCAGCGCCACCTATACGAGGCTCATGGACCCCGGCAGACCGGGGCGCGTGGGGCTGCTGGCCCTGACCGTCCCGGTTGAGGATAACGTCACAGGCGAGGGCAACCAGCACGGCCTTCTGGCGCGCTACTACCGGGGAACAAACTGGGATGGTTCGGTGTTGTATGAGGTAATAGATCCTCTCATCGCCGTCCACCAGCATCTACAGCTTCCCACATTCAGCGTGTGGTGGCAGGGGATAATCAACGTTCCTGAATTTGGCGACTACGTCTTTGAAACGCGGTCCGCGGATGGCTCGTATCTGTACATTGACGATCAACTGGTGGTGGACAATGGCGGTGTGCATAGCTGGCGCCGGGTTTCTAACACTGTGAAACTGGAAGCCGGCCCGCATCAGATTAGCATAAAGTATTTCCGGAGCGGCGGCGGCATCGCTATGGAAGTCTTCTGGCAGCCGCCTCGTGGCCCCTTGGAATCCATACCGGCCCAGTTGCTCTTTCCCCCAGATACAGTGGATCTAGCATCATTATTGCCCCCGATCACGCTTCCGCCTGTGATGGAGCAAGCGACACCGACGCCAGGGGTGCAGCAACCCGTGGCCCTTGCCACCCCGCTGCCGGTGGAGACCCCCGTTGGTGAGCTGGGCACAGGTCAATTCATCCTCCAGTGGGGTGGTCAGGGCTCCGGCGCAGGGCAGTTTGAGAAGCCGGTCGACCTGGTGGTGGATGAGGCAGGCAACGTCTACGTGGCCGACCTGGGCAACAAGCGGGTGCAAAAGTTCGACGCAACGGGTCGGTTCCTGGCTGCCTGGGACAGCGGAGACGAGTCCTTTGTGGAGCCCGTGGCGGTGGCGACAGGGCCAGGCGGGGAGATATACGTGCTGGATTCGCACACCAACTGGGTGCATCGGTTTGACGGAGGAGGGAAGTGGCAAGGGAAGGTTGGCGGACCGGGGTCGGGGTTCTACCAGGCGAAGGGATTAGTAGTGGATGAGGCGGGTGTGGTGTACGTGGCAGACACAGGGTTCTCGAGGGTGGTGAAGTACAGTAGGGAGGGGGAGAGGATAGGGGAAATCGGGAAACGGGGGAATGGGCCGGGTGAGATGTTTGGGCCAGTGGGGTTAGCGATAGATGAGGACGAGTTGTTGTACGAGGCGGATGTGGAGAATCGGCGGTTGCAAGTGTTGGAGAGGAATGGAACGTACGTGAGGGCGTGGGGGATACCACAGGGTAACACGGCGGAAGGGCATCACGTGGCGGTGAGTGGAGAGTGGGTGTACGTGACGGACCCGTCGCATCATCGGGTGCTGGTGTATGGGAAGGGCGGAGACTTGATAGGAGGTTGGGGTAGAGAGGGAGAAGGGGAGGGAGAGTTTCGGCAGCCGATGGGGATTGGAGTAGGCCCGGATGGGAGTGTGTATGTGGCCGATAGTCGGAACAACAGGATTCAGCGTTTTGCGATTGAGCCGGCTGATTGAGCAGATCCACCAGCATGAGTGCCGACAGGAGAGGAACTCTTTGTTAACAGAACACATGGACGGAATCAGGAACCACCCAATTGAGAGAGCCAAACACAGGGGAAGAGGGCGTACCGCTGCCTGCTGGGGTCTCCTGCTAGGGGGACTGGCCTTGCTAGTCTCCGCCGAGCTGGTGATCAATGTATCTCAGTGGTACAGTTGGGATATGTCGCGGCTCGACTTTTTGCACCGCTGGGGTTGCCAGATGGCTCCCGCCACCTGCAACGGCCTGCGAGTCCCTCGCTTTTTCGTCCCAGTTTCAATAGCGGTTCTGCTCGGTACGGGTCTGGTGCTGCTGGCGCGGCGCCTTGCTGGCTATTCCGCTCTGTTGCGAGATATCCCTCAAGGCGAGTCCAGGGCGGCTAGCCAGTCTCAGGGATCTCGACGGTTCGGCCTGGCCCTGGCTGGCGTTGGTCTTCTCATCGAGTTGGTCGGCTTGGGGGTAGCTGTGGCCGGACGGCCAGTGTCGCCCTGGCTTTGGGCTGGAGGCCTGATGGTCATGGTGGCGGGCCTGGTCTTCGAGGAGCGACGAGCAGGAGGACCGCCCCTCCTGCATTGGGAGGATTTGATCTATCTCGCTGGAGTTGTGGCGCTCTTGGTGGCTGCTGTTGCCGTGGGGGGAGGGCGTTGGCCTCTGGCGCTTCTGGCCGGGGTCCTGGCTGCGGGGATGCTAAGCTGGTTCGTGCGCCGGTCTTGGCACAACCTCGATCGGAATGGTCGTATCGAGCGAATCCTCCTTCCCCTCATCGCCCTTCTGGCTTTCGCCCTTGCAGCCTACGGATTGATGTCTTGGCGCTGGTCCCTCGTAGGAGACGAATACAATTTCTTCAATCTAGCGCGTGACATTCTTGACGGAAGGAGCCCACTCCATATTCTCTCCGGCACCGGCGTTGACCGCCGCCATCCCCTTCTCTCCTCCTACTGGCAGGCCCTGAGCATGCAATTGTTCGGGGTGAATTCGTATGGCTGGCGTGTTGCTTCTCCGCTCCTCGTGGCGCTTTCAGTCCTTCCCCTGTACTACTTCGTACGAGAGTCGAGCTCTCGTGCAATTGCTTTCATTGCAATTGCTGCCTTTGCCGGCTCACACTACCTCATGACCCATGCTAAGATTGGTTACAACAGCGTCCAGGCCGTCTTCCCCCTTTGTTTGTCTCTGGGTCTGTTTGCTCTGGCACGGCGGCGTGGGGGCATTGTGGGGTTCTTTCTGCTGGGCATGGCGGTGGGTGCGGGATTCTATACCTACGCCATATCGCGCCTGGCGATGTTTCCAATCGCTGTTCTCTTTCTGCTCTACTACCCACCTCATCGGAAGCGGAGTTGGTATTTGTACGCGGTGACACTATTGGGGTTCCTTCTTCTGATCTACCCCGTGGCTCTGGATCGCCAGGCCTGGGAGGGACAAGCCAGCAAGAGCATTCTCCAGAGCGAGGTGGCGGACACGGTCGGCGGCAGGATCGTCCAGGCACGGAACAACATCCTTTATGGACTCATTTCTTTCATGACCAACACCCACAACTCTCACTTCACCTTCGGGGCGCATCTAGATCCCATCAGCGGGATTCTCTTTCTAGTCGGGCTTGGGGTTGTGTTGCAGCATTTGCTCACTTCACGCATTCACCTGGCATGGTTTCTGGGCTATGCCGCTCTCTTGATCACCATCACTGGTCTTCAGCCCTATGCCTATCCCAGCAATACCTGGTTGTGGCTCAATGTTCCCATCTATACCCTCTTTGTCGGCGTGGGGTGCTACGCTTTGGCTCAAGTCGTGGCAGGCCTTGCTGGCCGACCTGGCTCTACCCCCGTGGTGTCCTTTGCCCTGGTAGCCCTAATCCTTCCGCTGAACTTCTGGCTCTCGGTGGAGCTAGGCCAAAACAAGACAGGAAAGCAGGGCCTGGCCTTCGTCCTGGAGTCCGCGCAGATCACCTCGGGCAAAGACGGGCGGGGGCCTGACCTGCATGTGATTGCCGGCAGAGACTTCCACCGCCCGTTGATGAGCTACATGTTCGCAGCCTACGAGATCCCCTGGAACCGATTCATCCTTCACAATCAGACTGCTGATGTTGAGGAAACAGTCGAGCAATTGTGCAATGCGGCCGACACGCCGGTGATCCTGCTGGTGGCTCAGACCTACCCTGGCAGGGACATCATCCAGCGTCGGATGGAGGCGTGCTGGCCAGAAGCGCGGGAGCAAACGCTCATGGATGGGACCGGGGCCCGTCGCTTTCTTCGTTTCATCACTCCTTCGGCCTTGTCCTGGGCCAACGGCGAGGCCCTGGCGCTTTTTCCCGATGCTACTCCGGAGCCCACGTCAATTGTCGCCTCGCCATTGGGTACAGCAACACCACTCCCGGATGTCACCTCAGAGTCCACTCCCGTTGTCATAGCTGGAGAGGCGATAGAGGTGCAGCCCTGGGAGATCTATCAACCCCGTGATGTGGCTGTAGCAGCAGACGGGCGGGTGGCTGCCATCGAGGGGATCAACGCGCGGATAGTCCTGTTCGATCCTGAGGGAGAGGTCATTCTTGCTCTGGATGCCGGCTTCAAGGATCCCTCAGCGATTGCTTTTGATCCTGAAGGCTTGCTGGTGGTCTTAGATAGCGGAGAAGGTGACGCACTTGTCTATATTTCCCTCGCCGGCAGAGTTCAGCGACGAGTCGGTTCTGCTGTCGGGTTCTATAGCCCACGCGGTCTTGACGTTACATCGGACGGGCGGCTCTATGTGGCCGACACCGGTGGACAGCGAGTGGTAGCTCTGGCGCCCGACGGTCAGGTGCTCGCGCAATCCCGAGGCCGCGGCATTCTGTTACAGCCGACCGACGTTGCCATAGTCCCCGGTGATCGTCTATTGGTTACAGATCCCGGCACGCCCGCGCTGTACATGCTCAATGCAAAGTACCAGATACTGTGGGAACTTCCTTTGGCGTCATCGGACACCACCGTGGCGGCGAAGGTGGCTGTGTCAGCTAAGGACTGGCTGGTGGTTAGTGATCCAGGGAGCGGGCGGGTCTTGCGCGTAAGCCTGGAGGGACATGTGTTGGAGGAGTGGACAGGCTTGGCAAGACCTACTGGGTTGGCCGTCGGTGAAGACGGGACGATCTACGTCGCAGAGACTAGTGGCAATCGCATTTCTCGGCTCCAGTCGACTCGGTAGGAGACCGGCTACTCTTTCCCAAATT
>CAYWWC010000124.1:0-11548 GCA_964461615.1 uncultured Anaerolineae bacterium
CCAAGATGGACTTGCACCATCAAGAAACAGTACGCTTTGCTCGGCGCACTCATGACAACCTCCAACACAACCGGCAAAAGCTCGAATCCCTGGCATATGGCAGCTCATCTTTCGCCACGTAATGACTCACTGATTATACCCCAGTGGCTGCGTTTGCACAAATGCGCACCCTTTCGACAAGACTTCGGCGAGCGCGGGACACCCTCCCGTCGAGCCGCTCAGAACAAAGCGCCCCGCATTCTTCACCTCGGGCGGCGCCGATGGGCGAAGAATGCGGGGCGGCGTCTGATAGAACTCACCCCGCGCATGGCATCGCCCCCCCCTGGAAGTAGACCTCCGTTCCAAAAGTTTTTAGGGTAAGCCGATGATTTCAATCATTGGCGGGGTGAGGGCCTGAGCGCCGACGATTACCCCAAAAACTTTTGGGAAAGAGCAGTAGTGGTAGGGGCAGACGTGGTGAGACTCAGGCCCACGGACTGGGTGGAAATCACCAGGTGCATCGGCAGCGGCGGCCGCTCCAGCCACGCGGGTTAGACGCTGTGTTCCCATGAGAACCGGGATACCCAGTTTGACTTCGGGCAAGCTGAAAATCGTGCGTTGACTCGCGATACGAAAGTCGCAGCACAAGGCCAGGATCAAGCCGCCGCCGATGCCGCTTCATCATATGTACGTAGCGGCAGAAACCGCGCAACTTGGCAATGGTCGGCTTTTCCAACGCTTCGAACTCATCGAGACATTGCTGAAGACTCAGCAAGTGCTCGCGATTGGCCTGCTCTGATTGACCAAATCCCCCTTTAATCTCGCCGATGTCCATGCCAGTTGAGAAGTGCTTGCCCTGGCCCTGAACGATGATCACCCAGACATCTCTTTCTGCTCGCAGATAGGCAGTAATGTCGCGAAGCTCGAACAGCGTCTCTGCGGTCAGGCAGTTCATGACGTGTGGGCGACTGAGAGTCAGCGTAACGATGTGTGCTTCTTCAGTCAAAAGCCAATTTCGATATTCGGCCATCATACGCTCCATATCTAGACAGACCTGATAGGTTTTTCTCTTAGGGCTTTGAGCTCTACCAAATGACGCTCTGCCTCGGCTACGCCTGCCAGCAGGGGACCCCTCAATTCCCTAAAGTCCAGCGACCCGTACTGCTCAACCTTGGGTCGGAGCAGAACATCGGGGGGATGAGCCGACAAGCGCTCTTTATGAATGTGCCAGGCCATAACCCGTGCTGCGCGCCACATGGAGGTAAGCAGATTGGGCGTCGGGGACGACTCGTTCGACCCAGAAAGAAAGGGCAACTGCAACCCTGTAATCGCACTTATCGGATTCACCCAGGGGTTGTCCTTTTCCAAGGGCGGCTCAATATCCACTGCGATCACCTTGTTCGCCCCTTGTCCAACAGCCACGTGGGTAGCCAGACTGTCAATCACGCCACCATCGGCTAGTTGCATCCCGCTGAGTTCAACGGGCGGAAAGATGGCTGGCATCGCACTGGTCGCCAGCACGGCGGGCATAAGCGGGCCTTCATTCAGGGCAACTTCGGCGCCCTGGACCATGTCCACGGCCATCAAGGTGGTGGGAATTTCCAGGTCAGCAAAAGTTTTACCATCCACGGCTTCAGACAGCAGGCTGCGGAGCATACGTTGGCGAGAGCGCGCACTCAACCGCTTCAGATTGATCGGTGATTTGCGCTGTAGGACTGTCATTTGGTCGGCCAATTGATCTGGTGAAAAACCTAGAGCAAATAGCACACCCATGATACCGCCCATGCTCGTCCCCACAATGAGATCAATGGGAATCCTCTCGCGAACCAGGACTTGCAGGACACCGATGTGGGCGAGGCCGCGACTGCCCCCGCCACCTAATACCAGACCGATTTTCATCCTTGCTCCTCAACCAGCATACGACGCAGCACTTTGCCCACGAAGGACTTGGGCAGCTCCTGGCGGAACTCAATGTCCCACGGCACGGCGTATTCCTCCAAGCGGCGGCGGCAGAGGTCGAGCAATTCGTCTTTGGAGAGGTCGATGCCAGGGCGAGGCACCACAAAGGCTTTGACCTTCTGCCCGAGCTCTTCACAGGCAACGCCTACGACGGCAACTTCCATAACCTTGCTGTTCTCATACAGCACCTCCTCCACATCTCGCGGGTACACGCTGTAGTCGCCGGCCATTATGGTGTCTCGCTTGCGGCTGATGATCTGGAAATAACCGTCGGCATCCATCGCCGCCACGTCGCCTGTATAGAGCCAGCCATCTTTCAGCACGGACTCAGGATCTGCTTCCCCCCCTAGCCCCCCCAAGCCTGCCCTGAGCAAGGCCGAAGGGTTGGGGGGAACGGGGGGAACCCAGTAGCCCTGCATGACCTGGGGCCCTTTGACCAGCAGCTCGCCAATCCGCCCGGCGGGGAGATCCTCCCCGGTCACCAGGTCTACGATCTTGGCATCGGTGTTCGGAATGGGAATGCCGATGGAGCCGACCTTGCTCAGACCTTCCAGGGGATTGGCGTGGGTCACGGGCGAAGCCTCCGTCAGCCCATACCCTTCGACCAAGCGGCCCCTCGTGAGCTTTTCAAAAGCTTCTTGTACTTCAACGGGCAGGGGAGCTGCGCCGCTGATGCAGGCCTTGATGGACGACAGGCCGTAGGAGCGCACGTTGGGCGCCTGATTGATGGCCATGTAGATCGAGGGGACGCCGGGGAAGATGGTGGGGTTGAACTGTTTGATGTGCTGGAGCACCTGCTTCAGCTCGAAGACCGGCAGCAGCACGATGGCGGCTCCCATAGCGATGGGAATGTTCATGGCCGTGGTCATGCCGTAGCTGTGCGTCAACGGGAGCACCGATAGAAAGGTCTCCTGGCCATAGCGCAGATCGGGAATCCAGTGACGCGTCTGAAGGGCGTTGGCGACCAGGTTGGCATGGGTCAGACGGACGCCCTTGGGCTGGTCGGTGGTTCCGCTGGTGTAGAGGATAGCAGCCAAGTCATCGCTGGAGACCTCGATGCTAGGCGGCGTCCGTGCCGCGTCCATCATCAATTGTCGCATCAGGTGGCCCCCGTAGCTTCGGTCGGCCTTGTCCTGTTCGCCCAGCCCCGCCGCTTCCCAGCGAGCCAGGAGTTGCCTGTAGACCTGGGCCGAGACGGCCTCGCGGAGGTCGGCGAAGACTAAGGTGAGGGGCGCATGGGCCTGCACAGCCCTCGCCAACCCGCCGAACTCCCTAATCGTGACCAACACCTGAGCATCGGTTTGCCTGATCTGCTCAATGATGGCGGGGCCATCGGCATCGGGATTGGGGAGCACCACCACGCCGCCGACCTTGAGCGTCGCGTAGTAGGCCACAATCATCTGCGGCATGTTGGGCAGCACCAACATGACGCGCTCCCCTGGCCGAACGCCCAGGCCATGCAGCGCGTGGGCGAACTGATTGGTGTGCCATTCGAGCTGCTGATAGGTCAACTTAGAGCCATAGAAGACGGTCGCCGTCCGTTTTGGCACATTATCCGCTGCGGCTTCCAGGAACTTGTGGAGCGGCTGGCGCGGGATGGGGACAGTTTGCGGGGTATGTTTGCTGTAGCTCTTGAGCCAGGGACGATGCGACTGTGCTGCGCGGGCGGTTTGTTCACGCCAGGAGATACGTGGGCCTTCTTCCTCTTGCCCGATAAAACGCTCGATGGCGCGGTTGACGGCCGGGTGACGCTCTAGCTGGACTTTGTGCTTGGACGCGCCAATGTCAATCACCTCCGACCCCGGCACCATTTCGCTCACCTCCTCGAAAACGCGGCGGGGAAAGTACCTATCTCGTTCGCCCGTGATGATGAGCGTGGGCGTGCGGATACTCCGCAGCAGCGGCCAGCCCTGCCATTTGCGCATGTTGTTCAGCATCATCCGCTTCATGACGTGGACTTCGGCGTTCCAGCGCGGGCGATATTTCCACCACGGTCGGAAAGCCGCAGCCGGGACCCGCGAGAGCCAGGATGCCGCACGGGGGAGCGGGTACTCGCCCGCCGTCGAGATCAGGATGAGTTTCTCCAGGCGCTCCGGGCAGGCGTTAGCATACTCGACACAGATGGAGCCCCCGAAGGAATGGCCGGCCAGGATGAACTTCTCCGGCAGGCCGAGCTTGTCCGCTATGGTGTTTATATCGTCAACCAATTCCGACATGGTGTAGGCGGTGAAGGGGGCGTCGCTCTGGCCGTGACCGCGCAGATCCGGCGCTACGACGCGATAGCCGCGCGCAAAATGGTTGACCTGGTATTCCCACGTTTCAGCGCAGCCACCATAGCCGTGCACGAACATGATCGCCTTTTCGGCCCCTTCTGGCCAGATGTCAACCACGCTCAGCGACACGTCGGCCAGGCCGCGGATGGGCACGTCCACCCGATAGAGGCTGAAATCCAATTGAATGTCCCGGTGCTTGAGACCGCGCAGTTTTCTTTTCATAAAAACCTCATCACTTTCATTAGCGATAGGCGAGGGTCTCCCGACGGCTCGACTTTAAGCGGAGCGACGCTCGCCGAAGTCCGAGCCCGCTCCGCCTCGGTCGGGAGACCTTCGGCGATCAAAAGTGTCACGAATCCAATTCCAGCAGCTCCGACAAAGTGACGACGCGGAACCCCCGGCGATTGAGCTCTGGCAGTATAGTGGCCAGGGCCGAGGCCGTACGTTCACCACGCCCCCCGTAGTCGTGTAGGACGATGATTGAGCCAGGCCGAACGTTCCGCAAGACATAGCGCGCCGCGAACCACGCCGATGGAATCTGTGGGTCGAAGGGATAGACAGAGCCGAGGACGCACCGATAGCCGTGCTCGTGAAGAATCGAGAGCATCTCAGCATTGTACCAACCCGACCCTGGGCGGAACCAGTGAACGTCCGCGAACCTCGACAGTACATCGTGTGACTCCAGCAATTTGCGCTCAAACTCGGAGGGAGACAGCAAGATACTGCGCTCATCGGCCGTGAGGTGGTTGGCCAGTTCGTGACCCTCTTCCACAGCGCGGAAGACAACCTCCTCGTTCCCAGGTATGTGGCTTGTGATCAGGAAAAAAGTTGCGCGGGCGTCGTGTTGGTCGAGTACATCGAGGATTCTGGGAGTTCCGATAGGGTCTGGCCCATCGTCAATGGTGAGAGCCACAACAGGTTCTTGAGTGTCAACAAGATACAGTACTCCGAGAGATCGCTTCGCGAGTATTGAGACGATCCAAGCAGGCTGGAACACCACCAACAAGCTCATAACAAGCATCAGCGCAAATACGGCTAGGCCATGTGCTTTTCGTGATAACATCGGCAAGAGTCAAATACCCCACTGTTGGCCATGATTGTCCTCACTCTCCGGCAAATCAACGTGGCGAACGCGTAGCTTGGGCATGAGTGTCTGCTCCTTCAAATCTGCCTTGATAGACACGCCATCAGACCTCAGACCGAGCCACCCTCACATGATTCGAAGACCCTGGCATAAACATCCGAAAGCCACGGATCATCCCGAATCAGCCGTCCGAAGTTGGTCTGAACCGTTTGAATGATGGCTTCGACAGTGGTCTTTCTCAGCTTCGCTAACGCTTGAACCACATCTCTTATCAACAGTGGCATCCCAAGTGTACCTATAAACGACCGCGGCCCACCGGGATTATCGGTCTCTGTCAGCAATCGCTCCGACGGCAACTCCTGGGCGATGGTTTGTATGTGCTCTGAATAGAGAACCTCAACGCCTATCGTGAAGTATGCTCCCCTGGCTACCAGTTCGTGGAAGACATCGAGGGGCCCCGAATACCAGTGGATAATCGCCTGTTGAATTTCGTAGTGATTGAGCAAGTGCAGGACGTCGCCTTCCGCCCCCTTCGTGTGCAAGTTGACGATCTTCTGTTGCTCTTGGGCCGCAGCAAGAAAGAACTCGAGCACCTTCCGTTGAGCTGGATATTGGGCAGCATCGTCTACAAAGTGGTAGTCCAAACCAATTTCGCCAAGGATGGGGCTCTGTTCGACAGCCTTGCTCAGATCTTCCAAACGACTAGCATATTCGGGGGCGTTCCAGGGGTGCACGCCGAAAGTGGGCAACACGAGCTCGCACATTTCAGCAATCTCCAGGGTCCGCCTGTACGAGGGAAGATCCATCGAGTTGCTAATGGTGAAGATGCTGTGTTGGGCAATCTCGCCCAAGGCGGACTCCAGCACGTCTTCGTACCTGTCCAGATGGGCGTGAGCGTCAATAAACATGCTTTACTCTCCAGCAAGAAGCCAGCCCAGTGAATGGGCGTGGTCGGTCATCACAGCGGGGCAGGCGCTTTTGGCGTCATACCCAGGATTGGCTCTTCGCTTTCGTCGAATGTCTTCATCAGCGACCGGGCCGACCTGGAGCCAATGTAGAGCCCCGCCATCACTGTCGCCGCCCCCGCACCCAGGGCAAACGCGGAGACGAAGAACGCAAGGATCGGGATGGCTGCCAGGGCGACGCCGAGGGCTGTTCCCGCGGCCGGTATGACGACCAGGAGCGTCGCTATCCACAACCCCCACAGCACCAGCCGCGCGAGTCCACGGGACCAATCCCTCCAAATGAACCAGCCCGCCCCCCACACCACGAACTCAGCCACCACCGCCAGCCCCGCCCTGGGGCGCGTCTCGATCAGGCGTATCACCTGGCCGATGCCTTTCCCCAGCTTCCGCAATTGGTAGACTGACCACCCCAACACAACCACGAGGGTCAGCGTGACCAGCGCCAGCAGCCCCACCAGCAGCCAGGGATTGATCTGGCTGAACACATACGCCAGCGCCATCAGGACGACGGAGGCCACGTTTTCCGCGGTTGCGTACGTCGGCGCGGCCACGGCGCCCGCCGTCCCCGTGGCAGTGCTGATGGCCGGTTTCGCCAGGAACTTTGCGCCGGTCAGCACGGAGGCTGTCAACGCGCCGCCGCCAGCCATCAGCCAGCCGGTCCTGCCGATGGAATGGCCGCTCGGATCGAAGATTTGCAAGGTCCGGAGGATATCGTATAGATCAGGGTGCATCTCAACAATGATGCCGACCGAAGCCAGCGTCAGCAGCGCCGCCGAAGCCGGGACTATGAAACCGCTGACAAAATTGACGACCGTGTTGATTACATTCATGACACCGGGGCTCAAGAGCGAGCCATAAGCCGGCAGGACGGTGAGCACCCAGAACAGGGCCGCAATGGCAATGAACCACCACGACTCCATGAAACCGACCTGCGGAGCCAGGTTAACCAGACCCAATTTAGCCGCGACCGACATGATGATCAGGCACAGGTATTGGTTGGCCGCGCCAACAAGGCCGCCGGTTGATATGGCTGATAGCAGTAGCTCCATGGCGTTTCTCCTCCCTAACCTTTGCCAAGACCTGACGGGTTTTGGAACCCGTCAGATCTTACCAACTCCCCTATTGTCCGGCCGTGCTTTCCGGTAGCCACCTCATCAAATAATGAGGGCTCTTTAGGATTTCGCAGGGTCAAGCTGAGAAATTTGCCACGAATTGCACGAATTGACACGAAAAATAAAAATTAGTGAAAATTCGTGTCATTCGTGGCAAAGAATTGACCACTTGGCAAAGCAACCATGCAAACTACCAGAGAGCCATAATGAGTAGCGGTTTCCCCAATAACAACGAAGCCCAGCCATTCGTAGAGACGTCGAGCCGGGTTGACTTTGAGAACTTGCAGCTCAACGGGAACGCCCCTACCGTCGGCCTCGTCGAGCAAGGCTCGAATCAACTTCGTCCCGATCCCCCGGCTCTGATGGCCTGGTGCGATTTTGATGACCGAGAGAAAGATGCAATGTTCTCGCCGCTCGACCGAGATGCACCCGATGGGGACTCCGTCGCCCTCGATGATCTCGCGAGTGGCGGGATCGAAGTGGTCGCGGAAGTGCTGGACTTGCCACTGTTCATCCCAACCCCACGTCTTCTCTACGTAGGGCTTCATTGTGACACGGTGCAGCCACCACAGGAAGTCGTAATCATCTTGAGTCGCGGGCCGGAGTGAGATTTGCATGATGCCGACGATCATAGCCCAGCTAGTAAGCGTTCTTGCTGGTGAAGGTGTTGAAGATGGTCCTGAGGATAATCTTGAAATCCAGGAGGAGAGACCAGTTCTCAATGTACCAGAGGTCGTACTTGGTTCTCTCGGCAATGGAGGTGTCGCCTCGCAGGCCATTGACCTGGGCCCAGCCCGTGAGGCCGGCCTTCTCGCGGTGCCTATCCATGTAGCGGGGGATACTGCGCTTGAACTGCTCGACGAAGATAGGCCGCTCAGGCCGCGGCCCTACCAGGCTCATCTCACCCAGGAAGATGTTGATGAGCTGAGGCCATTCGTCAACGGAGAATCGACGAATGAAGGCCCCCAACCGGGTGCGGCGCGGATCGTCCTCGGTGGCCCAAACGGGACCCGTCTCGGCCTCGGCGTCTGTCCGCATGGAGCGAAACTTGATCATCCCAAAAGGATTGGCGTCCAGCCCCGTGCGCTCCTGGACATAGAAGGCAGGGCCCCGCGAGTCTAACTTGACCAGGGCGGCGACCAGCATCATGAGTGGAGATAACACCACCAGGCCGACAGCGCTGCCGATCAAATCCACCGCCCTTTTCAGAGTCAGCCTCCAACCTCTGAGAGCGACGTCCCTGACGGTGAGGAGAGGCAGCCCACCCAGGTGGCCGATGCTGACCTGGGCAGCCATGATCTGGAAGACGTCGGGATAAACCTTGATGCTCACTTTCCCCCGTTCGCAGAGGGAGATAATGGTCAATATCTCCTCGTGGGAGGCTTCGGGGAGGGCGACGATGACTTCGTCAATGGAATGTTCATCAATGAGAAAAGGGAGATCGCCGGTTCGGCCCAAAACGGGGAGTCCCATGACATTCTCCAAGCGGTGCCCGGAGGCTGACTTCGGCGAGCCCTCGACCTGAGGCTCGGCCCGAAGGCTCAGTTGAGCCGTCGAAGCATCGCTGCCATCTACGAACCCCATCACTTCGTAACCCAGGCCCGGCAGGTACAGGATCTTCTGCAGGATCATCTGGCCCACCTCGCCCGTGCCCACGATAAGCACCCTGGCCCCGCCCAGGCCGCGGGCTTGCAGCGCCTGCTGCACCCGACCCTGAGCAAAGCGCCCGATGCCAGCCAGGACGATGGTCAACAGCCAGGCGTAGAGAACCATGCCCCGTGAGTAGTCCAACTCCAGAATGCTGTTCTTGAACGTCAATGAGCTCAGGGCAATGGCCAAGATTGTACCGACCGAAACAGCGCCGAAGAGAGAGTAGAATTCGTCAATAGGGGAGAGGGCGCGGGGGCGATGATACAACCGGTAGAAGAAAAAGACCGTTATCATAGCCAAGACCTGGACTATCATCGTTCCCACGTAGTTATGAAAAGGGGCGATATTCAGGGGGGGAGTCGGCCACTTGATCCACTGGCGCAATCTGTAAGCCAGATAAAAGGCCAAAGCGATGGTCGAAACGTCGAGCACCACCAGGGAGATGGTGAAAAGCAGCTTAGCCCTGTGCTTCATCTCGTCGCCTCCGTAGGAATTTCAGGCCGTGGTGAACCCTTCACGATCTCGCCCAACATGGCCAGGCTTCCCTGCAAAACGATGCCGGCGATTATCAGCCAGTGAAGCCAAAACGGGGTCGTGGCAGCGTAATGCTTGCGATAGAAAATGTCCATGGCGCGATAGAACTCGTAGCGGGCCCTGCGGCTGTGTCTGGTGGACACCGCCTTAACGTGAAGCACTGTAACCTGGGGATTGTAATATATCTTCCACCCAGCTCTTCTGATCCGATAAGCCCAATCGAGGTCCTCGCCGTACAAGAAGAAACTTTCATCTAATAGCCCCACCTGGCCGATGGTCGCGGCCCGCACCAGCATGAAGGCCCCCACCACCGAGTCCACTTCCGTCAACTCGCCGGGATCGAGGTAGGTGAGGTTGTAGCGCCCGAAGCGGCGGCTTTTGGGAAAGAGTTTGCTCAGGCCCAGCATGCGATAAAAGAACGCGCTTGGGGCGGGGAACCCACGGCGGCAGGCCAGGTCCAGGCTGCCATCCTCGCGGACCAGCCTGGGCCCCGCCGCCCCTGCCTCAGGGTGGGCCTCCATGAAGTCCAGCATATCCTGGAGGGCAGAGGGAGGAAGCAAGGTATCGGCGTTGAGCAGCAAGACATAGCGGGGAACGAGCCCCCCTAGCCCCTCAATTTTGGGAGGAGCAGCGGAACCGTCCCCCCCAGAATTGGGGGGGACAGGGGGGGAGGGATGGCGGGCTAGAGAACTGTCTTGGAAGCCAAAGGCTCTGAGCCCCAGGTTATTGGCGTAGGCATATCCGCCGTTGATGGAGCTGGAGATGAGCTGAACCTGTGGGAACTCCTGGCGCACCATGGCCGCGCTGTCGTCGCGGGAACAGTTATCCACCACGCACACCCGACAACTGAAATCGCCCCGGCTCTCGTAGATAGAAGCCAGGCAATCTCTCAAAAGGTCGCGAGTGTTGTAGTTAACGATGACGATGAGTAAGTCTAATTGAGCATTGGATACCATGTTCAAACTCCGAAGCCAGCGATCCTCACGGGTTATTTTATCACGGCTTGCCAAAAAAGACAAGGCCAGTACAGAAAAGACCTCGGAGGTCGTGTGATCACGTCTGCCGTGCTCGCAAAAGCGGAATTTGACAAAAACACCAGACCGTTGTAAAGTATCTGTCGCTTGCCTGATTTGGGTAAGCCTTGTGTAATTTGGCCGTTGCCCTTATCTGCGAGGGCTGGTCTTCAAATGAGCAAAGGAAGGAGGTGAACACCGTGGCTTATATGATCACCGACGAGTGCATCCTGTGCGGGGCCTGTGAGGCGGAGTGCCCAACCGAGTCCATCACCGAGGGGGATGAGATCTACGTGATTGATCCCGTGACGTGTGCGGAGTGTGTGGGCTTTTTCGATGAGTCCCAGTGCGCCCTGGTATGCCCCGTGGATTGCTGCGTGCCCGACCCAGATCATCCACTGGAGAGCTAACCTTACAAGATGACCGGGCGATATTAGATGCGCTCTCACTATGACGAGAGCGCATCTAGTATTTTCCAACCACCTCACAGTTGTTCAGCGTAGAAACACCTTCACTCGAAAATCCAGCGATCAGTGTCGCGGGGGTAGGAAAGGATCTCCCCGGCGTCGAAAAAGAGTGGTATCTCATAAGCGCCGGTCTCCGGCGAGTCGGAGCCGTGCACCAGATTGCGCCCGGTCTCCAGGGCGAGGTCGGCCCGAATGGTGCCCGGCGCAGCCTGGGCGGGGTTGGTGGCCCCCATCGTTCGCCGGACAGTCTTGATGACATCCCTCCCCTCCAACACCATCACCACCACAGGGCCAGAGGTGATGTACTGAAGTAGCGGCTCGTAGAAGGGCTTGCCCTTATGGACGGCGTAGTGCCGTTGAGCCAGCTCAAGCGAGATTTGCATCAGCTTCAGGGCCGCGACGCGCAGTCCCCGACGCTCAAAGCGGCTGATGATCTCCCCTGCCAGCCCCCGCTGCACCCCATCGGGCTTGACGATGACTAGAGTTCGTTCCACAGGTTCCTCCTCGTTAGT
>CAYWWC010000125.1:0-5512 GCA_964461615.1 uncultured Anaerolineae bacterium
CATATGCAGCAATATGAAGTCAGTCCATCGCACGGTTGGTGTGAGTTGGATCTATCTAATCCACAATCAGCCGGCGCATGGTACATAGATGGCCAGATGAACATGGTTACGAATGACTACCTTTTCGCCATTCCCCAGGCTTGGGCCGACGCCAACACACCTGGGATGTACCTGGCAACAGGTAGATTTCAGGATGGCGGTCAGGGTGCCAGAGGCCCGTCCCTTTTCGCCTACGGTCCGTGGAACGAAGGCAACCCGCCGGTGCCGGGTAGCACGCTCTCGGCCGTCCCCCTGCTCTTGTACACCGATGTCACCGCGCTGGATGATTTTATGCTGAATAACTACCAGCATTCCGACGAATGGTCCGGGGGGGGCTGGTTGACCGCCGGGGGTAAATCAGCCGTCATCTTCGTCGGCACCAAGGGCACGGGAGACTGCTGGTATGGATGCGCTGATGGAAGAGTGTGGGAACCGCCCTATCCACCTGAGTGCCCTGAGAGAGGTTGGTGGAGCACCGGCTTTGTGGGGCAAATCATCTTTTACGACCCCGCCGACCTGGCCGTGGTCGGCCGGGGGAAATGGAAACCTGGGAACCTCAGCCCTACGCCACGCTGAACATTGACCAATACCTGTACCACATTGAATCCAGCCAGCAAAAGGAACACGTTGGGGCAGCCAGCTTCGACCGCCAACGAGGTCTGTTGTACGTTTTCGAACCACTGGCCGATGCGGACAAGTCCCTGATACATGTGTGGAGAGTAGGCGGATGACTCAGATCCAGGTCTGCGGCCTGCTGCCCCTGGCCGGCGGCGTCTACCCGCCCATCATCTTGAGGTGCTGCCCGTGAAACCTGAAGCTAGAGTATAACGGTTGTAGTGAAAGGAACAGGATACCGGCTAAATGCAAGTGCCTGTTTGATCAAGATAGGAGGTCGAATTATGCGGCAAAATCGAGCACGGTCTAGCTTGGCGATTGTGGTGACCGGCTTGCTGGTCGTCGTGGCTCTCCAAGGTGGCTTGTCCAGGGCAACTTCGACTCTGGCTCCCAGCAACATCGCCCAGGTCTGGGCCAACGAGGGCGGCGACAAAGTCTGGCGCTCCGAGCTGCGCGCCGCCGGCGACCCCAACGCGGTGCTCAACTCAGTGTGGGACGGCACGGGCGTCTCCCTGTTTGGCGCGCGCAACGAAGTGGTAGCCTTCAACCTGGTGCTGGAAGCGCCCACGACGAGTGCCGCCAACGTCAGCGTGAGCTTGACGTCGCTAGCCGGTCCCGGCGGCGCTACCATCACCACCACGGCCACCAGCGGCGACGGCGTGTTCAACTACGTGGGCCGCAACATCGAGTTGTTCTACGTGCGCTACCTGGAGATCAAGGGCCTCAGCGTTGACCTGGCGTACAACGATTACGACGAGCGCCACATCCCAGAGCGCTGCCGCCGGCCTTATTATGTTGATGAAGCCGCTTCATCAACATATGTACGAAGCGGCGGCATCGGCACAGGCGACTGGGAGGATCGGCCGTGCCACAACCAGTTCTACCCCGAAATCGCCGTGCCCCTCGAATTCCACACCCCCTTCACCATTCCCGTCGGCGCCAACCAGGCCATCTGGGGCGACATTTACATCCCCAAGGCGATGCCCGCCGGCAACTATGCTGGAACCATCGAGGTGACGGAGGGCGGCGAGCTCACCTGGCAGATTCCCATTGCTCTGCGGGTGCGCAACTTCACCCTGCCCGACCAGCCCAACGCCAAGACGATGATCTTCTATGAATGGGAGAATGTGAACGATCGCTACCTGGGCGAGGACAACATGTGGCCCGAGCCCGGAACCCCTGAGTACGCCCAATCCATTGAGTTGATTGACCGGCACTTCCAACTGGCCCACCGCCACAAGATGTCCCTCATTAACGGCGAACTGGAGATCGAACGGATGGACGATGCCTGGACATCTTACCTGAGCGGCGAGACTTTCACTCCCGCCGAGGGCTACGACGGCGTTGGCATCGGGGTGGGCAACGGCGTCTATTCCATCGGCACCTACGGAAGCTGGTCGTGGCGAGAAGGTGGCACGGAGGCGGATATGTGGACCAACACCGATGCGTGGGTCAACTGGTTCGACGCCCAGGCATTCGCTACGCCCACCGACTATTTCCTCTACCTCATAGACGAGTCTGACAACTACCCCCAGATCGAGCAGTGGGCGCAGTGGATGGACAACAACCCTGGCCCCGGACAGCGCCTGATGTCTATGGCCACGCTCTCTCTGCCCGACGCCATGGACAACACGCCCAGTCTGGACATCCCCACCAGCGGCGCGGGCTTCGGGATCACGTCCGACTGGGAAAACGCCCTGGCCGCGCTGCGGGCCGATCCATCCAAACGCTTCTTCATGTACAACGGCAGTCGGCCAGGTTCCGGCTCCTTCGCCACCGAGGATGAAGGGGTGGCCCTGCGGGAGCTGGCCTGGGGACATTACAAGAAGGGGGTTGAGCTCTGGTTCTATTGGGAGTCCACATACTACAACAACTATCAGGGCGGCATGGGCCAGACCAATGTCTTCCAACAGACGCAAACTTTTGGTCAATACAGCTATGACAGCGATACGCGGGGGCAGGCTGGCTGGAATTACACCAACGGCGATGGGGTGCTGTTCTATCCGGGCACCGACACGCGCTTTCCCGACGAGAGCTACGGCGTGTCGGGACCGTTCGCCTCGCTGCGCCTGAAAATGTGGCGGCGCGGCATCCAGGACGTGGACTATCTCACCCTGGCAGCGTCCGTCAACCCCACGCGCACGGCTGAGATCGTCAACGAGATAGTTCCAAAAGTGCTGTGGGAGTACGGCGTGGAGGATCCAGGCGACCCAACCTGGGTGCTCACCGACATCAGTTGGTCCACCGACCCCGATGTGTGGGAGGCGGCGCGGGAAGAGCTGGCGGACATCATCGAGGGCGTATTGACTTGCCCAGACCTGGACGGCGACGGCGACGTGGACATCGTGGACATCATGCTGGTGGCCAGCATCTGGCACACCGCTGTGGGCGACGACGATTACGACCCCCTCTACGACCTGGATGGCAACGGCAAAATTGACATCGTGGACATCATGCTGGTGGCCATACACTGGGGGGAAGACTGCCCCGAACCCACTCCCACGCCAACGAGCACCCCCCCCCCGGCGGCCCCGCCCACGCCGCCCCCGACGACCCCCGCCGCCCGCGCCGAGCACCCCCACCCCCACGGCCACGCCAACGACGACGGCAACACGTACCCCCACCCCGACGGCTACCCCAACGGCGACGGCAACAAGTACCCCCACCCCGACGGCCACGCCGTCTCAACCCCAGCCGCCCCCTGAAGTGGCCGGCTGTCCCGTGTTTCCCGCCGACAATATCTGGAATGTGCCCGTGGACACGTTGCCCCTGGACCCCAACTCGGCTGCCTACGTCGCCACCATTGGCGCTAATGCCTACCTGCATCCCGACTTCGGCTCCGGAACCTGGGAAGGTGAACCCATCGGCATCCCCTACGTGGACGTGCCGGGCTCCCAGCCCCTGGTGGATGTCGTTTTTGAATACGACGACGAAAGCGACCCTGGCCCGTACCCCATCCCTCCCGATGCGCTCATCGAGGGCGGGCCGGACAGCGACGGCGACCGGCACGTGCTGATTGTGGACCGCAATAACTGCGTCCTGTACGAGTTGTTCTACGCCTGGCCGCAGCAGGACGGGAGTTGGGAGGCCGTCTCTGGCGCTATGTTCGATCTCTACTCCCACGCGCTTCGGCCAGCGAGCTGGACCTCGGCCGACGCGGCGGGCCTGCCCATCCTGGCGGGGCTGGTGCGCTACGACGAGGTAGCCAGCGGCGAGATCCACCACGCCATCCGCGTCACCGCGCGGGACACCCGCAGAGAGTACATCTGGCCGGCGCGCCACTACGCATCGAGTCTGACCGGGTCGCAATACCCGCCCATGGGCCAGCGCTTTCGCCTGAAGGCCGGCTTCGACATTTCAGGCTTTTCGAGTGAGGTGCAGGTCATCCTCCGCGCGCTCAAGAAATATGGCATGATGCTGGCCGACAATGGCGAACCCTGGTTCATCTCCGGCCATCCTGACGAGCGTTGGAACAACGATGTGCTCGTCTCTCAGTTGCGTCAGGTCAGGGGATCGAACTTTGAAGCAGTGGACGTGTCGTCGCTGATGGTGAATCCCAATTCGGGCCAGGCCCAGAGCCCGTAAAGGGCGTTTCGAGTTTTGGGTTGCGGGTTTCGAGTTTCCCATCGTAGATGATGGTGTCCTCTTATCCTTCAGCAAGACCGGTTATCCGAAAACTCTTGCCTATCTCTGAGATTTGTGCTATACTGGAAGCACAGCATGGGGCTGAACCCTCATAACTCTAGAAGGACAAAGCCCCCCTTCCGCGGGCTCAGGGCATTGCTTCGGGGCTGGGTTCTAGCCCGAAGGGCTGCGCTCTTTCAGCCTCGGGCTTCCCACTGAGTCTAAAGGCCAGGAAGACTTGTGAGCGAACTACGCATGTCCACCAATGATCAAAGCACTGCACCGAAGTTGTGCCCTGGTTTTCCGGCGCCTACCTCGTTCGTATGGCCGATGAGGCGCGGACGGAGATCCCCATGTCAAGACGCTACGCGGCGCATCTGAAGAAGATAACCGAGTGGCGATGAGATAGAATACCATTTCGAAAGGAGAGAGAAAGTGTCTATCAAAAGAGTGTCGCTGATTGTTCTAATTGCCATCGCCGTCGTGCTGGTCGTAGGAGCCGTCCCTCGGATTGCTGGCACAGGCCAAGCATTGTCTCCGGCCCAAGAGCCAGATTCCTCGGACACGATCGTCTCTCAGCCCGGTGACTTTGACGACGAGGTCGGGCATCGGGTCGCCGATGAGATCGCATCCTCTACTAAAGGACGTCTGGCGACTTCAGCCACGGCACCGGCAACCTTCGTTCCGCACTTGGGCGGTGAGATTGTCATCTCGGCCCTCGAAAATGAACAGTACCTGCCGGCTGTAGCCTATAACTGGAAGCACAATGAGTACCTGGTCGTCTGGCATAACAAATGGGGCGGTGGTGGTCGCGACATCTATGCCCAGCGGATCACAAGCGGGGGGGAGCTGAAGAGTTGGTTCGCTGTCACGGCGGGTCCCAATGACCGGGCACAGCCTTCTGTGGCCTACGATCCCGTCAACGACCGCTACCTGGTGGTGTGGAGCTACGACGTCTGGGGCGACGGCAGCGACTGGGACGTTTATGGACGTTTCATTCCCTGGAACGGTCCCGACGCCGGCCTGACCGAATTCCCCATCTGCACCTGGGCCAGCAGTCAATGGAACCCCAAGGTGGCCTACGCCCGGGGCCAGGAAGAGTTTCTGGTCGTCTGGACGAGCACGCCCGCCAGCGTGCCAGCCTACATCAGTGGGTGCCGGGTCTTTGCCAATGGGGGCGGATTCCCCCCTGGCGACGGCTTTACCATCGCTGTTCATGCGACAGAGAACCGCG
>CAYWWC010000125.1:5612-11490 GCA_964461615.1 uncultured Anaerolineae bacterium
GGATTCCCCCCTGGCGACGGCTTTACCATCGCTGTTCATGCGACAGAGAACCGCGTCAACCCCGATGTGGCCTACAACCTGGCGCGCAACGAGTACCTGGTGACCTACGATAACGCCGTTGATATCTACGGGGTGCGCCTGAGGGGGGATGGCGTCGCGTTGGGCGGAGGCGAATTCGGGATAGCCGGATGGCCCGACACAGAGGAACACCCGGCTGTGGCTGCTTGCGACGCAGCCGACCAGTACCTGGTGGCCTGGCAATCGCTCCAACCGGCAGGCCACTACGGTCTCTATGCACGATTTGTTACCGGCGACGGAGCGCCGGATAGCGTCCACTTGATCTATGATACCCCCGTTGGGGAGGTGGAACCGGACATAGCCTGTAATCTGAATGGGCAGCAGTACCTGGTGATCTGGCAGCACCAGTACAGCAGTGCTGTGGGACCTTACGGCGTCTGGGGCCGGCTGGTGTACCCTGACAGGAGCATGGGCGCGGCATTCGGGATCATGGCTCCCACCGGTGGTATTACGGCCGAATTTACCAATCCGGCCGTAGCCGGGGGCCATACAAACTACTTGGTAGCCTGGGAACATGATCGTGCAGGCACATCGTACCAGGACATCCACGGGCAACTCATCTCGCCGTACGCGGTGTTTTTGCCATTGGTACTTCGCAACTTCCAGTAAAACAGTGAAGCGCAAGGGACAAGCGGACAAGCCGGAGCCTCGGGACACGAGGCTCCGGCTTGTCTATATCTATCGAGAAGCACCACTCTTCTATTCTTAAAGCCCTTGTATTACTTCTGATCACCTCAGCGTGGAACGTGTACATCTGGGTAGGGGCAACCGCTTGCGGCTGCCCCTACTTGACGTTTTGGGGCAAATAGTTTATACTATTGGCAGGCGGGGCGTAGCGCAGTCCGGTTAGCGCGCTTGGTTTGGGACCAAGAGGCCGGCGGTTCAAATCCGCCCGCCCCGACTTGGTTGGCAGATTGCAGATGGCGAATTGCAGATAGTACTATCAGCCATTAGCTATCGGCCACCAGCCAACACGCGGGAGTAACTCAGTTGGTAGAGTACCTGCCTTCCAAGCAGGTCGTCGCGAGTTCGAGTCTCGTCTCCCGCTTGGGCCCATAGCTCAATGGCAGAGCAACCGGCTCATAACCGGTCGGTTCTTGGTTCGAGTCCAAGTGGGCCCACTGAATAACCTCCGACCGAAAAAGCCGCCTGCGCTTGAAGCAGGCGGCTTTTGTCGTCTACATCACCAGCAGTCGTATCCGCGTTCAGCCTTCCAGTTTCTCCAATTTGGCGAAGCTGGCCAGAAGGCGTTTGATCCCCTTCCCCTCAAACGCCACGGTCACTTCCTCGTCGCCCCCCGTGACCTTGCTCTCGATCACGATGCCTTCCCCAAATATGCGATGTCGTACCCTGTCCCCAGTCTCGAATTGGCCTGTTACAACAGGTACGGAAGTAACAGGCCTCTGAGCCTGCCAACGGTAGGACCGCTCTTGTTTATCGAGATCGAGCGCCGTCTGGGCTTCTCCGCGCCCCGCGATGAGGCGGTCGGGGATGTCGGTGATGAAGCGGGATGGCTCGCCCACCTGGCTTTCCCCATACATGGTGCGGCGGAAGGCGTGGAGCAGATATACGCGCTCTTTGGCCCGGGTGATGCCCACGTAGCAGAGGCGACGCTCCTCCTCCATGGCCTCAGGCTCGTCGAAGGAGCGGCTGTGGGGCAAGAGCCCATCCTCCAGCCCCACGATGAAGACCACCGTGAACTCTAAACCCTTGGCCATGTGCAACGTGAGCAGCGTGGGGACGTTCGCCGCCTCGTCAAGGTTATCAACCTCGGAGACCAACGCCACTTCCTCCAAAAAGGTGGTCAGGGCGGTCTCTGGAGGCAATTCCAGGTACTCGCGAGCCACTGTGCGCAGCTCCAAGATGTTGTTCCAACGATCCTCTCCCTCCTCCGTGCCGTCCCGGATGTGGGTGCGATACCCCGACTTCTCCAGGATCAGGTCCAACAGATCCAGCACGTTCAGCTTCTCCCGCGCGGTGATTAGCTCGTCCAATAGATCCGCAAAACCCTCCAGGACTTTACGAGCGCGCGTGGAAAACGGAGCAGCAGCCCCCTCGGTCTCCTCCCTTAACATCCGCAAGGCTGTATAAATTGGCACTTCCAAATCACCGGCCCATTCTTCAAGGGAACTCCTCGTCTTCGCCCCGATGCCCCGCGTGGGTACGTTGATGATGCGAGCCAGACTGACGCTATCGTGAGGGTTGTGCACCAGGCGCAGGTAGGCCAAGACATCTTTGATCTCGCGGCGGGCGTAGAATCGCGTGGCTCCCACCAGCTTGTAGGGCAGGCCCGCGCGGACGAAGGCGTCCTCCAGGACGCGAGACTGCGCATTGGTGCGATACATGATGGCGCAGTCTCCCGGGCGGCATGTCCCCTTTGCCGTCAAAAGGGCGATTTGGTCCAGCACGTACCGCGCCTCCTCCTGCTCGTTGTATGCCTCGTGGACGACGATGGGCAGGCCCCGGCCCTTTTCGGTGTGCAGATTCTTGGGCGTGCGGTGAGTGTTGTGGGAGATGACAGTCTTGGCCACATCGAGGATGCTCTGAGTCGAGCGGTAGTTCTGTTCCAGCAGGACGACCCTGGCATCGGGGTAGTCACGTCGAAAGCGGTGGACGTTGCGGAAATCAGCGCCGCGAAAGGCGTAAATTGACTGGTCCTCATCGCCGACGGCAAAGAGATTGCCATTTTTCTCTGCCAGCCGTTTGACCAGCGCGTATTGGGCCGTGTTGGTGTCCTGGAACTCATCAACCAGGATGTGGAGGTAGCGCCGCTGATATTTGGCCAAGACCTCCGGATGCTGAGTGAAAAGCTGAACCGCGTTCATCAGGAGATCGTCGAAGTCCTGGGCATTGCTTGCCAGGAGCAATTCCTGATAGCGAGTGTATATCCGACCGGCCACCTCCTGCCAATATGTCTGGGGGGCAAAGGACTCCGAACCGATCAGCTCGTTCTTGGCCCTAGAGATGGTGCCCAGTATGGCCTGCGGTCGGTACGTCTTGTCATCCAGGTTCAAGTCCTTGAGGGCCTGGCGGACGAGCGCCAGTTGGTCACTGCGGTCGTAAATGACGAAGTCGCTGCTCACATCCAGATGCTCCGCCTCAATGCGCAAGGTACGGGAGCAGATAGAGTGGAAAGTGCCTATGGTCAGCCCTCGCAGCCGCTGGCCCAGCAAGTGATGCAATCGCCCTTTCATCTCCTGAGCCGCTTTGTTGGTAAAGGTCACGGCCATGATATTGTAGGAACTCACGCCGCACTCACCGACCAAGTAGGCCACTCGGTGGGTCAAGACCCGCGTCTTGCCGCTGCCTGGCCCGGCCAACACCAACACCGGCCCCTCGATGGCCTGTACTGCTTCCCGCTGAGCGGGGTTTAGATCTTTGAGAATATCCATTTCTTCACGCAAACCTTAGACTCCATCGCATCAACTGATAATGTTAACTACCGTACAGCTTACCAAATGCCCCTTTTTTCGTTACAAAGTGGCGTCCTCGCCACGCCTGATGCAGCGCAAAACGGGGCGCGGACGCCCATCCGTAGCAAGGTAAGGGAGACTTTTCCTTATCCTCAAAGAATGGAACAGTAGCTAGCCGATGATGTTGAGAGCTACCAGCCAAGAGAGGAGCTGGACGGCGATTGCCCCCCCCCAGAGCAAGTAGGCGCCCACCCTCTGCCGGCTGTGGATGAAAACGCCCAGGCTGCAATTGGCCACCAGGGCCACCAAGCCAATGGCTGGCAACCTGAACACATCGGCCTGGCCCAGAGCAGGGTAGCGCCAACAGTGATAGGCGAACAGGACCAAATTGGCCCCTGCACCAAGGGCGAGGAGCAGGTGGGCCAAGCGATCCCGCCAGATGGGCCAAGTCAGGAAGCCAGGCTGGTGGTGCTCATAGGACAAAAGCTGGATGGGCCCCATCTGCTGCCGGATCTCGAAGGCGTCGAGGAACCCATCGGCGTCGGATGGCGAGATGCCGTAGGCCAGGGCGGGAGTGATTGCCAGCAATTGTTTGGCCACAGGCTCGGTGGCATAGAAAAGGGTGCGCCCAATTCCCTCGACCTCAACACGCCCCACCAGGTAGCCCGTCCACTTTATACCCCTAACCCTAATCTCCTCCCCCAAATCCTTACCCCGCACCACTTCCTGGATGCTACTCATGGGGATGACGTGCCGGGTCGCCCCCCAGGCGATGGTCAAGGCGTTGCGATGCAACTGGTAGCGCAGATTGAATAGTCCGTAAACCAAGTAGCCCAACAGGGTCAGCAGGGGGAGACTGAGGATAACCAGCAGAGCGAAGATGAAGAAAACAAGGCTGATCTGGCTCTGCCTGAGGTGAGAAAGCAGCAGCGCATCGAGCGCTAATAAGGATATGATAATAGCGATGCCCACCAGGATGCCGGTAGACCTTCGAGGTTTAAATACCATAGAAGACTCCCCTGAAAGAAGCTTGCTCTGAGGCCCGTCCTCGGGCCGATTTCCGCACCCGGGGACGGGTGCGGGAGCTTTTTCAGTAGACTCATAGAACCCTTGCCTACTGCGTTGAACGAAACACTACAACGGATTCGGAATGGCTTGTCCTGAGCTTGTCGAAGGGAACGAATTTCTACTCTCAATCCGTTTTATTCCCAATCCGTTGCAGTAGTATTATGACAAGCACCCTGAGCCTGTCGAAGGATGCGGGCCTTGAAAAATCGCGCCTCCTGCAGCCATGCTCAGGACAGGCTTCGACGAGCTCAGGATGCTCAGGTGGTACCATCATCATCGGCTCTGTGGTGGCGAGCTATCTTGGGTACACCGGGGTACACCAGTGCCGGTACTCTTCTACTTTGCCCTTCACGATGTCGAAGTAGAGATCTCGCATCTCCTTGACGATGGGGCCCAGCTTGCCCGTGCCCACGGGGCGGTGATCTATGCTGGCGATGGCTGCCACCTGCACACCGGTGCCGCAGAAGAACGCCTCCTCGGCCAGGTAAAGCTCAGTGCGGTCTATGGGCCGCTCCACCGTCTCCAGGCCAAACTGCTCGCGGGCGAGTTGCATGATGGTGTCCCTGGTTATCCCTTCCAGGATGTTCTCCGTCACCGGCGGGGTGATGAGCTTCCCCGCGCGGACGATGAACAGGTTCTCGGCGCTGCCCTCGGAGACGTGGCCATTTCGATTGAGGACGATGGCTTCGTCGAAGCCGTTGAGCATGGCCTCGGTCTTGGAGAAAGCGGAGTTGATATAGGCGCCGGTGATCTTAGCCCGCGCTGGCACAGCGTTGTCGCTGATCCTGTGCCAGGAAGAGACGCAGACGTCGGCCCCTTCCTCCTTCTCAATGTACCTCCCAAAGGGCACGGTGAACATGGCGAACTCGTCCTCCAGGTCGTGCAACCGCACCCCGATGCCCTCGGTAGCTTTGTAAGCCAGTGGCCGGATGTAGGTGTCCGTGCGTGCATCCTCCTTACGCAAAAGCTCCACCGTGATCTCCCCCAATCGCTCCACACTGTAGGGCAATTCGATATAGATGATGCCACAGGAATGATGGAAACGCTCATAGTGCTCCCTCATCCTGAAGACGAAAAGCTGTTCCTCTTCCTCGTTCCAATAGGCGCGGATGCCCTCGAAGCAACCGGTGCCGTAGTTGAAGGTATGGGTCATGATGCTAACCTTGGCCTTCTCGATGGGCACGAACTCGCCTTCAAAAAACGCATAATTGGGCATTTCATTGCCTCCTTTGTATTTTTACGCCGCGACTTCCTTGGCGCTGGCGACTAAATTATATCTGAGCTTCCCCTTCCTGTCAAGGAAGCGCACTCATTCACCG
>CAYWWC010000126.1:0-2152 GCA_964461615.1 uncultured Anaerolineae bacterium
CCATACCTGTGGCGGTGCCACCGTGACCATTTCCGTTTTTGTGCAAAGGTTAAGTCAATAACAGCCGACGTTAAATTCTTAAGGAAAGGAGGTGTAAGAATGGACGGGAAGAAGAGGGTAAGCCTCATGAACGCCAGGGAAGCCGCGAAGTACCTGCGGGTAAGCCAGTTTACTCTGGACAAGATAGAGAGAGCGGGTGGATTGTTGCCTTACCGCACTCCAGGGGGACACCGCAGGTACAGCGTCAGGATGTTGAACCAATATCTCAATAACAGCCGTCGCTAGGTTCTCAAAAGAAGCACGAGTTAGAGCCGCTCCCTGTTCGCCGAAGGTCTCCCGACCGAGGCGGAAAGGGAGCGGTCAGAGACCTTCGCCCAGCACAAGAGGGTAACCTGAGTTAGAGCCGCGAGACTTCTTGATCGCTGAGCTGGTTGCGTCGCCCATTTTGACTTGTTGAGCCGACATAGGGTCAGGGGGAGGGTTTAGGATTTTGCAGCCAGTTCATCCATTGAGGGAATCGTTCAGCCCTGTTCAGCTAAACCAGTAGCCAGAACAGGGCTTTTCGTGTATAATAGGGGCATAACGACGCCCCCCCCTTCATCCCCCCCAAAGTTGGGGGGGAAAGAGGGGGGGCATGGGAGGGAGAAATTGCGTCTTGGCAATGCAGACTTGCACATCGTCAGCGATGGCCTGGCCTGGATGGATGGCGGGGGACACTTCGGGCTGGTGCCCAAGGTGCTGTGGGAGAAAATCGTTCAGGCCGACGAGTTAAACCGAATTCCCATGGCCCTGAACTGTCTACTCATTGAATCCGAGGGCAAAAGGATCCTGGTGGATACCGGCTTCGGCGATAAGCTGTCTCCCAAAGAGCGCGAGATCTACAGCATCGCTGGCGAGAGCCGCCTGGTGGGGGACTTGCGCCGCCTGGGCTTCGCTCCTGAGGACATTGACATTGTCATCAACACCCACTTACACTCCGATCACTGTGGCGGCAACACCCTCCTGCGGTTCGGCCAGGTCTCCGAGCAACGGTTTGGCAAGGTCTCCGACCGTTGCCGCGAGGTCGTGCCCACCTTCCCCCGCGCCGAGTACTGGATCCAACGCCTGGAGTGGGCCGATGCCCGTTACCCCAACGAGCGCACCAGAGCCACCTACCTGGCCGTGAACTTCGTCCCCCTGGAAAAGCGTGGCCAGTTGCGCCTCCTCTACGGCGACACCCGCGTCACCTCCGAGGTGCGCTGCGTGCTCACACGTGGCCACACCCGAGCTCACCAAAGCGTCGTCATCGAATCGGGTGGGGAGGCGGCGATCTACATTGGCGACCTGGCCTCCTGGACGATACAAATGGAGCGACTGGCCTGGACCTCCGCCTTCGATGTGGAGCCGCTGGAGACCATCGAGACCAAGCGCCGCATCAGGAATTGGGCCCTGGAGAAGGACGCCCTTCTCATTTTCGACCACGACTCGCGGGTTCGGATGGGGTATCTGAGGGAGGACAAGGGAGAATACAAGCTAGAGGCTGCTTGAGGGTGCCCATCGTTGATGGCTTTCATTTCTAGAGACCGGGGACCAGCCGCTGCGCGTTTCGGACGTATAGTTTTTCCAGCACATCGTCTGGGAGGCTGACAGCGTCCACCTTCCATGCCCCCTGAATGGGGAACGGGTGATCAATGTGCCGCGCGCCCGTCTCGAAAAAGCGCCAATGGCCGTCGTAAAAGCGGTTGAACTTCGCCATGTCCTCCCGAACCCAATCATCAAAAGCGTCCCAACCGATCATCAGATCAGTGCCGAAGATCACTCGATCCTGGTGCTTGAGAAAGAACGCCCGTGTCTCCTCTGGCGGGTGGCGGCCAAACTCGCCGATGCGGGCGCTGGTATCCACGTAGAAGTTGAGATATCGCTCCAGACAAGCGTCCACATAGGCCAGGTTCTCAGGGTAGTTGCCCAGGTGCGCGCCGATGAACGTCGTGTCGGGGTGTCGCTCGATGACCCGATTGCGCTGGGCTAGGAGGGTATCATGGTCGGGGAATTCCGGCGTGCCGAAGTGCCAATCGGGGTGGGCCTGCAGCTCCTCCCATCGCTCGTTCCCCGTTAGCAAAGCGGCGTTCTCTGTTAGCGAAGCGGCGTTCTCTGTTAGCGAAGCGGCGTTCTC
>CAYWWC010000126.1:2252-11442 GCA_964461615.1 uncultured Anaerolineae bacterium
AAGCGGCGTTCTCTGTTAGCGAAGCGGCGTTCTCTGTTAGCGAAGCGGCGTTCTCGTCCAGCGGCTGGAAAAAGGCCAGTGGGTCGGCGGTATGGATGAGGACGGGCACGGCCAGTTCACCGGCCTTGGCCCACAGGGGATCCAAACGCTGATCGTCCACAGGGACTAGGTTGCCGCCGGCATCCTTGTGTCGCAATCCCAACTCTTTGAAGATCTTAAGCCCCTGGGCTCCGGCCGCCACCTTCCGCTCCAATTCCTCCGCCATGCGCTCGCCGAAGCCGGGAGAGGTATCGCTGAAGTCAGGGGTAATGAAATAGACCATACGATCGCCCAAAGTCTGCCGAAAGGCTCGCATCCCCTCCTGGAAGGGGATACCAAGCACCTCGAGGATGCCCAGATTGACCACACTGCTCAGATTGTTGGCTTCCATGATGTCGGCCATGACCTTCGCCATGGCCGGGTGGACGTGCACATGTGCGTCAATAACAGGGCGGTTATGAAATGTCAACTGCTTTTCCTCATGCAGCCCGTGCCAACAAAGTTGGCCTATCACTTCTGGCACCTGGGGCAGAAGTACGTCCCTCGTCCGCCCACCACCGTGCGCTCGATGGGCGTCCTGCAGCGGGGGCAGGGCTGACTCGCGCGCCTGAACACCCGAAGATTCTCCTGATTCCTCCCTTTCTTCCCGTCGGCGTCCAGGTAATCGCTGAAGGTGGTCCCCCGATTCTGAATCCCTTGGGCCAACACCTGGCGGATGGCATGATAAAGACACTCGATCTCCCCAGCCGTGAGCGTGTCGGCCAAGCGCTCAGGATGAACACGGGCGGCGAAGAGGGCTTCATCGGCGTAGATGTTGCCGACTCCGGCCATGAACTGCTGATTCAGAAGCAGGGACTTGATCTTGCCCCGCCTTCCGGAGAGTAGGGCGGCGAAATCGGCCGGGGTGAAATCAGCGTCCAGGGGCTCCGGACCCAGTTTGCCCACTATCTCGTCCTCGTCGTCCACCAGATAGACCCGGCCCAGCTTGCGCATGTTGTTGAAGCGCAGTTCCCGCCCATCGTCCAATTCGAAGATCAGGTGGTCGTGCTTGTCGAGCTCGTCGTCGGAATTCACGATCATGAGCCGGCCCGTCATGCGGAGGTGAATGATCAGGCTTCCCCCGCCGGACAGGGCGAAGACCAGGTACTTGCCTCGCCGTTTCAGACCGAGAATCCTCTGGCCAGCGAGGCCCTGCTCGAACTCCTCCACCGACGGCGTGGCGACCAAGTTCTCCCAGCCAACGCGGACGCCGGTGAATTGGCGACCCATGAGAGGCTCTCGCAAGCCTCGGACGATGGTTTCAACTTCTGGCAGTTCAGGCATGTCACCCCTTGAGAAGAAGCACCGCAGCCGAATACGGATCCAGCTTGCGGCGAATGATGTTGTCAACAAGGCTATCGAACCGCGCTTCATCCAGTCCCTCGAAGAAGTTCCTCGCCATCTCCTGGGTGATGATACTCCTGAGTTCCCGCTCGATACGCTCTCGTTCGCGCCGCTGGAGATTCCCGCTCTCTCGCAAATGAGCAGCATGTTCTGCGATGGCTTCTACCACTGCGCCGATGCCCTCACCATGAAGGGCTATCGTCTTGCAGATGGGAGGTCGCCACCCAGGAGACTGGGAAGAAAGGTGCGAGGAGTGGTCGAGGTCCAGGATCATCTGCAAAGCCATGACAGTCCTATCGGCGCCCTCCCGGTCGGCCTTGTTGACCACGAAGATGTCGGCGATCTCGGTGATGCCGGCCTTGAAGGCCTGGATCTCGTCGCCCATCCCCGGCGCCTCTATCACAATGGTGGTGTGGGCCGCCCTGGCAATGTCCACCTCCGATTGGCCGGCACCCACCGTCTCCACGAAAATCGTCTGGTAGCCAGCGGCGTCCAGCACTTTCACGGCGTCGGCGGTGGCCCGGGCCAGGCCGCCCAGGCTGCCGCGAGTGGCCATGCTGCGGATAAAGATGCCCGCATCGCCCGACAGGTCCCGCATCCTGATGCGGTCGCCCAAGAGGGCCCCGCCGGAGAAAGGACTGGTGGGATCCACGGCGATGATGCCCAAACTTGTTTGGTCGCCCACCGTGCGGTCCCTCTGGCGGTAGACCTTGGCTAGCTCGTTGACCAGGGTGCTCTTGCCTGTGCCTGGCGATCCTGTAACGCCCACGATGTGAGCCCGGCCAGTGTGGGGGTAGAGGGCGGCCAACGCTTCTTGTGCCTTAGCCCCGTCGTTTTCGATTATCGTAATGAGACGGGCGATGGCGCGGCGGTCGCCCGTCAGTAGTCGTTTGATGAGTTCCATGATGTCAGATGGGTTGGTACACTGGTAGATTGGTAGAGTCGTAAATTCGTAAACTCGTAGACCAGTTAAACGAATGTACGAGTTTACGGATTTACGAGTTTCCCAGTGTACCGATCTCCTCTTCGATGAACTTGACAATATCCTTCGTAGACGTGCCCGGCCCAAAAATGCCTCGGACGCCCATCTCGTTGAGGGCTGGCACATCCTCGTCGGGGATGATTCCGCCGGCAAGGACCAGCACGTCGTCCAGGCCGTTTTCTTCCAGAAGGTTTGCGATTCGAGGAAAGATCGTCATGTGGGCGCCGGAAAGGATGGAGAGGCCCACTACGTCCACGTCCTCCTGCAGGGCCGCCTCCACGATCATCTCCGGTGTTTGGCGGAGGCCGGTGTAGATGACCTCCATCCCCGCATCGCGCAGGGCTCTGGCCACTACTTTGGCTCCCCGATCGTGGCCGTCCAGACCGGGTTTCGCGACCAAGACCCTGATTTTTTTCTCAAGCATAGCGCCTCCTTAAATTTCGCCGCCGTTACGCGGAGAATATTCTATTAACGGATCTTCTAATTTGTCATCTGTAAGGTGCGAAAAACAGGCTTAGTCTACCACACTTTTGGGATAATTAAAATCCTGGAGGTCTCTAACGAGTTTCCTCGTCCCCCGTTACTCATCACCCCACTCCCTTCCCCACTCCCTTCCCCACTGCCTCCGCCACCCGCTCCAGCTCTTTCATCAACTGGGCAAACCTCTCTGGTCTCAGCGATTGAGCCCCGTCGGAGAGGGCGCGCTGGGGATGGGGGTGCACTTCGATGATCAATCCATCGGCGCCGGCGGCCACCGCAGCTTTGGCTACGGGCCCCACCAGTTCCCATCTGCCAGTGCCGTGGCTGGGATCAACGATGACGGGCAAGTGGGACAGCCCCTTGAGGACGGGCACGGCGTTTATGTCCAGAGTGTTGCGGGTGTACTTCTCGAAGGTGCGGATGCCCCGCTCGCAGAGCATGACTCGGTAGTTGTCGTGGGAGAGGATGTATTCGGCTGCCATGAGGAGTTCCTCCAGAGTAGACATCATCCCTCGCTTGAGGAGGATGGGCATCTGGGACTCGCCGGCAGCGTTCAGCAGGCTGAAGTTCTGCATGTTTCTAGCCCCGATCTGGAGGATGTCGGCATAGCGGGCCACCAGGGGCACATCCTCAGGGGCCATGACTTCCGTGACGACGGCCAGCCCCGTCTCCTCCTTGACCTGGGCCAGGATCTCCAAGCCCTCCTGTCTCAAGCCCTGGAAGCTGTAGGGGGAGGTGCGAGGTTTGAAGGCCCCGCCGCGCAGGATTCGGACCCCGGCCTCCTTGACCGCCCAAGCCACTTCCATCATCTGCTCGCGACTCTCCACGGCGCAGGGGCCGGCCATGACTGTCACCTCCCGCGAGCCGATGCGCATCCCGTTGATGGGGATGACGGTATCCTCAGGCTTGAAGTCGCGGCTAGCCAGCTTGAAGGGCTGGAGGATGGGCACCGTCCTCTCCACTCCATCCATCAGTTCGAACACGTGGGGGCTGACAGGCCGCTCATCGCCGATGACGCCGATGATGGTCCGCTCCTCGCCACGGGAGAGGTGAGCCTGAAAGCCCAGGTCTTCTATCTGGGCCACTACTTCTTGAATCCTCTCCTCTCCAGCCCCCATTTTCATGATGATGATCATAGCAGATACCTCCTGAATGTGGATATTGGAAGTTGGATGTTGCTCCAACCTCTAATCTCTAATTTCTAATCTCCAATCTAGCCGCAACGCATTCGCTCCCTTGATGTATACATGTACGACTTCATCCTGCCGCTTCTCCGTGTTCCAGTGGATGAGAACCCGGACGCACCTTTCCAGGCTGCCCGGCACGGGTATCTCCTGGGCATCGAGGAGGGCCACATTGTGCCAGCCCATCTCACGCGCGGCCTTGGCCGGGAAAGCGGCCGTCAGGTCGGATGTGGTGGTGAAGATGGCGCTGACCACATCTTCCACCCTCAAGTCGTTGGCCTCGACGATGAGCACCAGGAGCTCCCTGGTAGCAGCCAGAATGGCTTCGGCCGTGTTCTTTTCCGTGGTGGTTGCTCCTCGAATGCCACGACAGTGCATCTTTCCCTCCAGATAAACAAAAAAGCGTGGGCTTGTCTGCTCCACGCTTTTGAGATGCCGATGAATTGCTATGACTTAAGGATGCGTCGTCCTCGGGGCGTGAAGCAGCTTGCATGCTGCCGCTTCATCACATGACGTCGCGGCGGCATAGGCGTAATAGTAGGCAAAGTAGTCCTCGCACCCCAAGGAACTTATTTTGATGGCCCCGTTTCGCAACTTGCCAGTCATCTACGACCCTCTTTCAAAGCTGAGGATATGATAGCACAAAGGGAGATAAAAGTCAAACCTGGCTACATCGCTGAGTGTGACGCAGAAAAGGCAAAGAAGTCATCCCCGATCACAACAGTTTATCTAGTAATTCCGCCATCTCCGCGCCCATGTCCACCAGCGTGTGGGCCTCGCTGCGCAGAGGATCCGCCAGACCGAGCATCCCATCCAAAGGAAGACCGAATCAAAGTATTGGTTGCGCTTGATGGTATATCCCGTTGCCATAAACCCTTCCCAACAGCCCAGAATCACTTCAGGCCATACTTCTCGGCAAATCGGATTAGAGCCTTCTTGAAGCAGTCCAGTGGGGGGCGAACGAGACCGCGGCGCCGATGATCGGATGGCCAGGGTTCTTGTGAGCCATGGCAGTATCAATTATCGGCGGGATGTTGGTCTGGACAACTTTTCGCACGTCAATCCCGACGGCGGCGCCCTTCTGTGCCCCGCTCATGCGTTGCCAGTCAACCGGAGGGCCGGAATGTAGCACTATCTTGTCTGTCAGACCTGGGATCACGTCGCCTGCTGGTGCAACGTCTACTAACACGGGGTCGGCTGCCACCAAGCGACGAAAGGCCTCGGCATTGGCCGTCTCAATCCTGGTCTTGATTTCCTTAGCCATAGTCATTCTCCTTCAGCAACATCCCGGTCAGCGCCCCGGCCAGCATGTCCCAGCCGGAGGTGTGACCGATCCCCGTGAGCCGATCCACACTGCGCAGGAGACACTCCGCTGGCTCTGCTTGCAGGAACGAGTTGACCAAATCGTGAAGCGGTTCCGGCCCATGACCGTGGGCGCAATCGGAAAGGATGGTATGGCTGATGCGATTGGTCAGCGGGCGCGCCTGGTGCAAGAGATCCAGGACGGGCCCTACGCCCCAAGTGAATTCATTTGGATAGGCGGCCCTCAGATAGCGAGCCGTAAAGAGCAGGCCGCCCAGATAATCATCCCCGGACGGCGTGAGCCCCGGCCCCAATCCAACCAATTGCTCACTTTCCTCTGCTATGCGCCGCATGTCCCGGCCGAGACAGGCTCTTGCGATCCTGGTGATCGGTCCCAGTGCTCGAGCCACGAAAAGATCCTGGGTGAAAGTCAGGGGGAGATCACTACCGCTGGCGAGCGCCGCGATCAAGGGGATGGTTTGACCCAGGCCCTTCGCAGTCTCAGGGGATTTGAGGGCGGCAAGAAGATGCTGGAAGCCAGTGTTTACCACAGGCAACGGCGGCGCCTGTCCTGAGCGGCTCAACTGCGTTGAGCTTGGCCGAAGGGCCTGTCCAGGACAAATGACCGACGGCTCCCATACTACAGCATTAGCCAGATCTACTGCCACACGGTCGCCCAGAATGAGCCTCTTGCTCTGTACCCAGAATTCCATGCCAGGACAGAGATCGCCGCTCCCCCCTTCATCCCTCCCAATGAGGGGGAAAGGAGCCTGGATGCAGCGACGATGCGCTGGCAAGACCTCATGGGCCAGCCACAGGATTTCCTCACCAGGCCCCGACAGATAGATGGCCTTGGAGACAACCGCCAGCACCTTGCCTGAGTACCTAGACGAGCTCAGCAGATCACTTGCCATTTGGCCGATGCGACTGGCTCGCGCGCTGCAAAGGGGATCCGATGGCAGCTTTCCGCCACCGACCGCAGCGGGCATGCCCGAATTACCGGCGCGTCTCCCATCCGCCAGAGAGGGGCATCTCGGCGGCGACCTCCTACCCCCGAGATGTCCCGGATAAACACGTTGGTGTTGCAACCAAGCGCATTCATTCATGTAAAATGTTACCGGAGGGAGAAATGTCCAACGAAGACAAAATGAACATTGACGAACGTCTGCCCCTTGCTTCCTGAGCAGGCTGATTAGGAGTCCTTCACTTCCCTTCGACAAGCTCAGGATAAGCTCCGCGACGTATCGAAGCCAAGAATGGGTCTTGCAATCTCCGCTCGCCCTGGTTTCGATACGCTGGCGCTACTACTCAACCGACGGGCTCGCTATTGACCGCGTAACTCCTGTATCAGCTAATGCGCCGCCGCAGTATCTTGTGGCCCCTGTCGTTCCTGAACCTTCAAGTCTCCCTTCTCGATCTTCATGTCGTAGAACAGAACGACATTACGGCCCTTCTTCTTTTTGAAGAATCGTCTGATGTCGCGGTACCTCTTACCCTTGAGGAAGGTCAACCGCTCATCGCTGCCAGCCCCTCGATAGTGACTGTCAATGTGCTTGAAGCCGCAGTTCTCGTAGCAGCGGATGGCCCGCTTGTTTGGAGCGGCCACGTCCAGGTAAAGTGTTTCGAATTCCATCTCCCAGAAGTAGTAGACCAAAAATGTACCGATGGCGTCGCTGCCATGGCCCTGGCCCACGTAGTCGGCCCCCAGGGTTATGCCCAGATGGGCTGACTTGCGCCGGCTTATCCGCCGCAGGCTAAGTCGTCCGATCAGGCGCCCCGCGAGATCCTCGACAGCGTACCATCGTCGGCTGGGGTCGTCGACTTGGGCTTGAAACCGAATGTAATCATCGCTGCTCTGTGATGGCCTGTTCCACAGAGAGTAGAGCGGGTCGGTAAAAGGCCGCCAGTCCTTCATCTTGTCTACATCCTCTCCAATCATAGGGCGGATGATGACTTTTTCACCTCTCAAACGCATTTCTATCTCCAGACTCTCTTCCAATAAATCACCGGCGTGGTGCTCTGATACATAAAACCCTGGACGAAGGAATAGATGAGAAGAGCCAGTATCACCCACCCCAGGCGCAGGGTCAAGGGTTGCCCCTGGGCGACGATCCAGCCCAGCAGGCCGATGAAAGCCAACGCGGCCAACAGTGCCTCTTTGACCACGCCGGTTCGGCCTGGGATCCAATAGTGAAAGATGGCCAGCACGAAGGAGCTGACGAGGCCGAAGGCGAGGAAAAACGGTAGGAACTCCTTCAGGATGAACAGGAAGGGCAGAGCGCAGAAGATGGCGGAGAGCGCCGTTAGCACCCCCACCCTCAGCCGCTGGGGAAAGCTGTAGTAGCGCCGCAGGCTGCGCATGGGGCGCGTGGTTACCAGGTCGCCCTCGATAAACGCTGGCAGGTCTCGGGCTTCGATGGGGCCTTTGATGACCCGCCAGCCTTGTCCAGAGGCAGCTTCGCTTACAGTCGAAGGGGTCGTCAGCTCAGACAGCCGCCGCGCTATCCTCCCGCCCAGCCTGGGTATGATGATGGTCTTGTGATTGAGCAGGCCATCCACATCGTAGGCGCGCATCAAGGCTGCCGCCTTCTCCGCGCTGAAGATACGAGCATCGGCTGCGCACCAGACGTTCCACCCTTCGGTGTCTTGGACCATAAGCCAGCAATGCCGGCCCCGAAGCGCTTTGACCACTTGCTTGAAAGTCATGTAGAAATTGGAAGTGAGGAGGAGGGGCGAGTCCGGCGTTGGGCTGCCGATTCTGTACAGTCCCGATCTCACGGCCAGGGGCAGGATAAACAGCCAGCAGAGAAAATCCCACAGAAAACCCTTGAGGCCGCTGAGGATTATGGGTTCCAAAATCTCCCGCCTGGGCTTCACCACCGGGCTCTGCCGTTCAGCCACCACCAGGCGCAGCGCGCCGCTCTGGAAAATCTGCTCGTCTGTCACGATCAGCCCGACGGACTCCAGCAGTGCTCGCAGATTGTGCAGGCGGGTGGGGCGTTCCTCGATGGCGATGAAGGTAAGCAGCGCCACGATTGCCCGCTGCAACCCGGAAACGATGCGCTGAAGTGCTTTGGTGGGCTGCGCCTCGTCGGCCACGATCATTTTGCCGCAACGCTTCAGGTATTCCGCCAGGTCGGCCACGACCATCTCCGCCTCGTCGGGGGAGATCTCGCTGAGGGCGAAGGTGGCGGTCACCACGTCGAACTCCTCGTCGAGGTCGAGGCTCTGGGCCTGGGCGAGGCGGAAATCCACCTCTACACCGTTGGCCTGAGCTTTCCCCAGCGCCAGCTTCAGCATGGCCGGCGATTGGTCTATCCCGATGACCTGAGCGCCCTTTTGGGCCGCCTTAACGGCTAGCGTCCCCGTGCCGCAGCCCACGTCCAGCACCAGATCACCAGGCTCGACGTAGCTTAGCACGGCGTCTCGAACTCGCTTGTCCTGTCCGCCGGTGATGAGACTCATCCAGCGGTCGTAGTACCTGGTCAGCGATTCCATGCGATCGGCAATGATCATGGATACTAACGACATCTCAGACCGTCCTTCCTAAAATGTTTGATGGCGCTGGGGAAAAAGAATATCCAATATTCAATTGAGTGTATCTGTACCCAGCGGGCTGGCGATGCCCAGCTCGGCGTGCTCCGCAGCCAAGAACTGCCTCAGCCTCTTCACCGTGTCCAACAGGCACATTTGCACGACTTCCAGGTCTGAGGTGGGCAAGCATCGGTAACATTCCCCAAGTTGCCGCGTTAGCTCTTGCCAGAAGCTGTCGGGGACGTCGCCGTGGATAATAAACTGAAGTTCGGGTTCAGCCATGAGT
>CAYWWC010000127.1:0-11373 GCA_964461615.1 uncultured Anaerolineae bacterium
TTTACTACAATCCGCAGGTCATACCAAGAGGGTCTCATGCTTATCCAACGATGCGGCACATGTTGCAGGAAAACATCTGCATGATAACGAATAGGCAGATTAGGACACCGAAAATACGTCATTTCTGGGTAACAAATCTACTGGTGGATCGCCATGTTTTGGAGACGGCTCACGCTGCTATGAGATGCTTCCCGCTCTATCTCTACGCGACTCCTGAGGACACCGAAGGCACGCTTTTCGCCACCGAAGAAGTCACCCGCGAACCCAACCTCTCGCCCAAGTTCATCGCCGCCGTCGAGGAGAAGCTGGGCCTGAAATTCGTGCGGGAGGGCAAGGGTGACTTGGAGGCCACCTTCGGCCCGGAGGACATCCTCCACTACGCCTATGCTGTCTTCCACTCCCCCACCTACCGCGAGCGCTACGCCGAACTCCTCAAGATTGACTTCCCCCGCTTGCCCCTCACCTCCGACCGGGATCTGTTCAAGGCCCTGGCGGAGAAGGGTGAGGAGTTGGTGAGCCTGCACCTGATGGAGTCGTCAGAGCTGCACCACCTCATCACCAACTTTGGCGTGTCCGGCTCCGACGAAGTGGAGAAAGTCCGCTATGTGGAGAAGGTCACGGAGAAAAAGAAAGTCCCCGCCGACACTTCGCCCAGGTCAGTGACAGTGTTCAGCCGCAGGTTGCCGCTCGACTTCGAGCACCAAACGCAGGTAAAGATCCGACCCAAGCCGAAGCCGAAGGCCACAGGCCGCGTCTACATCAACAAAACCCAGTACTTCGAGGGAATCGAGCCAGAGGTCTGGGAGTTCCAGATCGGCGGCTACCAGGTCTTGCACAAGTGGCTCAAAGACCGCAAAGGCCGCAAGCTCGACTTCAACGACTTCTTCCACTACCAGAAGATCGTCGTCGCTCTGAAAGAGACCATGCGGTTGATGGGGGAGATTGACGAGTTGATTCCGGCGTGGCCTATCGAATAAGGCGGCTGCCCCGGCTCTCCCCCTGGAACACGGAAGGGCGGAGGGCACGGAAGCACGGAAAGGGATTCCGTGTAATCCGTCTTTCCGCACTTCCGTGTTCCAGAGGTTCACCAATGAGGTGAGAACATGACCGACGAATTCATTCTTCTACCAATGCCCCAACGCCTCCATCGTTTGGAAGGCAGCCATCGCCTCCAACCAGAGCGAGAGGCTGTCGTCCACGTGGACCCAGCGCAGGTGCCCTGGCCCGAGGGCTATCGTCTGACCATCGGCCCGGACAGCATCCACATCGTGGCCCACGATGCAGCGGGCGCGTTCTACGCCGCCATGGCGGTGAAGCAAATCGCTCGCCAGTGCGCTGGCGCGGGAGAACTGCCCTGCCTGCGCATCGAGGACTGGCCCGATTTTCCCCATCGAGGCGTCATGCTGGACATCAGCCGGGACAAGGTGCCCACCATGGAGACCCTGTACGCGCTGGTGGATCTGCTGGCTGAATGGCGAATCAACCAGCTCCAGCTCTACACCGAGCACACCTTCGCCTACCGTAATCATCGGGAGGTGTGGGAGAATGCCTCACCCGTGACGGGCGAGCAGGTCATGGCCCTGGACGCCCACTGCCGCCAGCGCTTCATCGAGTTGGTGCCCAACCAGAACTCTTTCGGACACATGCACCGCTGGCTGAAGCATCCCCGCTATCGCCACCTGGCCGAGACCCCCGACGGCTTCCAGAGTCCCTGGGGCGACGATCCCTTCAGCCTGTGCCCGCTGGAGTCCGGCTCCCTGGAGCTGCTGGCCGAGCTATACGATGAGCTCCTCCCCCACTTCTCCAGCCGGCAATTCAACGTGGGCTGCGATGAGACCTTCGAGCTGGGTCAGGGCAGGAGTCGGGCGGCCTGCGAGGAGCGGGGCGTGGGGCGGGTGTATCTGGAGTTTCTGCTGAAGATCCACCAATTGGTGCAGCGGCACGGGCGCACGATGCAGTTCTGGGGCGACATCATCCTGCACCATCCCGATCTGATCCCTGAGTTGCCGAAAGACATCATCGCCCTGGAATGGGGCTACGAGGCCGAGTACCCGTTTGCCAAGAACGGCCAGAAGTTCGCCCAGGCGGGCGTGCCCTACTACGTCTGCCCCGGCACGTCCAGTTGGAACACCATCGCTGGCCGCACGGCCAACGCGCTGGGCAATCTGTGGAACGCCGCCGAGAGCGGGCAAGCTCATGGAGCTATTGGTTTTCTGATCACCGACTGGGGCGACTATGGCCACTGGCAGCACCTGCCCGTTTCCTTCCTGGGATATGCCTACGGGGCGGCGGTGAGTTGGGCCACGCAGGCCAATCGGGACCTCGACCTGCCGCGAGCCCTCGATCTCCACGCCTTTCAAGACGCGGCTGGCGTGATGGGCTGCCTGGCCTACGATCTGGGCAACGCCTATAGAGAGCCTGGAGTGCTCGTCCCCAACGCCTCCCTGCTGGCCTTGCTCCTGCTTCGTCCCGATCAGGCCGTGACGGAGAGCGACTGGCCGGGTCCGACGGTTGAGGGGCTAGAGCGAACGCTGGAGCACGTGGATCGAGTGATGACTCCCCTCTCCCAGGCACGCATGGCTCGTCCAGACGCGGAGCTGATCGCTGACGAGTTCCGCCACGCGGCCGCTTTGTTACGGCATGCCTGTCGCCTGGGAATAGCCCGCCTGCGGGCGGAGGGTGGCGAGATTGCCGCCATCCCGCTGGAGACGCGGCGCGCCCTGGCCAGCGACCTGGAGGAGATCGTGGCCGAATATCGGCGGCTGTGGCTGCGTCGCAACCGACCGGGCGGACTGGCCGACAGCGTGGGACGGATGGAGCGATTGCTCGGCATGTATCGAGCGGAATAAGAGCGGCGGTTGAAGCCGCCTCTGGGGGCGCGAGCGCGCCGGTCGTCCACCGTCGTGGACGATTTCCGCGACCACGTAGGCTTCGTCCTGAGGCTCAGTCCGAAGGGTGGTCGCTCGGCACAGAGTGCCCTCCAGGTGCGATTTCAATCGCCATCCCCATAGGAGACGACATGACCGACAAGCAACTCGAAACCCCAAACCCCGAACCTGTGAACCGTAGATCGAACTGGCGGTCAATGCCGCGCAACGTCTGGGCCGTCAGCGTGACCAGCTTCTTCATGGACATCTCCAGCGAGATGGTCATCAACATCCTGCCGTTGTTCCTGTCCAACGTTTTGGGGGTGAAGACCAACGTCATCGGCCTGATCGAGGGCATCGCCGAGGCCACGGCCAGTCTGCTCAAGGTGTTCTCCGGCTGGCTCTCGGACAAGCTGCGGGCGCGCAAGTGGCTGGCGGTGACTGGGTATGGGCTGTCGGCGCTGGTCAAGCCGCTCTTCTACGTCGCCAACTCGTGGCTGGTAGTGGCCGGCGTGCGCTGGGCTGACCGGGTGGGCAAGGGCATCCGCACCGCGCCTCGCGACGCGCTGGTGGCGGATAGCATTGACGAGCGACACCGGGGTCTGGCCTTTGGCCTGCACCGCGCCGCCGACACCGGTGGAGCGATGCTGGGGCTGATCATCGCCCTGGTGGTGGTGTGGATGGCGCAGCGCAGCAACATGGTTCTGGGGCGCGCTACCTTTCAGACAATAGTGCTCATCAGCCTGATCCCGGCTTTCCTGGCCGTGCTCTCGCTGGCCATCGGTGCGCGGGACGTGCCAATCAAGAGAGAGCGCGAGGCCCCGAAAGTCTCCTTCCGGGGATTGGGCCGTCGCTTTGCCATCTTCATGGTCATCGTTGGCATCTTCGACCTGGGCAATTCGTCGGATGCGTTCCTGGTGCTGCGGGCCAGTGAGCGGGGGCTGAACGTGGTGCAGGTGTTGGGGATGCTCATCACCTTCACCCTGGTGTACACCTTGCTTTCCACGCCCGCCGGGGCGCTCTCCGACCGCATCGGGCGGCGCAAGCTCATCATCGGCGGCTGGCTGATCTACGCGCTGATCTACTTTGGCCTGGCAGTGGCGAGGACGGGCTGGCACGTGTGGGTGCTGTACGCCGTTTATGGGGCCTACTACGGCTTGGCCTACGGCACCACCAAAGCGATGGTGGCCGACATTGTGCCAGCAGAATTGCGGGGCACAGCCTACGGGACGTACAACGCCGTGCTGGGAATCCTGGACTTCCCGGCCTCGCTCATCGCCGGACTGCTGTGGTCAGGCATGCCCTCGTGGGGATGGAACGGCTTTGGCCCATCGGCGCCGTTCTTCTTCGGTGGGATACTGGCCCTCGCCGCAGTGGTGCTGCTGGCCCTCTGGTCGCCCCGTACCGGCCAATCCCCGGCCCGCGAACCGTGATGGGCCGGATTTGCCCCGGTTGGCAATTGTGCTATAATTATCCGAACAATCTACTTTACTGGAGGTTAAATGAATCTGAAACGTTTTCTCTACCTGGGGTTGCTCATCGCAGCTCTGATCGTAGCTGCTTGCAGCCCCCAGGCCACGTCGGAGCCGACGGCCACATCGGTGCCGCCGACGGATACGCCAAAGCCTGCGGCAACCACGGAGGTGCTTATACCCTCCATCAGCACAAGCGGTGAGGTGGCCATGGGCTTCACCGAGGAGGGCGCGCCCTACCACGGCAATCCTGATGCGCCGGTAACGCTGACCGAGTATTCCGACTACCAGTGACCATTCTGCGCCCGTCATACTCTACAGACGGACCCGCTTCTGTATGAAGCGTACATAGCAACTGGCAAAGTCAAGCACGTTTTCCTTCAATTTCCCATGGATTCCCTCCACCCCAATGCACGCCCGGCTGCCGAAGCGGCGGTCTGCGCCGCCAAGCAGGAGGCCGAAGCTTTCTGGGCTATGCACGAGCACCTCTTCGAGACAGTAGGAGAGTGGGGCAGTCAGGAGAATGCGGCCGAACTGTTCAAGGGGTACGCCGCTGAGCTGGGCCTCAATACTGATGCCTTTGCTGCCTGCATAGAGTCGAGAGAGACAGCCGAGCAGGTTCAGGCGGAGCTGGAACGGGGCGTAGCGGCCGGAGTGGAGGGTACCCCTGCCTTCTTCGTCAACGACTGGTTCGTCTCCGGCGCGCAGCCGTTCGAGGTATTCCAACAGACCATTGAGGCCGCGCTGCGCGGGGAGCATCCGGCCCCCACGCCCACGCCGCTGCCGCCTGGCGTGACGCCCTTCGATCCCAACCCGGAACAGCCCGGCTATACTTACGCCGGCGATGCCTTCTGTGGCTCAGATGAGGCAGAGATCACTATCGCCGAGTTCGTTGATTTCCAGTCCCCGGAAAACCGCCAGCACTTCGTGGAAGAGTGGGCTGACTTGGAGAAGGAATATGTAGACACGGGCAAGGTGCGGCTCATGGTCAAGTATTTCCCATCCCTCGATCATATCCAGGGATTCACGGCAGCCGAGGCAGCCGAATGTGCCGGGCAACAGGGAGGCTTCTGCTCCATGTACGACCTACTCTTCGAGAAACAGGACGAGTGGAGTCAGGAAGAGGAAGGCACGGCCATGTTCAAGGGGTATGCTGCTGAGTTGGGCCTGGACGCTGATGCCTTCTCGACCTGTATTGATGAAGGCCAAACGGCGGACAAGGTGATACAGGATTTCACCATCGGGCAGCAGAACCAATTCCCCCCGGCACCGCTGTTCTGGATTATCAAAGGAGAGCAGGGCGGGCCTGTGCCTCCGGACCAACTCAAGGAAGCCATCGAACAGTTTTTGGCGGAGGAGTGAGGGAGCGAGCTAACGAGTGAACAAGTAAATGCCCGGCATGCCTGTTGGCACGCCGGGCATTTTGTGTTATACTGTGGCCATGCCTGAACTATCGGTAGCACCACATTCAACCGTGGTCGGCGTGGAGGTCATCATATAGTTCCCGATCACAGGTTCTCCCTCACCATCTCCGCTGCCTTCCTGGTCATCCCCTTCACGGCGGCCAACTCCTCGACCGATGCCTGGCGAATGGCATCAATAGAGCCGAAGTGCTTGAGCAGAGCCTGGCGGCGCTTGGGGCCGATGCCGGGGACCTCCTCCAGAATCGAGGTCAAGCTCTTTTTGGCTCGCAACTTGCGGTGGTAGCTGATGGCGAAGCGGTGAGCCTCGTCGCGGACGCGCTGCAAGAGGTAGAGTCCCTGAGAGTCGCGGGGCAGGACGAGGGGATCTGAGCGACCGGGGAGAAACACCTCCTCCTGCTTCTTGGCCAAGCCTATGGCGGGCACTTCATCCTTCAAACCATGTTCCTCCAGCGCCTCCAGGGCGGCGTTCAGTTGCCCCTTGCCGCCGTCAATGATGATGAGGTCGGGCAAGATGGTCCAAACATCGCCGCTCTTGGCTTCTGCCTCAGCCCTTCTCTCAATAGCTCTCTTGAAGCGCCTCCGCAGTACCTCTTTCATCATTGCGTAATCATCCGCTCCATCCACCGTGCGGATCCTAAAGCGACGGTAATCGCTCTTGCGGGGAACGCCCTTGAGGAAGACCACCATGCTGCCTGTGGCCGCTGTTCCCTGGATGTTGGAGATATCGTAGCCCTCAATGCGGGTGGGCGCCTCTTTCAGACTCAGGTGCTCTTGCAATTGAGCCAGGGCTTCGACACTCCGCCCCTCATTGGCCAGCCATTGAGCCCGCAGGCTGGCCAAAGTCTCGGCGGCGTTCTCGGCGACCATTTGCACCAGCTCCTTCCCCCGACCCCGCTGGGGCACGTGCAGTCTCACCTTGCTGCCCCGTCTGCTCCTCAGCCAGGACTCGATAACTATGCCCTCTTCGATAGTGGTTGGTAAAATGATCTTCATGGGTACGTAGGCTGCCTCGTCGTAGAACTGCTTGAGGAAGGAGGCCACTATCTGAGCCTCGTCTTCCTCCGCGGTGCCGTCCAGGATGAAGTATTCGCGGCCGATGAGTTTCCCCTGCCGAATGAAGAACACCTGCACACAGGCGTCGTCGTTTTCTCGGGCCAGGGCGATAACGTCCTCATCTTTTCCCACCGCCAGGGCGATCTTCTGTTGCTTGGTTACCGTCTCCACGGCCCTGATCTGGTCGCGAAGGGCGGCCGCTTGTTCGAAATCCAGCGCTTCGGCTGCTGAGGTCATCTGGGTCTGCAAGTCGGCCACGATCTCCTCGGCCTTGCCCTCCAGGAACAGACAGATGCGCCTGATCAGGGCTCGGTACTCTTCCCTGGAGATAGCGCCGATACAAGGCCCCGCACAGCGGCCGATGTGATAGTAAAGGCAGGCCCGGGTGTCCTGGCCTGTGATCTCGCGTTTGCAGGTCAGATAGGGGAAGAGGCGGCGCAGCATGTCCAGGGTCTGGTGGACGGCCCGGACGTCGGTGAGGGGGCCGAAGTAGCGGGCCCCGTCGCGTTCCATGCGGCGGGTGACGATGATGCGAGGGTAATCCTCCTGCCAGGTGATCTTGATGTAAGGATAACGCTTGTCATCCTTGAGGCGGATGTTGTACTTGGGGCGGTGTTCCTTGATCAGGTTACACTCCAAGATGAGGGCCTCTATCTCCGAGTCGGTTACGATGATGTCGAAATCGGCGATGCGGTATACCAGACGGTGCAGCTTGAGGGAGTGGCTGGCCGAAGCCTGGAAGTAGGAGCGCACCCGATGCCTCAGGTTCACCGACTTGCCCACGTAGATCACCTCGCCCCCTTCGTCCTTCATCAGGTAGACGCCGGGCTTGGTGGGGAGGGTTTGCAGTTTGTCTTTCAATAGCAGTTGATTCATACCACTTATTTTACCATAAAAACGATCGGAAAGGCAATTCCTCATTTACGCGTCGCGGATTGACAAGACCGACTAACTGAGCTTGACAAGAACTTTCGCCTTGAGTATAATGTATACACAGCCATATGTTTCAAACTTGGACATGGGGGGATATTATGAGCACTATGGTAAGAACGCAAATCTACATACCCGGCGATGTTTACGAGGAACTGAAAAGGCGGAGCAAGGCCACAGGTCTTGCTATGGCTGAGCAGATTCGCCAGGCTCTAAGAGAATACTTGGAGCGTGGGGAGAGCGCGGTGCTCCGGGAGGACGATCCCATCTGGAGTATCGTGGGAGCAGCATCTTTTGGCCCTGACGATGTCTCCATCCATCATGATAAGTATCTTTATGGATGGGAGAAAGATAAATGAGAGCCTTCGTTGACACTGGGGCTTGGTATGCTCTGTTCAATGGCTTGGACATCTACCACCCTCGTGCCTCTGCTTTTATGCAGAAGCTTATCGGTCGGGAAGCCCGGCTCTTTACCAGTGATTATGTGATTGATGAGACCTTGACCTTGATTCGGGCCCGCCTCGGCCACGAAAAAGCCGTCGAGTTCGGCAGGTGGGTGCTGCAGAGCCCGCTGGTGAGGATGATCAACGTTGATGAGAAGATATGGCAAGCGGCATGGGACGTCTTTGTCAGATACGACGATAAGGATTTCTCCTTCACCGATTGCACCAGCTTTGCCATCATGCGGCAGTTGGGCCTGCTCAATGCCTTTGCCTTTGATCATGATTTTGAGCAGGCGGGGTTCGTGTTGCTTCCGTCCGAAGACCGACCTTAACGCAACCACTTCTCCTGAAGTCTCTCCACGGCGCCGTCTTCCCTCATTTCCACCAGCGCCTTATTTATGGCCTTCAGAAGCAATGGGCTCTCCAGCCGCACAGCGACGACGTACAGCTCATCGGTCAGCGGGTCGCCAACCACTTGCACGCCCCCCTTAGTAGCAATGAACTGGTGGGCGGAGACGGCGTCCACTATGGCCACCTCTACCTCATCCTCTTTCAAGGCCCACAACACATCCTGGGGAGCCATGTAGTTCTCCAGGCTCAAGCCCTCGATTTTCTTCTGCAGCCGTCTACCTATGACATCACCTTCCGAACCCCATTCTACCCCTAACTTTTTTCCAGACAAGTCATTCGTTTCGCGGATTCGCTGATTCACTGATTCGCTGGTCTCTGTCTCATCGGCCCGTACGACCAATACCTGCCCGGCGTTGAAGTAGGAGATGGAATAGGCCACGTCTCCATATAGCAGAGGATCGTAGGGCAGGGCCGAGACGATGGCATCGAACCTACCCACGTATAGGGCATCGTAGAGGCTGTCGAAGCCCACGTTGACTAGCTCCACTTCGACGCCCACACGCTGGCCGATGGCTCGCGCCAGATCAACGTCGAGACCCACGATCTGGCCCGTTGACCCGTCAATGTATTCAAAAGGCGGCCAACTGGCATCCATCCCCACCTGCATCAGCCCTTCTCGCTGTATCCGCGCCCAGGTTTCGTCGTCTTCTCCACTCAACCGTGCTAGCACAAACCAGGCCACCATGGCGACGGCTGCCAGGGCCAGGATTGCCCAAAGCACCCGACTACTTTTCAGTTTCCTCATTCTCTATTCTCTCTCGCCCCGTGCGTATCTTTGCACTTCCAGGTAGATGGGCTTGGGAATAAAATCCACCGTCACGAAGGCAAAGTAGTCAGCGTAGCCTTTGGCTGGCCGGGGGTAGCGAAAGGCCCACAGGCAGACGGCCTGGCACCAGTCCCACTCCAGGGCCTTCTCGTAGGCTCGGATGCTGTACTCGATGCGCTGATAGGGGCGCACGGCCTTGGTCCAGCGGGGGTGATCGTTCCAGCCGCCCTCGGTGATCAGGCACGTTTTGTCCTCGTCGCCGTTGGCGATCATCACTTGGCGGAGGAGCTCGGCGCGGGCGAAGTTGACCCTGTCCGCCGCCGGGGGATCGTCGGGGGGGAACGTCCAACCGTAGGCGTGGATGGCCAGGATGTCGAAGTAATCCTGGGCTCCGGCCTCATACATCCGTTGGAGGTAGACCACGTCGTTCAGGCCCTCCGGATCGCCATCTGGGGCCAGCGTCGGGGCCAGGGTGCCGGCCAGGATTTGCACCTGGGGGTCGGCTTCCTTGGCCCGGACATAAGCCGCTTTGAGAAGCTCGGTGTAGCCTTCAGGATCCACGGGCCGATACCCCCACTCCAGGCTGAGATTGGGTTCGTTCCATAAGATTACGTGCTGGACGCGGCCCTGGAAGTGAGTCACGAAGGCGTGGACGTAGTCGCCGAAGTCGTCATAATGTTCCGGATCGAGGTAAGATGTGATGGTGTCCTCAGGCCGTGCCCACTCAGGGACGAAGCCCAGGCGGGCGATCACCGTCAATCCTTGGGCCAGAGCGTGATCTACCACCATGTCGGGATGGCTCCAGTCGAATTGCCCCTTTACCCCCTCGTAGTAGGCCCAGGGAAAGTACTCCACGATCCAGAGCGCGCCCATCTGCCGCACCATCAAGAGCGTCTGCTTGATCTTCCACTCCTCCACCTCATCGGTCAGGCGGGTGTGAACGCCCATCTTGGGATTGATGGTTACCACCTTTTGCTGCGGGCCCAGCGGCACAACGGGCTTGGTTGGCCTCACCAGGACGAGGAGCAAGGCCACGGCTAGAGCCAGCTTAGTTGCCTTTTTTCTCCTTAGATTCTTTGGCGTTTGTGCTGCCCTCAATTTCCCGCCAGTTTGCTTTTCTTAGAGATCACTTGAATCCCAACCCCCTTTCTTTCAAACTAACATAGCGCTGGTGGCCGATAATCAGGTGATCCAGTACGTCAATGTCCAATAGCTGGCCGGCCCGGGTGATGAGTTCCGTTACTGCGACGTCCTCAGGCGAAGGGGTGGGGTCGCCGCTGGGATGGTTGTGGGCGACGATCATGGCTGCGCAGTTCTGTTTGATCGCCTCCCGAAATAGCTCGCCGACGCGGATGACGGATGTGTTCAAGCTACCGATGTACATGGTGGGGGTATCCAAGACATAGTTCTTGCTGTCCAGGAGGATGAGACGCATGTGTTCTTGTTCCAGCATACCCATCTCTATCATCATCAGGTTGGCCGCGTCGGCTGGAGACTTGACCTGAAGGCGCTCCTCAGGAGAGGCGATAAGTAGCCTTCGCCCCAGTTCGATCGCTGCTTTTAACTGAGCTGCTTTAGCCACTCCTATGCCTTTCACCCCGCAAAGCTCACTGATGCTGGCGCGAGCCAGACCTAACAGGCCTCCGAATTTGGCCAGGAGCCGCGCAGCCAGGTTGAGGACATTCTCCCCGCCCACGCCAGTGCGCAGTATGATGGCCAGAAGCTCAACGCTGGAGAGAGAGCCAGCCCCGTATTTTTTCAACCTCTCCCGGGGTCGTTCTCCTGTGGGCAAGTCTTTGATAGTAGGATGGTACTCAGGCGCGGTCTTCATTGATGTGGTTCCTCCTTCTCTCCTATTGTGTGAGATCTCTGCGGCCCGGCTGGGGCTTCACTGACTGAAGTGAAAAATGTCCCATGCCCGAATTTCGCTGAGTTCGCTCTTGTCGCAAAGGCCGCGTTTATTGAACTATAACCGAGATATTCATGATTGTCAAGGAGAGACCGGGG
>CAYWWC010000128.1:0-11373 GCA_964461615.1 uncultured Anaerolineae bacterium
TTACTTGAGCTTTGAGCTTTGAGCCTTCTACCGCCCTGCTCTTCTATAAAGCTCTTTCACTTGACCCAGCTCTTTGACCCGTTCTGGCAGAATCGGTAGCTTGCGATTGAGCAGCAGAGTGATCGCCACATCGTAACTGGAGAGAAGAATGGAGAAGATGTCTCTGCTCCTCAACATGTATTCGGCCAACATGGTGGTCTCGTGCACTCGCCCAAAGATCTTGATGCTGTTCACGAAAGCACGATGCAGGGCGTAGACAGTGGTCTCTGGCGGAGCGTAGCCCGCCTCCAGCGCCATGTACTTGAGGGTATCCATCACCGGCGCCAGGCTAATTCCGTTGGGACAGCGGGTGCCGCAGGTCTCGCAGCCCACGCACAGCCAGGGAGCTGAGCTTTTGAGTAGAGGCTCTCTCATACCCAGTTGGATCATCTTCAACACCTGGGCCGGCTTGTAGTCCATAGCATAGGCCGTGGGGCAACCCACCGTGCACTTCTGGCAATAGTAGCAGCGAAAGACGTTCTCGCCACTCTGCTTCTGAATATCCAACGCGAAGCTGGAGGCTGGCGGTTGGAGGTTGGAAGTTGGAGCTTTGAGCTTTGAGCTTTGAGCTTTGCTCTTCATTCTCTCTCCCCCAAGCTGGTCAACTCGTCCTCACGGAAAGTGGCCACCGGCAGCTCATCCTCCAGACTCCTGCCAGGCACGTAGTCGAACAGGGCCTGCACCTTCTCCCCTACCGCGCGGAAGATGGTGGCCACTGGCAGATCGTTGGGGCACGCGCTCTCGCACATCCCACATCCCACGCAAGACGAGACCATGTGGTTGAGCCGCGTCAACTGGAAGATCAGGGTGTCGGTGGGCATGCGGATGGAGCCCTTGCGGTTGGCCCACCTGAAATACTGCGCCGAGGCGTGGTCAAATGTGGCCGTGCGGAAGATGCACTCCTTGCAGTAGCATAAGGGACAGACCACCATGCAGTTGTGGCAGCGGATGCAGCGCGAGAACTCGGCCAGCAGACTGGGCATGTCCGCCACGCGCTGACGAAACTCGGCGAAACGGCGGTCGCGCTCTGCTGTCCGTGCGGCCACCAGCCTGTCCACGACCTCTTGGCGGGCGGCGGGCGACTCGGTCGGGCTAAGCTCCAACTTCTCAGCTAGTTCATCGCTGGCGGTGACCAATATCTCATTGGCCGTGTCCAGCCCGATCAGGCCCAGGGCCAAGTCAACGCCCTGGGGAACGGGATACTCGCACATCTGGCAGGCCACACGGAATTGATGGCCCTCGTGCGGCAAGAGGCGGCCTTCTTGGGCCTGCGACAACAGATGCGTTGATAAATCACTATTGCCGCTTGCTGCCAACTCGGCATAGTCGTTCATCTCATAAGTGCCCATGCAATCCACCCCGATCAGGACCACGTTATCCAGGCTGGCCTGCTTCAGCTTGACCAATTCGATCAGAGCTCTGACCTCACAAGAGCGCAGTACCGCTCCCAGCCGGCCCACCACTCCCGTCTCCGTCAGGTCCGACACCAGCTTGGCGGAGTTCACCGGTAGCACCGGCGCAATGGGATCAATCCCCTCCAGCTTGGCCGGATCGGTGAACAAGGTCTGGACGATGTTATCGCCGGGCGGCGTGTGCTGAGGCACCAGCAAAGCATCCACGATCCCATTTTCCAGCAGTCCCCGCAAGAAAACGGCCATCGTCTCCAGATCGCTGTCTTTTACTTCGAGTCTGTAATTGCTATTCATCCCTTCAGAGTTCCTCCCATTCATCCCGCTGAATTCCGGCTTGTCGCAATACTCTGGCCAGAAACTCCTTCCCAATGTCACCCCGATGCGGATTCGGCAACCTCAGCGTGACATCACCCCTGATCATGAACTGATGTTTCCCACCAGAATAGGGGCCCTCAAAACCCAATCGTCTCAAATAGCGAATCAAGTCCCTGCGCTTGATTGGGCCGAAGTGGGGCATTAGGCGACTTTCTTGATGGCCAGTTCGATTTCACCAACTACCGGCAGCAGAAGATTCTTGGAGACCCGGAAGAGAATCCATTCCTCCAAGACTTCTTCCAGTTCCTCCCGACAAGCCTCAAGAGTATCCGCATTGGCATAAACACCGGCGAATCCCGGAATCTCTCCATAAAAGGTGCCATTATCCCTCAAGATCTCATACCTTGCTCGATGCATAGCAGCCCGAATGTAGCTCGTCAACATGCTAGACTTCCTCCCCAGGATAGTAGAATCCTCCTTACTACGTCCCCCCCAGCTCCCGCAACGAGTTCGGCCCCTTCTCCTTGAGCGAGGCCACCATCCCCTTGACTGTGTCGGCGAAGTACTGGCCCTCGCTGGCGCTGATCCAGCGCAGCCACACCCGGTCGTCGTCGAAGCCCATCTGCTCCAGGATGCTCTTCAGGATGGCCACCCGCCGTCGGGCCTTGTAGTTGCCGCTCTGGTAGTGGCAGTCACCGGGGTGACAGCCGCCGATCAACACCCCGTCGGCTCCTCCCAGCAGAGCTTTGAGGACGTAGGTCACATCCAGTCCACCAGTGCACATCAGGCGGATGACGCGGATATTGGGCGGATACTGAATCCGCGAGGTGCCAGCCAGATCCGCCCCCGCATAGGTGCACCAGTTACACAGAAAGGCAATGATACGCGGTTCGAAATCGTCCATGTACGTCTCTCCTCATCAAAACTTGGTAACTTACCACTCAATTCCCACTAGCGCGTCCACGGCCATCAACATCTGCTTGGGGCCAAAAGCTACCTGCGCCGTCGCCTTGTTGGGGCAAACCATGGCGCAGACGCCGCAGCCCTTGCAGAGTACCTCAATCACCTTAGCCACGCGCTCGTCATAGTCCAGATAGCGGGCCTCGTAGGGACATGCCTCCACGCACAACCCGCAGAAGCTGCACAGCCTGGCGTTCACCTGTACCAGGGTGTCCTTGCTCTCCAGATGCGGCATGCCCAGCAACGCCGCTGCCCGCACGGCCGCGCCCTTGGCCTGGCAGATGCTTTCGTCTATCAGGCACGGCGAATGGGCCAGGCCGCACAGGAAGACGCCCTCCTTTTGAAAGTCCAAAGGCCGCATTTTGGGGTGCGCTTCCTGGAAGAAGCCGTCCTCGTCCAACGGTGCGCCCAATACCTCACTCAGCACTGCATTGTCGTTGGGATCTATCCCCGTGCTAAGGATCAACAAATCGGCGTCGAGGGTGATCTCCTGCCCCAGGATGGGTTCGCGCAGACTCACCCGCAGGCCGTCGTCCGCCGCTTCGACGCGGGGCTTGTCGGGCAGGTCGTAGCGGATGAAGACCACGCCTTTGTCCCGCGCCTCTCTGTAGTACAGCTCATGGAAGCCGTAAGTCCGTAGCTCCCGATAGAGGACGAACACTTGGGTTTCAGGGTTCAGCTCCTTGAGCTTGAGGGCGTTCTTAATGGCGTGGGAGCAGCAGACCCGACTGCAATAGGGGCGGTTCTCGTCGCGGGAGCCTACGCACTGGATCATGACCACTGACTTTGGTAGATTGGTAGATTGGTAGATTGGTAGATTGGTGGATTGGTAAATTGGTAGATTGGTAGATCCACTTTCCCAATTTGCCAATAGCTCCTCGAGTCCTCTTTGAGTGACAACCCTCTTGTGCTGGCCGTAGAGGTACTCGGTAGCGAGGTCTTCCGCCGTGGTGGCGGGCTGAGCGCCGGTGGCCACGATGATGGCGCCGTGCTCCAGCACTTCTTCGCTGCCGTCGGCTAGGGCCAGCGTCGTCAGAAAGTTACCCTTGTTGCCTCGGAGCTCCCGAACCTCGGTGTTGATGTGCACCTTGACCAGCTCGTTTGCCGCCACCCGCTCCATCAGCGAGCTCAACAACTCCTGGGGCTTGCCGCCCTCCAGGGTATAATGCGCCGTCCGCAAAACGCCCCCCAGTTCCTCGTCCCTCTCCACCAAATCCACCCCGAAGCCCAGGTCTGCCAACTCTAGGGCCGCGGTCAGGCCAGCCAGTCCTCCCCCGATGACCAGCCCTCTTTTGGATATTGGGGATTGGATACTGGATGTTGGATATTGGAAGGTGGACTTGGTCACGGCCATCTCCACGGCGGCCTGGGCTTTGGCCGTGGCCTGCTGTGGCAAGTCTCTGTGCACCCAGGCGATGCCCTCGCGGACGTCGGCCCGCTCCAACAACTGCGGGCTCAATCCTGACTGGCGCATGAGGGCAGCGAACTCAGGCTGGTAGAGACGGTGCGAGCACCCCGCGATCACCACCCGATTGAGGCCCTGTTCCCCAATGGCCTCTTCAATCGCGGCCAAATCCGCGCCGCAGGCATCCTCTACCACCCTGGTCAGGGCCACACCGCTCAACTGGCCCGCATACTCCGCCACGGCCTCAACGTCCACCACCTCCGAAACCTGGCCCCGACAGGTGCAGACAAACACCCCCACCGTAGGTTCTTCGTCACTGACGTCTCGCTCCGGGGGCAATTCCTCGGCAACCTGCGCCTCTGCATCCTTTCGACCTGCGACCAGCTTGGCCGCTTCCCCCGCCACTCCCGCTGCCTCGGCCACGGTCTCAGGGATGTCCTTGGGTTCCCGGAAGGCTCCGCCTACAAACACGCCTGGTCTCGTCGTCTCGTAGGGTGAGAAGCGGTCGGTCGCGCAGAAACCGGACTCGTTCAGCTCAACACCCAGCCGGCCTGCTAGGGCCTGAAACCCCTCGGGTGGAGCCAGCCCCACGGAGAGGACAACCATGCCAAAATCTTCTTCGAGGAGAGCGCCGTCCTCGGTCAAAAAGGTCACGCGCAGGTCGCTGGTCTTGGGCACTTCGTGGATCGAGGAGACCATGCAGCGGCGATAGTTCACCCCAGGCAGAGCCTCCACGCGATTGAAATAGCGCTCGAAGTCCTTGCCGACGGTGCGGATGTCCATGAAGAACACCGTGGCATCCAGGCCGGAGTCTATCTCCTTGGCCGCCGCCAGTTGCTTGGCGGTGTACATGCAGCACACCGACGAGCAATAAGCATAGCCACTGGATTCGTCCCGCGAACCAACGCATTGGATGAAGGCCACGCGGCCGGGAGCCGCTCCGTCGGAGGGCCGCACCAAGTGGGCTTGGGTGGAGCCCGCCAGACTGACCATGCGCTCGAACTCGATGCTGGTCAGTACGTTGTCGTAATAGCCATAGCCGAACTCGCCCTTGATGCTGGCATCGAAAACCTGGTAGCCAGGGCTTAGGATGACAGCCTCAACTCCAATCTCAGAGCGCCGCTCGGCCATGTCCAGATCAATGGCATCGGTGGGGCAGACCTCAACGCACTTGCCGCACCGCGTGCAATAGTCCATGTCTATCACGTAGGCATCGGGCACGGCGCGCGTGGGCGGACGATAGATAGCCTTCACTTTGTGCAGCTGGCCCTCGTAGTCGCTGGGTCGCTCCTCAGGACAGACCGCGGGGCACAGGCCACAGTTGTTGCACTTCTCAACATCAACGTAGCGGGGACGGTGCAGAATGGAAGCCCTGAAATCGCCCGCCTCACCGTCTAGGGATTCCATTTCGGCGTAGGGCAGGATCTCGATACTGGGATTCATCCCGCACTCCAGAGTTGGGCAATAGGCTGGCTGGTCGGGCAGCATGATGCAGATGCCGCACGAATCGGTGGGGAAAGTGCGGTCTAGCAGATGCATCGAGCCCCCGATCCCCGGCGCGCTGTCCAACAGATAGACCTGGTGCCCCATCTGGGCCAGCAGTTGGGCCGAACCCATGCCGCTGATACCAGCTCCGACGACCAAGACCGAACCATCTTTGCTTGAAATGCCCGAATCAGCTACCATCTAGGACTCCCATTCACTCCCTTTATCGAAGAATGCCATACTCTGTACGCCGATGGATCACGGCGTATATTCTCAGCTCACGCCGTCCAGGGTACACCCAATAGAGCACTCGATAATCCCCTACTCGATATCGGCACAAACCTCCAAGATCTTTAGGCAGGCCCTTCAATCGCTGGTGACGAGTCTGGTCCGCGTGCTCCTTCAGCCATTCTATCTTCTCTGCAATGTGCTTCCGCACGGGCGGGTCCAGGTCGCGCAGATCGTCCACAGCCGCTGGATCGAAGCTTACTCGATAGCCAGTTCCTGTTTCACCTGCTCCCAGGCGATGCTTCTCCCTGTCAAATCATTCTGCCTGGCCCGCCGCATTCTGGCGATAAATTCAGGGCTGTGCACCAGAAGCCAATCTTCCAACTCCTCTATGTCCTCTTGAATCAACACCATTTTCAGAATCCGCAGAGGTATCGCCAAACTGGGCTCCTCCACAGTGGGTATTACGTCGGCATGAACTCTCTGGCGTGTTGACATCTCTTTTCCCCTCCCAGCCTCGGTTGATGATTCGAGACACGTTCTTGCTTACCTCAAACACCAGGTTCAGCCCCCGTCGATGACCCCTGTTTGAGCTTCGCCTGTTCCTGTCGCAATGTCACAATCACTGACGAAGCAGCGGCCTTGGCCTGAGCTACGGTGTCGGGGATGTCTTTGGGCCCCTGGCAGCAGCCCGCCAGGTAGATGCCATCTCTGGCGGTGTCCACTGGCCGCATCTTGGGATGAGCCTCAGCGAAGAAACCATCGGGCGAGCGCTCCAGATTCAATAGCCCGGCCACATCTTCCACATCCGCCTGCGGCACGACGCCCGTGGCCAGCACCACCAGGTCAGCCTCCATCTCCAACGGCTCACCCAGCAGGGTGTCCTCAGCCCGCACCACCACCCTGTCGCCACGCTTGTAGATCTCCGACACGCTGCCCCGGCGGTACATCACGCCCTCGCGCTTCACCCGGTCGTAGAATTCCTCGAACCCCTTGCCAAATGCCCGCACATCCATGTAGAAGACCGTCACGTTCGCCTTTGGTATTCTCTCTTCGACCAGGTGGGCCTGCTTGGCGGTGTACATGCAGCACACTCGCGAGCAATACTCGTTGCCCACGGTCTGATCCCGCGAGCCAACGCACTGGATGAACACCACATCTTTCGGCTCTTTGCCGTTGAGGGCGATCTTCCCCGCCGTGGGGCCGGAGGCCGAGGCCAGTCGCTCGAATTCGGGGGCGGTGATGACGTTGGGGTATTGGCCGTAGCCCAACTCCGGCTTGAGGTAGGGATCGAAAGAGTCGAAGCCGGTAGCCACCACGATGGCCCCTACATCCAACTCCACGATCTCGTCCTCTTGCTCGTAATCAATGGCGTTGGCCGGGCAGAAATGCTCACAGGTGCGGCAGCTCCCGGTCAGGAAATACAGACAATGCTCTCGGTCAATGACCGGCACGTTGGGCACAGCCTGAGGAAACGGGGTGTAGATATTGCCTCGCCCCACAAGGCCCATGTCGAAATCCAGGAGCAGGGGCCGCGGCTCTTTGTCGGTTACGTCCTCCAGCTTGATGGCCCCCGTGGGGCAGACGAAGGCGCAGGCTCCGCAGGCGATACAATCCTCAGAGATCTGATAGAAGGGCGCGGCCACCTCCCGCTCCACCCCGCGTCCCACAAAGCTGATGGCGCTGACCCCCACCAACTCCTGGCACACCCGCACGCACAGCCCGCACAGGATGCAGTCATCCTCTTTGAGGAGAAAGCGAGGCTTCCCGACACCCAGCTCGGCCGCCAACTGCTGGAGCAAGGGGACTTCAGGGCAGCGGGCCAGCAACAACTCCACGATCATCCGCCTCCCTTTCAACACCTTCTCGGAGGCGGTGAAGACCTCAATCTCGTCGCGGATGGGATAGTTGCAAGCCGTGACCAACCGAGACCATCCCCGGCGCAGCACTTCCACCGTGCACAGCCGGCAGACCCCGTAGGGCTCCAGGGCCTTGTGATAACACAGGGTGGGGATAGGGATGCTCAGCTTTTCCGCCGCTTCCAGGATGGTGGTATTTTGCTCGACCTCGATTTCCCGCCCGTCTATGACTGCCCGAATCATTCTGCACCTCTACCGAACATGGACCGCGTCAAAGCGGCAAGTATCTCGACAGACCCCACACTGAATGCACAGTTCCAAGTCGATCGTGTGGAGTTCCTTTTTCTCGCCGCTGATGGCTTCCTCAGGGCATGGCCGAACACAGGCTCCACAGCCAGTGCAGGCTTCCGGGACAATGTAATACTCAATCAGCGCCCGACATACTCCGGCAGGACACTTCTTTTCAACGATGTGGGCCTCGTACTCGTCGCGGAAGTAGCGCAGAGTGGACAACACCGGGTTGGGCGCGGTGCGACCCAGGGCGCACAGGGCAAAGCCCTCCAAAAACTCCGCCAGTTCCTCCAGTAGAGGTATGTCCTCTGGCACGCCCTCTCCGTCACAGATGCGGTTCAATATCTCCAGGCTGCGCTGTATTCCCTCTCGACAGGGCACGCACTTGCCGCACGATTCCTCGCGCAGAAAATTGAGGAAGTAGCGGGCCACGTCCACCATGCAGGTGGTCTCGTCCATGACGATCATCCCGCCGGAGCCCATCATGGAGCCGACCTTGGTCAGCTCGTCGAAGTCCACGGACAGGTCCAGCAGATCTTCCGGCAGGCATCCCCCCGACGGCCCTCCTGTCTGCACGGCCTTGAACTTCTTGCCATCGGGAATGCCGCCCCCGATGTCGTAGATGATCTCCCGCAGGGTAATGCCCATCGGCACTTCCACCAGGCCAGTAGCGTTGATCTTGCCCACCAGGGAGAAAATCTTGGTGCCTTTGCTACCCTCAGTGCCAATGTCGGTGTACCACTCCCAGCCCCGGTTGATGATCCAGGGCACGTTGACCCAGGTCTCCACGTTGTTCAACACGGTGGGGCTGCCCAACAGGCCCTTCTCCGTAGCGTGCAGGTACTTGGGATGAGGCTCCCCCACATCGCCTTCTAGAGAGCGCATCAGCGCGCTGGACTCCCCGCACACGAACGCCCCACCCCCGCGGACGATCTTGACGTCAAAACTGAAATCGGTGCCGGCGATTTTCTCGCCTAGCAGGCCATGAGCCCGGGACCGCTCAATGGCGATCTTGGTGTTTTCCACTGCCAGCGGATACTCGTGACGGACGTAGATGTACCCCTCGTGGCTGTCGAGAACGAAAGCGCCAATGATCATCCCCTCCAGTACGCTGTGGGGATTCCCCTCCAGGACACTGCGGTCCATGTAGGCCCCCGGGTCCCCCTCATCAGCGTTGCAGATCACATATCTGATGTCTCCAGGAGCATCACGACAGCTCTCCCATTTGCGCCCGGTGGGGAAACCGCCCCCACCCCGTCCCCGCAGCCCCGATTTCTTGACAGCCTCGAGGACCTCATCGGGCTGCATGGTGTACAAAGCCTTGAGCAAAGCGCCGTATCCCCCCACGGCGATGTAATCCTCGATGCTGGTGGGATCGATCAGCCCGTTATGAGCCATAACCAACCGCGTCTGGTGCTTGTAGAAAGGCACATCCCGCTCGTAGACGATCTTCTCCTCTGTCGCTAGGTCGGCGTAGAGAAGCCGCTCCACTACCTCGTGGTTTATGATGGTGCGTTCCACCACCTCTGCCGCGTCCTGGGGTTGCATCCGCTCGTAGAAAATGCCCTGCGGATGGATAACTACCACCGGGCCTCGCTCACAGAAACCATGACAGCCGGTGGTGCGGATGTCCACTTGGTCGGTCAGTCCGTGATTGACCAGCTCCTCCCGGAAAGCACTCACTAGGTGCTGGCAGCCGTGAGCCAAGCATCCCGTTCCGGCACAAACGGTTACGCAGGGTTTATCAGGATCCCGGCTGCGCACCAATGATTCTCGCAATCGTTCCAGGTCGGCCGGGCTACGGATTTTCTGCACATGCTCCATCAGCATCAATCTTCGGCGGAGAGTTTTTCGTCCGCCCTACGCAAACGATTCAACAGACGGGCAGCCTTACTGGAATTCATCTGCCCGTGGTACTCCCCGTCCACTACCACCACGGGGCCTAAGGCACAAGCACCCAGGCAGTTGACCGTCTCCAGGGTAAACTGCAAGTTCTCGTCCGTCTCTCCTGCCTGGATGTCCAGGTCGCGCTCCAGGGCCTCCAGCACCCGCACCGCCCCCCGCACGTGGCAAGCTGTCCCCAGGCAGACGTGGATCACGTGTTTACCCCTGGGCTTCAGACTAAAGGCTTTGTAGAAAGTGGCCAAGCTGACCACCTTGGAAAGTGGGATGTCCAGAGCGCGAGCCACATAGCGCAGGGCATCTTCGGGCAGGTAATTCACCTCATCCTGGATGTCTTGCAAAATGGCGATGATGGCTGTCTTGTCCCTCTGGTGTCTGCCCAGGACATTGTCAAACACATCTGTCTTCATCCCCTATCCCTCCCCGCCCCTACCGGCCTTCTCCACGTAGGGAGCGTAGCGGATGATACAATTCTCGGCACAGAGTCCGCAACTGGTGCACTTATCCATGTCCACGCTGCGAGCCTTCTTGCGCACCCGCACCTTGAAACGGCCCACTTCCCCTTCTACCGCTTCCACCTCCGAGTAGGTCAGGAGCTTAATGTTGGGGTGCCGGCCCGCGTCGACCATTTTGGGAGTCAAGATGCAAGCTGAGCAATCGAGGGTGGGGAAAGTTTTATCCAATTGAGACATGCGTCCGCCGATGCTGGGTTCCCGCTCCACCAGATACACCTTGAAGCCGGCATCAGCGATGTCCAGCGCGGCCTGGATGCCAGCTATCCCGCCCCCTATCACCAGCGCCGAGGTAGAGGCATTGCCCCGCTCCGCCTCGATTGTGACATCCTGCTCGTTTTCATACATGTGTTTCCACCGTTAAGGCTTCATCATTCCAGAGAGCCAACTGGCCAGCGCCAGGACGTATAAAGCCCTCCTCAAAGAATAGATCCATCGCTTGTCTAAGAGCGATCAAATCTCGGAAGGGCTCCCAACGGACTGAATCTGCCATTATTATACCATTCACCCCTTTGTGTAGACTCTGGCAATTGCACAGTTCAGTTGTGTTAGAACAACGCTCTGGCCAGGCCAATCTCCCTTAGCGTCAAGCAATAATTATACTACCAGATTCTCTAATAGGCAAATCTACGTGCCAGGCTTCACGATTATACCTCATTTTCAGAAACAGGCAAGTCGGCAGGGGGCCGGGTCTTCGAAGCAGGAGTCCCGTGTAGAAGGGGGAAAAAGGACCTGAAGTGAGGTTGATGGAGACTGGCAGGCCTGGAAAGGGCGTGAAAAACGAAGCGAGAGCGGCAGCAGGGGTGCTTAAGAATAGGCAGCGGGGACACGGCGCGGGGCGACTGTGAGGCTGTTGGGGGCATAGTCCCAAGTTGACCAAAAGGTATCTCTGTGGTACAATCGCAAAGACGTGTAGCGTGTTCCACGTTCCATGTTCCATCACGCAATACGCAATACGGTTCACA
>CAYWWC010000129.1:0-11369 GCA_964461615.1 uncultured Anaerolineae bacterium
TATCCCTATGCTGAAGTGCAAATCGAAGTATATGCCGCTCACGACTTGCCAGAGCGCATCATCATCCATGCGGAGAATTATGGCGAACGGTATGTGATGCATCGAGAACAGTCAGGCTGGGATCGGCACCCGTTGTTGGAGGCAGCCATTGAGTTGATGGGCGCCCCCGATGACATCTCTTTTCAGGTGAGCATTTTCTCCGAAGCGCCCACTGGCGCGTCTACTGGCACGTCGGCAGCGGTGACGGTGGCTCTGATCGGGGCCCTGGATGCGCTGACGCCGGGACAGCTCACGCCGTACGAGGTGGCGTACAAAGCGCAGTCTGTCGAAGTAGACATGTTGGGGCAGCAATGTGGTATTCAGGATCAACTGTGTTCAGCTTACGGCAGAATCAACTACATTGATCTATTCAACTATCCGTATGCGACGGTGTCGCAGCTTCAGGTTCCCAATGCAATCTGGTGGGAGTTGGAACGGCGGTTGCTCCTCATCTATTTGGGAAAGTCCCACAAATCATCGGCAGTACACGAGAAGGTGATCCGGGAACTGGAGGATGCAGGACCGAATTGCCGGCGACTGAATGATTTGCGGGCGACGGCAGAACCATCGCGGGATGCGGTATATGCTGGCGATTTTGCCCGCCTAGGCCAAGCCATGATCGCCAACACCGACGCGCAAAGCCGTCTTCATCCTGACTTGGTCAGCAGAGGCGCCCAGCGTGTCATTGAGATCGCCCAGGATCACGACGCATTGGGTTGGAAAGTGAACGGCGCGGGCGGCGAGGGCGGCTCGGTCACCATTCTGTGTAATGCTCGCTCCTCTGTCAGGCGCGCTCTGATCCGCGAGATTGAAGCGGACAATCCCCTGTACAAAAACATTCCCGTCTATCTGAGTCGATATGGGCTCCGCATCTGGGAGCGGGGTCAATAGGTCTGCTCAGTCGAAGGGGCGTTCAAGGTCGGGCACACGCCGCGCGCCGAAGTTTTCCTCGTTGGACCTCTCGCCCCCTTGCACCGCTTGAGAGCCCCCCCAAACCCTCATTTCCGCATCCAATCGTTCTTCACAACGCATCAGGCTCCCCTCGACCGGATGAATTGAGTACGCCCTGCGCACAGGTTGTTTGCCTACGGCTTCGGGTGCCGATCGCTTATCGCTTCACTCCGAGTGACGTGCTTTTATTGCGAATCTCGATAGGCAGACACGTTGCCTCCTCAGGACTAGTACCTTTTCAAGGTGAAAGTGACATATCTGTCATTGCGAGCGCAGCGAAGCAATCCCCACGTTCTCGTGAGAAACCGATTGCTTGGCACAAGTGGGGATTGCTTCGTCGCTCCGCTCCTCGCAATGACATGCATCATAATCATACTGAAAAGGTACTAGTCGGAAAGTGATCACTCGACGCACTGAAAAACCAAGAAAGCCATCCACCCAGCAGGTGAATGGCTTCCTATCTTGCGAAACCGGACAGTGTTATATACGAGCCAGCAACGTTGGCCACTGGCTCTCAGGGGGAGGGAAGCCCTTCAACGTACTTCTGGTAGTCAATGCCCGAGGGAATGATCTCCTTGGTGTAGGCGACACAATACAGACCAGGCCGTCACTCTGACCGCCCGCATTGTACTCAAGAAACTGCAAAAAGGCAAGGAGAGAAGTGGCGAGATTACGTAGGTGGGTCAAAGCCAGTAAGGTAGGGGATGGATGAAGCCGGATGTGGCAATTACGGGGTAAACACGAAGAGAGGAGACCAAGTGAAACCTGACCTCCCCTCCTTTAATGTGGGCAGGATGATGTCTCTTTGCTCCAGCAACCTGGCTACGCCGATCCGCTGGATGTGCCGGAGGTGATGTGGAATTCTCCCATAGGATTGAGGAAGAAGTCACCCCAGCCGGCGCCGCCTGTTCACGGCACCGGCTGGGCGTCGTCCACTATTCCTCTGATTCCTCTGGTTGTGCTAAAAAGGCGAAACAGTGGATCGTATCTGTCTGAAGGGTGTCTGTTGGGTCGTCACTCAAATCTGCGGAGCTCTGAGATTCGTCCTGCTGAGGCCGTCGCCAGCAGGCCTGCCACCGTGCCCCCACCAATGGTCTCGTGGGAAACGAATGGTTGGCCGTTGGCGACGCCGCCGGATCTGGATTCAGCGAGAAGAGAGCAGCACAGGTAGAGGCCGGTAGGTCCACAACGTGCAAGAAGGGAACCACTGACAGATGCGAGCCGTCGAAAGACAGCCCGGTGGGACAGGAAGCAGCCCAGAGAAGCTTCGCTTCTTGAGTACTCGGGCGACTTGGCTCCTGGTCGCACATAGTTCACGCTAATGCGTGCAACCTCGCCTGGTTTCAGATATCCAGCCTGCTCCCAACCGAACGCGCGTGCTGCAGGTCGGAGAGGATGCTGTTCTCGGACCCAACAACTATTGCTGTGTGCCTGTGCTTTGCACTGAGGCGGCCGCTTCCTCGCTCTGGTCAGCAGGCGCATTCGACGCCTGCTGCATCGAAGCCCCACAGGACGGGCAGTAATGCACGATGTATCCGCAGGCCGGACACTGTGCCGCCTCAGTCGGTGCCGCCGCAGGAATAGACACAGCAGTCGGTGTTGGCTCAGCCGGAGGTTGTGCCGGTGGGACAGGTGCCTCCTCTGGTGCTTCGACCACGGTAGGTGCGGGCTCCGGAGCTGGTTCTACTGCAGGAGGCGGCGCTGGCGCTTGCTCAAGGGCAGCACCACAAGCCTCGCAGAACTTAGCATCGCCCTTGTTCTCGGTACTGCACACTGGGCAGGTCAGGGTTGGCTCCGCCGGTGCCGGGGGCGGAACCTCAAGCCTGGTGCCGCATGAGCCGCAGAACTTTGCTTCGTCACGGTTTGCTGTGTTGCACTGAGAGCATGTTTTCATAACCTACATCTCCTTTCGAGTTTCAGTACAGCCAAGAGGCTGTGTAACAGACTATGATAGTCTCCGCCAAGAACTCTAGCAAGCAGTGGGCAGGATGCGCCGAAGGTGGTAGACCACGGATTCCACTCTGGGGGACACCCCAAACAAAGGCTCTATCCGGTGCGCAACTGGCGGCGCAAGCTGGCCGTGTTGCTGTCTCGTCGGAGGTCCTTGTAGACCTCTTCGCCACCCATTGCTGCTGGCCGGGTCTCGTAGCCGTGTTTGTGATAGAAACTACGCACGGCTGCTTCATCCTCCGTCTTGTAGCTCAGGTTGCCGTAGATTTCTCTCGCCTCATGCTGGCGGGCGATGCGCTCCGCTTCTCTGATGTGCTCGCTGCCCACCCCGCTCCCCCGGTAGGCTGGATGGGTCTCAATGTCATTGATGCGCAGGCGGCGGTCTGCCACGCGGTCGTAATGGCCAGTGCTGGGGTTGTGGGTCTTGTCGGTCTCCAGGGTCAGGTTGGCGCGTCCGGCTTCCCGGCCCTCGTGATAGGTGCGCAGGTAGATAGGGTGGCGGATGGTCTGGGTGTCTTGAGCCTTGGCCTGCCGTATCTTGTCTGGCTCAGCGCCTTCTCTGCGCAGCGTCATGTCGCGTCCCTTTCTGTCGGTGAAATGACGCTCGGTAGCACCTTCGGCGGAACGTGCTGCTTCCTGAGCTTCGTGGATGCGCTGTCCCGCCTCCAGCTTCTCCTGTGCCTCTTGCTGTTTCTGGATCTTGTCGCTCTCGAGATGGCTATCACCGTGGAACATCAGTTTGGCCTCCTTGTCAACCTCGTCAAGCGTGTTTTCCACTCACCATACAACCTGGAAAATAGGTCGCGACCTGTTCCACTACCGGCGAACCAGTTAGGGCTATTGGATCGGGGGCCAGCAGGTAGAGAGTTCCCTGCTTGAAAGCCTGTATCTGGTAGACTGGAGCCTGACCCATCTGAATCCGCCCCATACGGGTGACCAGTTTTGGACTGAATAGGTTGGCCCAGGCCAGAGCCGACACACGGTCGAAGGTCAGAGCTGGCTCCAGTCGCTGCAGCTCCAGTTCGTGATCGCCCCAGGCGAACACAACGGGAAGGTGCAGGTTGACAACCTTGACCAGAGCCAGCAGCAAGTTGGCCACCGGGCCGGGAGCATCAGCCATGTACTCTTCGTCTACGGCCAACGTGGCAAAAGCTCCTTTGTCCTCAAGTGGAAAGGTCTGAAACAAGATGTCTACTTGGCCAGGATCACGGGGCACCGATAGCCCTACCGCGCTACGGCTATTAGTCTCCACGACGCCGGTCGGGTCAAAAGCCTGGCCCGGGTCTAGTTGGTAGCGGCGTCCACTCAGTTCGTAGTCGGTGGCCCATGCTCCGCCATAATCAACGAGCGACTGGATGGCGCTAGCCGCCTCTTGGGGTGTACACGAACGGTTGGGGTTGTAGAATCTGAATTGGTACGAATAGCTCATCGCTACCCTCCTGTCTTCACCTGGCGCAGTTCAGCCAGCACCTGCTGAAGCTGGCTCTTCTCACAGATGCGCACTTTGGGTTGTTGGGCTTCGTAACGGCGGGCGGCCTGGGCCACCTCGCCGGTCAGCTTGCCGTCGGGCACGACCACGGCCACCCCCTTGTAGGATTTACCCTCGGCATTGGGCTCCAGCCGCCGCTCTGCCTGTCGAGTCCAACCAGAGACGCTGGATGGGTTGGCCCGATTGCCCAGCACGTTTTTGCACTCGACGGCGATGTCATCATCGGTGACGATGTCGACCTGGTTTTGCTTACCTGTGCTCTCAGGAGTAAAGGGATCCTCGAGGGATTTGACTTTCTCGGATCCCAACTCTTGGGCCACGTCCATGTGGTGAGCCGCACCTACCTGCTTCAGCCAGGTACCCTGGCGAGCGTCGTTGGTCACGTGATCGGCACCTGGCTTATCGCCAAAATCGTGGATGAATTGCTCAGTTTTGGGTTTCATGGCTTCCGGGCCGTAGGGATCGGATGGCTTATCACTGTGAGCCATGCGTTGTTTCACAGTATGTTCGGCTTCTACCTTCTGAGGGAACGACCGATCCCCTGTGGTCAGCTTAAGCTTCTCATTCTCGCTGGCTGGCTCTGGCTTGAAGGCTGCGCTGCCAGACGCTGGTGTCGCTTCGCCGACTTTTCTCTCTAGCTCCCGCTGTATCTCGGCTCGCTGCTGCTCCTCAATGCGCTTGAGGGCTTGTTCTTCGGGTTTGTAAGGCACATCGGCCATGGAACAACCTCCTATTGCACTCCCAACACATTCTGCACACTCTTCACCATCTTCCGCTGGCTGGCGCTGCTGAAGTCCAACGCTGAGCCCATCTGGGCGGCGTAGCACACGGCCACCGCTTTGGTGGCGACCTCGTTCTCCACCTGTATCGCCCGCTCGGCAGCCTCCTGGCACAATCCCGCCAGCCGGGCCCACATTTCGTGGTCGTCGGCTGTGTTCTGGATGGCCCCCACGAAATCGCGCTCCAGGGCCTTGTCTTTCACCAGCCGGGCTACCTGGTAGCGATAAAGACACTTCGCCTGGCAGAAGGCGCAACCAGCGTAGGGGGTGGGCGCTTTGGCACACAACTGCTTGTATCCCTGAGAGAAGGTCTGCAGGCCTGTTGAGTGACGGGCAACCAGGGCATCCAGCACCTCTTGCCGGTTCTCGAAGCCACGGACGATATCGCACAGGATCGCTGCCAGGTCACGGCATAAAGTCTCCACAGTGTTGTAGAACCATCCGCAGCGGCGCCCCCTGTCCTCCAGCAGATCGGTCAAGGCTTGCAGCATCACGTAGAGGGCCACCAGCTTCTCCTGATCCGGCTTTGGTTTTACTACCCGCTCTGTAAGTTGGACCAGGTCGTGATAACCATAGACGGCCTGGCGAGGTTCCTCGATCAGCGAGAGGAAGTAGCGGGAGAAACGCTCGGCGAACTCGCTATGGTTGATAACTGCCAGGGCCATGTCGCGAATCTCGGAGTCAGCACGGCCATCGCCTGGCTGATGGACCTGGATATGCTGGCTATAGCCAGGTAAGGGGTCATACAGAGGCTGACTGCAGAATCGCTGCATGGCACCCCGCACCTGCTTGTCCTTCACCCGCCCCTTGACGTTGGTGCCCTTGAAGTTGTAGATCTCGATCAGATACGGTCTGTCGGCTCCTTCGGCATAGGCGACCGCCCGCCCAGTGGGCAACGTGGTCACATAGCGCTTCTGAGCCTCGTCCAGGTTCATCGCTCCGCCCATCACATCACGGTCGTCCTCCGCCACGACGCGATGCATGATCTTGAGGTTGGTGTTCTTCACAGCGTCGGGGGAAAGCTTGGTCGGGATCTGCTCGGCGATGAGCACACCTTGCCCATAGGCACGGATCTCCGATAGCATGTTGGCAAAGGTCTCCACGGCCTGCCCTTTGACGTTGGCCTCCTCGGTCTGCACCTCGGTGGGCACGTGCTTCAGCAGCCGGTGGGCCTCCTCGAAGACGGTCACGTGCTGAAGCCTCGGTAGTGTATCGTGCATCCTGGCCTGTACGACGCGATATTCGTAGAGTCGGGTCAGCAGCAAGCCGATCAAGAAGGCTTTTTCATCGTCGTTGCCAATGCGCTCCAATTCTAGCACAGTGGGGTGAGAAAGCAAGTCGGCCATGGGGATGGAGTGCCTGACATCCAGCATTAGGCCCTTGCCTCCCAAACGCAGGGAGCCGAGGCGGGCCTTGAGCCCGGCCTTGACGTCCATCTGGATGCGCTCCTCATAGCCCAGTCTGTCCACCACCTCGTCAATCTTGTTGTACAGATCAGTCAGGGTAGGAAAGACAGGCCACCTGGCCTCGTTGCCCCGTTCTTGCGAGGGCAGCCGGCGGTTCTGGCTGGTGGTCAGGTCCCATCCCTTGTCCTGATAGATCTCGTGCAGGCACGTTTCCAAGACATAGGGCATGGGCGCATAGAGGATGAAGGCCGCGTTGAAGACCGATTTGAGGAAATCAATGTGGGTCTGAACGTGGATGCGAGTTTCGGCATCGGCGATCTCGAACTCGAAGGGGTTGAGGCGAAACGGCGCCCAGCGCTCATCGCCCAGCGTGAAGATGCGCAGTGTCTCGAAGCCTGGCGCCGTGCGCAGGTCGCGGTATTCGGCCTTAGCCGGTTCGATGACCAAGAAGGGTAGGCCGTGGCCCTTGTTCCAAAGCTTGTCCAGCAGGTGAAACAGGGTATTGGTCTTGCCGCTGCCCGTCACGCCCACCACCAGACCGTGCTTGGCGAAGTCGTGGCGGGGGAGCGCGTACCAGTTCCCTGTGTAGGTCTCACCGTCCAGTATCCGACCGATGTTAACGGCTTGTTTAGGCTGGACTGGTTCTGTGGGCAAGGCCACGTCGAAGCGAGCGTAGTCACGGACGGTGTAGCCGGGCATCTCTTCTCTGGGCAGTTGAGTCAGGATGGAGAGCTCGCGGGAGTTCATGAGGGTGGTGAAGGAATCGCCCTGAACCGGGACAACAGCACTAGAGCATTTGAAGGTTCGCAGTGGGTCAGGTACTGAGTCCTCGCCGGCGAAGATGGACTTGAGTAGGGCCTTGGCCTTATCCAGCGTTTCTTCACTGGCGGAGAAGAAGTAGACCTCGACCTGCCACATGCCCTGGGCCTTGCCCCGGTTCAGCCGCTCCAGATTCTTCTCCAGCAACTCAACGCAGTACTGGGCCTGACGATCGGTCTGCTCGCTGGTGGTACCCGGAGCGATCTGCACGGTCTTTTTCACCTGGGCCGACACCTGCCTGATCTGCTCAAACCCCTGGTAGGCCATCTGGGTCACGAGGGCATCCTCGGTAGGCCTGGCCAGTGCCAGATACCCCCACTCCTCACCGTAGAGCCCACGGAGCAGTCGTTCGATCTGCTGCACGGAGCCCTGGCGGTCATTCTCGCGCCCGGCCTTTAGCGTCGGCACCCCCGTCAGCCGTCCCAAGTGCCTGAGATGAGCCGTCCGACGCAGATCTGTGCCCAGCTTCTCAGCCGGTTTGTCTCTCACTTGGATGGCCGGGAACGTGCCTTTGAGTGCTGTGGCAAGTATGTCTTTGGCCTGCGGGCCTTGTAGGCCCACATAGACCTGCACCTCGTCGCGCCGTCCCAGGACAAGGTATGCGAAAGTCAATCCTTGGCCGTGAAAGCCGGTCACTAGATCTTCCATGTATTGCTCGAAGCGGCAGTCCTCCTCTTCCTCCCAGAAGGCGGCCAGCCCGTCCACCCGGACAAAACGTGTGGCATCCAACTGGCCCCAGATGGGAACCATGGGTGGCCGTGCCCCATCCAGCCCCCGCTTCTCCAAACGCTCGATGATCCTCTGGATATCAGATGCATTGCTCTGCATGACTCACTCCTTTGTTGATTCAATCAAATAGGCCGATTTGAACGCCAATGTAGAATATGGCGGCCAGGGTTACTCCCAGAACTAGAAGTCCTACCCAGATGGGCCAGGGCTTCATGGCCTTGATCCTGTAATCCGTAGGGTGGCCGCCGCTTTCGTAGACGTGGATCTCACGGGCGCGGACGACGTTGCTGCTACGCTGTACCTTGCCGCGTACCCGCACCATATCTCCTATTCGCACATTGCCGCCACCAGGCTTGCGGTACAGGATCACGTCAACCGGCGCCCCTGTCTGGTTGTCCAGCACCTGGAAGTTAAGGACCAGGACGGTGGGCTCGCCGCGGATCTTGTTGATAATGGGGCCAACCACCAAGTAGATGGGGCCTATTAGCACGGGGAACAGGCATCCCAGGCCGCCGATGCCTACGATGAGCAGGGCAATCCACAGGGCCAGACTGAACACCGCGCCCGCTGCGAACATTCCCAGGAGGAGACACACGATGGACAGCATCACCATGGCCCGTGCCGGATCGAAGGGGGGCTTCTCCTGACGCTCTGGGTCCACGACGGTGACCCTCCCGTCCACGACAGGTCCGGCTTGAAGGACGCCCGGTTTGGGCGTGGCTGGCGCTGGTGGTGGAGGGGATGGGCCAAGTTGAACCGGCGGCTGGTACGATGGTGCAGGCACAGGCACCTGGGGTTGAGGCCGCGCCAGTGGAGGCTGTGGTAGGTGCTGAAGCGAAGACGGCTGTGGCTGGGGCAACGGCATCTGGCCTCCACAGACGCCACAGAACCTAGCTATGTCACGGTTGTAAGCGCCGCAATGCGGACATCGGATAGACATGCTCATCTCCTTCCCTTTACTACCTACCCAGGGCACGCCCTATGCCATAGGCGATCGAACCTCCGAGAAAGGCTCCAATCAAATCTGGTACTATCCAGTCGAGTGGGATTGAGGACCAACGGATGAAAAACACAGCAAGATTGGCGATCTGAGCCAGAACGGTGGCCAACACCAAAGTCCGATAGTCGCGTTTCCTGTAGGATCGGTCGGCGAAAACACCTTCCATAATCACGGCAGGTATCAACTCCCAGAGACTCAGCCCACCACCCAGCATACTGTATATGAAGTGGTCCAAACCGCAAGCCAGAAAAGCCGCACCTTGTCGCCTGGTTATCATGTAGGCCAATGGCCCTGAAATCCACCACAGGGCGACAACAAAAGGACGTAGGAGAGTATTATCATAGAGTCCCCAAATGGGCAATAGCACCTTGGGGGCTACGAAGACAGCAGCTGTGAGCACAGCCGTAGACAGGAAACGTCCCGTGCTGACCCGAGCGACCGGGGCCGGTGCTGGCGTTGGAGATGGCGAAGGCGTGGCTACTGCGCGAGGCTGAGGTGCGACTACAGTAGCTAGGGGTACTACCGCAGCTGGGACGGAGGCCGGCGACGGCACCGGCGCCATGGCTTGTGGCGAGACCAGGGCGCGTTGCATCTGGCGGGCACTCTGCCACCGCTGGTTGGGGTCCTGTTCTACAGCACGCGAGATGACTTGGTCAACGGCTTGTGATACCTTGGGGTTCAGGCTACGAACAGGCAGGAAACTAAACGGCGTTTGCGCTGGATCGCGCTTGGTGAGCAGGTGGTGCAGCGTGGCCCCCAGCGCATAGGTATCACTGCGAGCATCGGTCTGCCCTTTGCCATACTGCTCCGGCGGCGCGTAGCCAGCCGTGCCGAAGGAGGCCGTGTCTGCGGCCTTTCCCAGCTTGAACAGGCGGGCAATGCCAAAGTCAGTGAGCTTCACCTTCCCACCGCGATCCAGCATGATGTTGGCCGGCTTCAGGTCACGGAAGATGACAGGGGGGCGCTGATGGTGCAAGTAGTCCAGCACTTCACAGAGTTGCATGCCCCAGTTCACTACCGCCTTCTCGTCCAGGAAGCCTGACATTTGATTCAGGATCTCCTCCAGCGTCTGTCCGTCGATGAAGTCCATCACCAGGTATTGCTTGCCTGTCTCGCTGAAGTGGTCTGTGACCCGGGGCAGGTTGGGGTGGTTCAGTTTGGCCAGCATCTGAGCCTCTTGCTCGAAGGCTTGCCGGGCCTGTTGCTTCTCCAATGGATTGGTGATGGCGGCGTCGCTCATCTCCTTGACCGCCACGAGCTTGTGGCCCAGGCGGGTGTCGGTCGCCTGGTACACTGCCCCCATGCCACCCTGTCCTACTCTCTTGACGATGAGGTAGCGATTGGCAAGCATGCTCTGGGGCGGCAACAGTCCCGTGCCCAGACCCCCAGGGGAGGTCGCGCCGGCCAAAGGTGTAGCACACTGATGACAGAAGCGAGCAGTCGGCACGTTGCGTGTGCCGCATGAGGGACAGACGAGCTCCTGGATCAATGGTGTGGCGCAAGACGAGCAGAACCGAGCATCGTCACGGTTCGCCATACCACAATTTGGACAGATCCTTACCATGGTACGATCTCCTTACAGCAACCAGCATACAGAACTACGGAGACTGGGAGACGCAGCGAAAACCGACAAGGTAGTTACGGAAGTCGGGGTCGTACCAGCCGCGAACAGCGGCGCGAACGTTCCTCTCACTGCTGAACCACGAGCCGCCACGAACGACGCAGCGATCCCCCGAACTGGGCCCCTGCGGGTCGTGCTGCGGTGAGCTAGCATAGTAGTCCGCGTCGTACCAATCTTGGCACCACTCCCACACATTCCCCGCCGTGTCCAGGACACCATAAGGGCTGGCCCCGGCCGGATAGCTGCCCACAGCGGTCGTGTCGCCCGGCCCCGCTTCCCCCGAGTTCACTTTGCTCGCATCCCACTCGTTCCCCCAGGGGTACTTCCTCCCATCTGTGCCCCGGGCCGCTTTCTCCCACTCTGCTTCGGTGGGCAGCCGCCCTCCGGCCCAACCGCAGTAGGCATCGGCATCCTGCCAACTGACGTAGATGACCGGGTAGTCGTCGTAGGCCGGGTTGCCGTAGTAAGAATCACGGGAACTGGAGCTGTTGGAACCCGGCGGATTGCAGCCCCTGATGTCCACGCAGACTTTGTACTATACTTTCGCGGTTTTTGTTGACATATGTCGGGATTTGACAAATACTGC
>CAYWWC010000130.1:0-11293 GCA_964461615.1 uncultured Anaerolineae bacterium
GAATTTCTCTTGGCTTTCAAACGTTTGTATCAGTTCTCTTGCATGGCTTTGGGGGCCTGCCGCCATCTTTTCAGGGACACGACAGAATTCAAGGAAGATGCTTGCATTCCAAGGTGACTTGGAATCCTCATCCCATTTGATCTGTGACCCGAAGAGAGCCGTGAAATAGTGAGGGGGGTCTTCTTCACTACAAAACTCGCCAGCTATCTTCCAGTCTGGCGACAACCGAAATCGCATGCCGCTAATTCGCTCAACGAACACAATACCGCCTGTCTCGAATTCCTTACTACGCAAGCCAGCGAGACGAAGGGAACGGGCCCACGATGAGCAGGAAGGAGCATTCTCCTCAAGCCTACGTGCCAAGAGATCCATTTTCCCATCTCCACCCCCACAGGCTCGTTTCGCCTCACCGTACCAGTGAAGCGCCTTGTCTTCATCCCTAACATCAAGATAATTCCTAGCTCTATGGAGATAGATCATGCATTTGTATTGTGCCTGGGTAAGGTAAGCCGGCTTAGCCCTCTCTGCCCGTTCCAAGAAGTGTAACGCCCTTCGGCTATCTCCAATCCGTTCACAGATGCCTGCACAATCTATTAATGCTTCACCCAAATCGGGAGTTGCTTCCAAGGCCAACATCTCTTGCTCAAGTGCATCCAGCTCACGACTAGTCTGTCTCAGAAGAAACTGAGAGTATCGGTGATGGACCATGCCACGTAGCTTTCTCCATTCCTGCTCCGAGTGTATTGGAGTGTCAATTCCTAGTTCCAGCAAATATCGTTTCAAGTCTTTCTTAGGATCCCGGCCATCACGGTCGTTCAAAAACACTACCTTAAAGCCTTCCGCTCCAACGTCAGGCATCGCAAGATCAGCCAGTGAAGCAGCTAGTTTGAATTCCCTCTCGATGTATTCATGCGCATCGTGGAGATCTTGTGAGGGAAAGAGACCCCAGTTTAGGTAAACCTCTGACAGCAGGAGATGGAGATGTATGAGAATCCACTTGCCGGAGAAGAACAGCATGGGATCCCAGTCTCTGAGGGCTCCCCAGAGTACAGACATAGCCCGAAAGTAACGCCTCTGTTCGAAATAGCTGAGCGCGTGCCAATATCTCAGTAACTTATCCCTGCGATACCACTTAGCTAGCCTTTGGAGCAACTGAATTCTGAAACGATGATGACGCCACCTATTCGTGATCGACAGGAAACTTTTCGCTTCCTTGAGGAAGGTATATCTATCGGCCTTTCGTAGTCGCACTCCAGACGCAAGAACCATCTCGCAAATGGCATCAAGCTCCGCCTCGGAAGGTTGATCATCAGGAAATTGACCATCGTAGGTAATGGCCTTGCCGTCCTTTACTTCCCATAACCCTCGACATAGGTTCTGGATCCTATCTTCGGAATATCCCCCAGTAGTGCTATCTTGCAACAACCTGCTGATGTAAGTGACCCGGGCACTGAGACCAAACTTCCGGATCAACCGAATTGCATCATAAACATCTCGCTGCTGACGTGTAAGTTTCTGCCTGAAGAATTGCCATGTGTTTCCCAAATGCCGCCTGAATCCATCGACATGTTTCTCTTCGATACTCGCTTGCCGTTCCCGTGCTAGACCCGACAGGAAAAGCGCCAAGGTGTCAAATCTGCCATCACAAAGTGCAACAATCCTATCCCTGACTTCTGAAGAGACACGCAGGCTGAGAAATTCACAAAGAGCATCCAAGAAATCTGAGTATGTTTGCTTGTCCAAGGCGGGCACCGGCACGATATGAAACGTCTCTGCCAAAACGCTTTCGTGTTCAGTGGTCAATGGTAACCGAGTATGCGATGCGGTGACAACTACGCCACACAGTTCAGTCCGCTTCTCAAAGAAGGATACCGTGCGACAAAGATTGGCAATAGCGGAGCTTGCTCCTGCGGCCCGCTCATAATAGTCACTGGAACCTTGAGCCATGGGACCATAATCATAGTCATCGATGAAGACACAAACTCTGCGTACGGGACTTCCTGGTGGAAGTGACATGGGCAGATCAATGTAGCCACTCGCAAAGTAGACCCATTCGACACCTAGCACCCTCTCTATTCTCTTCAGGTGTTCGAATGCTTCTCTGGTCTTACCAACACCAGGAGGACCAACGAAGAAAACATTCCCCTCTTTCACCTGAATATCAGCGCGTGGCACATAGGGAGGGAGACCTGATAGTGGTGAGGGAAGCCGATCTAGTAGTTCGTCAGTCCGTAGGACCTCCAAACCAAAGGGTTGAACTGCTGCAGGTCGACGCCAGATGCTGGCCAGTGAAAACGAGAGATTCAATATTTCAACAATCAAGGTCCAAACGTTCACATCAAGAGGCATCGTGAATAATCTCTTTCTGCTGATCTACTCTCCATTGCGTGAAGATTCGTGACTTCCTGGAATAACGATAGCTTACGAGGACACCCTGCACGCTATCTAGCATGACAGCATTGTAGACGAACTCTTGGCAAGAAAACTACAATGCTAACTTCAACTGGCTCCTCAACTCTTCCTCTCCAGACACCTCTCGACCTCTTTGGCCAGGAAATCCCTTTACCCAGAGGCGGGCAGGGTTGTCAGGATCTCCGCCTGGGGCTGGCGCAGCTCCTTGCGGATGACGGCCAGTGTGATCTGTGACAACCCCAACCTCAACCGCCCTTCTACTCCCCCTCCCGCCTCTTCCTCTCCAGCAAGTCCTCAATCTCCTGTGCCAGGCTCTCCACGTCGGCGAAGCGACGGTAGACAGAGGCGAAGCGCACGTAGGCCACGTCGTCCAGCTTCCGCAGCCGCTCTATCACCATCTCTCCAATGACCTGGCTCTCCACCTCCCCATCCCCCCGGCTGTAGAGCTTCCCCTCAATGCCACTAATCAGTTCCTCGATGGCCTCGGTGGAGACGGGCCGCTTGGCGCAAGCCTTGCGCACGCCGCTCAGGAGCTTGTCCCTGTCGAACTCCTCCCGCCGCCCGCCGGCCTTGACCACCATCAGCCGCATGGGCGCCACCCGCTCATAGGTGGTGAACCGCTGCCCACAAGCCAAACACTCCCGCCGCCGACGGATGCCCTCACCAGCACTCCGACTATCAATGACCTTGGTTCTGTTGCCACAATAAGGACACTTCATTTCAGATCAGACCTCCCATAGATGATCACCGATGCTTGAGCTTCCACGTGTCGTACCACAACAAGTAGTATCCAATGCGAGAACATACTACAAGATGTTGCGGAACGAACTGTCAGTAATGATACCACAAAAGGGCTGGATTGGCAAGGGGGAAAGCCCAAAATTTGGCCTGAATCTCGAAATTTTAAGCTTTTGTATGGTCGCTGAAAACAGTTCTCCCCCTTCCTCAGCGAGAAGGGGAAGGGGGAGAAAGTGGGTAAATGGTACTCAGAGCAGACTGAGAGTCCGTCACGAGCACCTAAGAGGCGAAAAAAGCTACATAGCAGGGGAACATGGGAGATCTCCAGAATATGAACAAGCAGGCGCAACTAACCTACTGCCCACGATGCGTGATTCACATTTCACGTCTTCACGTTTCACGGTCAACCGGAGTCTCCAGAGGCTACTTTGTCACTGGCAGTTCTGATTTCATGCGATTATGCTATTATCAGTATATCCAAGATTTCCAGCAAAGACGGCTCCCATGCCTGTCCTGAGCCTTGTCCTGAGCCTGTCGAAGGGTTGCCGAAGGGCCGCCGGTTCACGGGCTTCGTCGTGAGCTCAGCCGAACGGCGTGGGAGCCCGCTCTGCCCAGAATTTAGATCTACTGATCATGGTTAGGTTAGCGGCGCAGGAAGGCCGGGATGTCTATATCTTCCCTGTCGAAGGTGCGCACAGGGAACTCGATGGCCCGCTTGGCGACGGTGGGCTTCCGCTGATCCGTTACGTCGAAGCCGGTGGCGATGACTGTGATCTGGATGCTGTCCTCCATCTCAGGGTCAATGACAGCCCCGAAGATGATGTTGACTTCTGGATGCGCCGTCTCCTTGATGATCCCCGCCGCCTGGTTGACCTCGAAGAGGCTTAGATCGGGGCCGCCGGTGACGTTGAAGAGGATCCCCCGCGCCCCATCAATGGTGATATCCAGGAGGGAGCTAGAGATAGCGGCCTGCGCTGCCTCAATGGCGCGGTTGTCGCCGCTGGCCCGGCCTACGGCCATCAGCGCGGCTCCGCCCTCAGCCATGATGGAGCGCACGTCGGCAAAGTCCAAGTTGATGAGCCCAGGCACAGTGATCAACTCCGAAATGCCCTGGATGCCCTGGCGCAAGACATCATCAGCCACCCCGAACGCCTGCTGGATAGAAGCCTTCTTATCCACTATCTCCAGCAAGCGGTCGTTGGGGATAACGATGAGGGTGTCCACCTGCTCCTTGAGTTCCTGAATGCCTTCCTCCGCCACCTGCTGGCGGCGCTTGCCCTCGAAGGTGAAGGGTCTGGTGACCACGCCAATGGTCAGGGCCCCCACCTCTTTGGCGATTCGGCCAATGGCAGGTGAGGCTCCTGTCCCTGTCCCCCCGCCGATGCCCGCGGTGAGGAAGACCATGTCCGAACCTTTGAGAGCCTCGTAGAGCTCGTCACTCGACTCCTCCGCTGCCTTGTAGCCGATCTCAGGGTCGCCACCCGAGCCCAGGCCTTTGGTCAGCTTGTCGCCGATGCGAATGCGGTGGGGGGCGTTGGAGAGCATCAGGGCCTGGGCATCGGTGTTAATGGCGATAAACTCCACGCCCTGCAGCCCCTCATCAATCATGCGGTTGACGGCGTTGGAACCGCCGCCACCAACTCCTACCACCTTGATCTGAGCGAAGTTGTCCATTTCCGGTCTGCTTTGCATCTTTTTCCTCCTTGCAATGTTGTGTAGTTTTTGATTAATCTCGATCGCCGAAGGTCTCTGACCGAGGCGAAAGGGGGCCTTCGACAAGCTCAGGACAGGCTCGGTCAGAGACCTTCGCCCATCGCAGAGCAGGCCCCCTCGGACCTCAACCTGGCAAAAAAGATCTGAGCCAATGAAGGATACGCTGCGAAAGGCCAGTCGGTCTCTCAGTGGGAACTCGGGTGGCTTCCTCGCGCAGCCCCCAGAGCAACAAGCCAACGCCGGTAGCATAAGCGGGACTGGACAGCGCATCCACCAAGCCTAGCAAATCCTGGGGGGTACCAGTCCGCGTTGGCAACTGCAATATATCACGGCCTAACTCCCTCATCCCACCCAACTGTGACGACCCGCCGCAGAGGACCACGCCGGCCGGCAACAGTCCATCGTAGCCGGAACGCTTCACCTCTTGCAGCATGAGACTGAATATCTCTGCCGCTCTGGCCTTGATGATCTCGGAGAGAAACTGGCGGGAAACGGCCTGCCAGGAGTCTCCGCCGAAGACGGACACGTCAATGGTCTCGTCGGCGACGATGCCCTCCGGGCGAGCGTAGCCATATTTCTCCTTGATCTCCTTGGCCGTATCGAAGGGGGCGCGAAGGCCGACGGCCACGTCGTTGGTCAAATGGTTGCCTCCGACGGCCAGCACCGCCGTGTGCCAGACACTACCCTCAATGAAGATGGCCATGTCCGTGGTGCCCCCGCCGATGTCAGCCAGTACGACGCCCATCTCCCGCTCGTTGTTGGTCAAAACCGCCTCCCCCGAAGCCAGAGGGGCCAGGACGAGTTCGTCTATTTCGATGCCCACCTGTTTTATACACTTACCCAGGTTGTGGATGGAGGTTGCCGCCCCGGTAATGATGTGGGCCTCCACTTCCAAGCGGAAGCCGTGCATACCCAAGGGATCACGCACTCCGTCTTGCCCGTCTACGATATAGCCTCGGGGTACTATGTGGATCACCTCGCGATTGTGAGGGATGGCGATGGCCAAGGTCGCGTCCAGAACGCGGTTAATGTCGTCCTGGGTTATGCTGTGCCCCCTTGAGACAGCCACTACGCCCCGGCTGTTGAAAGAAGAAATATGCGCACCCGCCACGCCAACGTGAGCACGCTCGATTCCATGGCCGGAGACGCGCTGCGCCTTCTCCACGGAGGCCGCGATGGCTTCAGTGGTCTCGCTAACGTTGACCACTACCCCCTTGCGCAATCCCTTCGAGGGAACCACGCCTACACCCACGATGCGCAAGGTGCCCCCATCGTCCATCTTGCCGACCAGAGTGCAAACCTTGGTGGTGCCAACGTCAATGCTTACAATAGTTCTCTCCAAGACAATCCTCGCTTTTCACCCATGGCTCATCACCGGGAACCAACTGATGAGCTAGAGGAAATGGCGGCGGATAATGGCCAGGTTGTTAAACAGCCGCACGCCGAAGGCCACGATAGCCGCATAGTAGAGCTCAACACCCAGGCGGTCGCCTACGAAGGCCAGAAATCCAGCTAAGAGCGCATTAACACCAAAGCCACTGATGAAAACCTTGTTGTCGTATTGGCCCTCCAGTTGGGCCCGCGCCGCACCCAATATCGAATCCGAAGCGGCCAGGATGGCCATGGCAGTGTAGCGCGAGTACTGGGCCGGTATAGTTATGGTAAAGAGATAACCAATAATAATGCCAACTAGCAAGCCAATGATCGGTAACCACATACCAATTCGCCTAATACCCGATAACTAATACCTGTAAAAGGGGCTCTCCTTGAAGCGCAAGTCTACGAATTCTGGCTGTATCCCCTCAAACGAAAGGTCCCGCAGCAAGACGTTCAAGATAGCCATCTTCTCCGCAATGTCGCCGGCGCCGAAGTATATAGGATAGCCCCATTGCTCAAAGCTAAACCCCTTATCCTCAGAATACTGAAGGGCTGCCGTCGGAAGGGCTTGCCACAGCTCCAGCGCCGACGTGATGACCTCAGGGTCAATTCGATCGCCAACTTCAAAGGAGCCTGCTGTTAGGTCATGGATCAAGAGCATCCCCTCCAGCTCACCTTCCAGAGAGAGGATAGCGCCCAGCTCGTCAACCCCATAGCGCTCCCCACCCCTTTGCCAGATAATTCGCGCCCGGCGCTCCACCACCTCGATCCTCACCCGGTTAGGCAGCCGGCAGGTGACTCTGGCCTCCTTGACATCCAGCAAGCTGGAGATGGCAGCCTCCGCTTGTTCGGGTTTGATCCAGAATATACTCATCTCGTGCAAGCCACTGGCGCTGTAAATCTCACCACGGTCAGTGAATTGGTTGCCCAGCACTTCAGCTTCGTAGATATAGAACCTATCGGTGGTGAAGAATTGACTTGTTAACAAAGCCAGGGCCGCCAAGAGGAGCGCGCTCAGCACCGTGCCCTCTTTGATCTGCCCGAGACCTACCAGGGACCTCGGCACAAACTTCGCGCTTGGCTTGGCGATTTCGTAGGCGTGATTTCGCTTGCCTTTGGAACGCTTCTTCTGCTTTGATTTTCGCTTCGATGACCTGCGGGCCATAGCAATTCCCTGGCGGACACTGGGCTCTCTTATTCGAGTTCTTCCGGACTATAAGACGTCTCCGATCTGCTATTGTCGGCATGCCTTTCCAAAGCTAACTCGATCAGCCGGTCAATGAGCTCCGAGTAGGAAATGCCGCTGGCCTCCCACAACTTGGGGTACATGCTGATGGGCGTGAAGCCAGGTATGGTGTTCAGCTCGCCGAGGTAGAGCTCCTGCGTATCCTTGTCCAGAAAAAAATCAACCCGGGCCATCCCCGCACAGTCCACAGCCAGAAAAGCGGCAATGGCCAACTCCTGTATCCGTCGAGTCATCGCCGGTGGAAGGTCAGCGGGAATGATCAACTCCGATCGGTCATCTATGTACTTAGCGATATAGTCGTAGAACTCACGGCAGGGAATGATCTCCCCCGGCACCGAGGCGATGGGCTCGTCGTTGCCCAGGACGCTAACCTCGATCTCCCGTGCATCCACGGCGCGCTCGGCCAGCATCCTGCGGTCGTAGCGAGCTGCCAGGGCCAGGGATGGAGCCAGCTCGCTGCGCCGGTGGACCTTGGAGATGCCCACGCTGGAGCCCAGGTTGGCCGGCTTGATGAAACACGGATAACCCAACTCTTTTTCAACAAGTTCCATCATGGCCTCAGGGTCTTGTTCCCAATCCCTGCGCTTGAGCGCCACCTGCTCCACCACAGGCAGCCCGTGGCTCGCGAAGACGGCCTTCATAGCGATCTTATCCATCCCCAGGGCCGAGCCCAGCACCCCCGCCCCGACGTAGGGTATGCCGGCCAGCTCCAGCAGGCCCTGCACCGTGCCGTCCTCCCCATACGGGCCGTGCAAGACGGGGAAGACAACGTCAACCTGAGGGAACCCCGTTTCGCAAGTGCCTGGCACCAGGTCACGCCTACTCCTGGGCGCCAACCCCCGCGTCATGGGTTGCGCCTCAGCTACCTGAGCGGACACACCTGGCCCTCCGGACTGCAATAACTTCATCGGCTCGCCGCTGGTCAGCCAACGCCCCTCTTTGGTGACGCCAACGGGGATTATCTCGTATCTCTCCTTATCCATGGCCTCCATGATGCCTTGGGCAGAGACCAAAGAGACTTCGTGCTCGCCAGACTGCCCGCCGAATATGACCCCCACTCTGAGCTTCTCAGCCATTCCACTCTCCTACCAATTCGATTTCCAGTTCTAACTCCACGCCGAATTGCTCTTGTACCCGCTCCCGAGCCAGATCAATGAGAGTCTTGACATCAGCCGCCCTGGCCTCGTTCAGATTGACGATGAAGTTGGCGTGCTTAGGCGAGATCTGCACGCCGCCGATGCGCACCCCTTTGAGGCCCGCTTGTTCAATCAGGAATCCAGCCGGATACTGCTTTGTCCGTTTGAAGACGCTGCCCACACTGGGCTCCCTGGGCTGACTTGCCTCTCGACGCCGTACGTAACCAGCCATCTTCTCCGCGAGGACTTGGGCAGGCTCCGGATGCAACATGAACTCCGCCGAAAGTATGACCTCTTGCTCGCCCTTGCCCGCCTGCCCCTTGAACCTGCTCGTCCTGTAGCCAAAGCCCATCTCTGCGGCCGATAGCTCGCGCACCATGCCGTCGGGTGCGAGCACGGTTGCCTTTCGCGCCACATCGCCGATGTAGCAGTCATAGGCTCCGGCGTTGCCCACGATAGCCCCTCCGACAGAGCCGGGGATGCCCACCGCCCACTCCAGCCCCCCCAGGCCCCGCCGCGCGCTCTCACGGGCCAGGTCTCCCAGTAATGCCCCACTCTCGGCGTATAAAACTGCCCCAGCGAAGCCGTCCTCGAAACATGTCTCTTGGCCTTCATTCTGTATCACCAAGCCTCGAATGCCCTTGTCGGCCACCAGGATGTTGGTGCCCCGGCCGAGGATCAGGTAAGGTGTGTTGTGTTCTCGCGCCAGCGAGACCAGCTCGGCCAGTTCTTGGGCGCTGGTGGCCACAGCGTACAAATCCGCCGGACCGCCGATGCGAAATGAGGTGTGGAGGGACATTGGTTCATTGGCTAGAATCCCATCACCTAGAGCAGCCACAATCTTGTCCAAATGATGTCCATCCATATCTATAACCTCAACTCGTCAATAGCTTGTTCCGCCTCATCCATGAATTCCTCAAGGGCTACCAGCCTTTGGCCCTCTGCGCTCACATCATGGAAGTCGGGATCAGTGTGGAGAACCTAACCGCCCCGCCCTGAATTGCTCGAAGGTACTCTGGTATTTCTTCTGTAGGCAGCGATCCATCGTCTGGTACTTCAGAAGATTGCGGCGAGCTTGCACCAGGAGAAGCTTGGTGAGGCTCTCCTCAAAACTCCTAGAAGGCATCAACCTCTCTACACTTTGCTGAAGAACCACCTTATTAACGCTCATGTTTTCCCTCCAACCCGACCAGAACATCCTCCCCCACCTTATACCCATCCCCCGCTCCCAAAGTGAGGAGCACATCACCGGGCTGCAGGTGGGCGAACATATAGTCAGCAGCCTCGTTCAGGCCTGGAATGTAGCGAGTGTCGGGGTGTCTCATGCGGGCTACGATGTCGGCTGCGCTCACCCCCAGGTCGTCGAACTCGCGGGCGGCATATATCTCGGTCACGACCAGGTGGTCGGCGTCGGCGAAGCTGGCGGCGAATTCGCCCAGCAGGGCTTTGGTGCGGCTGTAGGTGTGGGGCTGGAAGACGGCCCATAGTGTTCGCCTCGGATAGCGTTCCCGCGCCGCCCGAAGGGTAGTTCGTATCTGGGTGGGATGGTGGGCGTAATCGTCAATGACGACAATTCCATTCACTTCGCCCTTCACCTCGAAGCGCCTCTGCACCCCGCGAAAGCTGCGCAGCGTCTTTGCCACTTCTGTCAGGTGCAAGCCCAGCCGGTGGGCAACGGCCAGCACCGCCAGGGAATTCTGCACGTTGTGCAGGCCAGGAATGCGCAGTGCGAACTCGTCCACAGGCTGCCCTTCGTGCAGGGCCACAAAGCTACTGCCACCCAACTCATTAGACCGGATATCTGCCGCCCTCCAATCCACACCCGCACCCAACCCATAAGTCACAGCTCTTCCAGCCTTCAGCGGCTCGACTGAGCTCGCCGAAGTCTTCCAGCTTCCAGCTTCCAGCAACTCCCTCACCCGCTCCTCATCCCCACACCCAATAACGCACCCAACGACAGGCACAAGGCGCAGGAACTCTCGAAAAACCTCCACCAGGTCATCCAGTTCAGGATAGCAGTCGGGGTGGTCCATCTCAATGTTGGTAACCACGGCGATGCTGGGCTTAAGCCCCAAAAAGGTGCGGTCGTACTCATCGGCCTCGACGACGAAATGCTCTCCCCGACCGGCTCTGGCGTTCGTGCCCAGGTTTTCCATGATGCCGCCGACGATGAAGGTCGGGTCAAGGCCAGCTTCGGTTAGCACGAGGGCGATCATGGCCGTGATCGTGGTCTTGCCATGAGAGCCGGCCACAGCGATGCCAAAGCGGCCTTCCATCATGCGCCCCAACATCCAGTCCCGCTTGACGACAGGGATGCCCCTTGCGCGGGCGGCTGCGGCCTCAGGATTGTCCGCTGGTATGGCCGAAGAGACGATCACCAATCCGGCATCGCCGACGTTCTCCGCTCGATGGCCCTGGTGGATGGTAGCCCCCTGAGCGGCCAGGGCATCGGTGATGGGCGACAGCTTCAAGTCGGAGCCCGAAATACGATGACCCTCTTCCAGCAGCACCTTGGCAATAGCCGAGAGGCCGATGCCGCCGATGCCGATTAAGTGGACATAGCTATCAGAAACCAGGTTTTTCACTTGACAAGGCATTTGGGGGTGCTCCAGTACGTCCAAAGAACAATCACTGGCTTGGTTCAGACGACAAAAAACCTGGTTTCTCTCCA
>CAYWWC010000131.1:0-11158 GCA_964461615.1 uncultured Anaerolineae bacterium
AACGACCATAAACCACTCTGTCTGGCGCTGGATCAAGCCGTCCCGGATGATGAACGTGGCCACGCCCTGCGGTATGGTGGCCACCTCGGAATCGCCGGACCATTGCAGCAGAAAGGTGTCGTCTTCCACTGCTGTCTTGTCAAATGAGACTTTCAAACCGGGGAAGCTCTTGAAGGCATTCTCAAAGAAGCCCTGAATGGCCTCCTTACCGACGGCAGCGCCATCCATTGTCAGCAGAATGGCGTCATCGGCATAGTCTGCCATGAGCCTTTCGAGATCGCCAGCCTCAAAGGCCTTCTGGTGTGCATCAAACACCTGTTGAATTGTGCGTGCCATTGTGTAAACCTCCTGTTTCTGATGATTTTCTGCGGGGTTTAGTTCCAGAAAGAGCTAACCCTTTCCCCCAACATCAAGTTAGCCCACAAGTTGCATTGCACCACCTCCTCCCCGATGTATCTATGACCAGTCGCTAGTATGAGCCAAGTCAACGGGCGTCCGAGCTCGACAGCTCCTCCAATAGCTCCTTAGCCTCCACCAAATCTACTGTGTCAAACCCTTCGGTGAACCAGCCATAGATCTCAGACAGCATCTCCCGGGCTTGTTCTTGCCTGCCCTGCATCTGCCACAGCCGGCACAGGCTCACCGTCGCCCGCAATTCCCACGACTTGGCCTGCTGCCGACGGGCAACCTCGATGGCGTGCTGGAAACATCGCTCAGCCTGGTGGAAGCGGGCTTCATCCTCCGTCTCATCAGCCTGCATCAGTAGCAATTCCCCTCTGAGCCGGTGGATTTCTGCTTCGTAGTAGCGCTCATCGGTTCTCTCCACCTGCGCCAGTGCCTGGGAGAATACGGCCAGTGCCTCGTCGGTCTGTCCCAGCTTCCCGAATGCTGCTCCAATCTTGGCCAAGTCCATCGACGTGTACATTGCCTGCCCAATCGCCTGCGCGGCGTCAAAGCCTCGGTGCATTTCTGCGATGCCCTCTTCAACGCGTCCTTGCTCAACCAGCACCCAGCCGTGAGCGGTAATCGCACGGGCTTCGACGTACTCAAACCCCTTTTCGGCGGTGAGGGGAAGCGTCGCCTCTACGGACGCTTGTATTGCCTGTGCATCGCGGCGAAACTCATGCAGACCCATCCCAGCGACTGTCTGGGTCAGCGCCAAGGTGTAGGGGTGATCCAGCTTGCGAGCCAGGGCAAGCGCTTCTTGGCCTCGCTTCAATGCTTGATCCGGGTAACCAAGCAGCCATAAAGAACTGGATGTCCGGGCCAGGCACATCGCTCCCGGATCCACACCCATGCTGAATATCAGCGAGCGATGTTTCTGTGGGTCGTAGAAGTCAATCACCTGCTCCTGGTGATCCAGGGCTCGGGCCGGCTCGCCCAGGAATAGAGCGATCCATCCGAGCCAATGGGACAGCGTGCGGGACAACGGATCCCCGATACGCTCAGCCAGGGCCAGGAGTTCCTCCCAGTACGCGTGATCTCTCCGGTATTCCGCCCGGTAGCCATGATGGGCCACGAGAGCCATAAGCGGCAAGAGGATTTGTGGCGCATCCCCCACTTGCTTGCCCAGTTCCAGCGCGCGGGTGACATGAGTCACTAACTCTGGGGCTCCATACCCCCTGACGGCGGACAAGGCGAGAAGCAAGCTGCTTTGCAGCTCAAGCTCTTGCCGGGCACGCTCAGTTGTATCCGGCAAGGCTTTGAGTAGCTCCAGTGTCCGTGTGAAGTGCACAATCGCTTCTTCGTTGGCAGACATCCGCACGGCTCTGTCCCCTGCCTGGCGCAGGTAGTTAATGGCCTTCTCTGGCTCCTCGGCCCGCTCCCAGTGGTGGGCCAGCAGTTCTACCTGCTCCTCGATCCGATCGGGGAGCAACTTCTCCAGCGTCTCGGCCACCTGGCGGTGAAAGACGCGCCGCTCCTTCTTCAACAAGCCGTTGTAGGCCGCTTCGCGGGTCAGCTCGTGCTTGAAGATGTACTCTAACTCAGGCAGCCGAGTCCTCTCGCGGATCATCTCCTCTCGCTGCAAGGTGATGAGATGCCCCTCCAACTCCAACTCCTGCTGTGCAATCGCCGACAGCACGCGGTGGAGAAAGATTCGCCCGATGACAGCCGCCAGTTGCAGCACCCGCTTCGCCTCCTCCTGCAACCGATCAATGCGCGCCATCAGCACTCCGTGCAAGGTGTCGGGGATTGGGATGCTAGATACGTCCTGCGTCGCCTGCCAGCGGCCAGTGGCCTCGTCCTGCACGATGGCCCCGCTGTCAATCAACGAGCGGATGACCTCCTCCACGTAGAACGGATTCCCCTCAGCGTGGCTCAGGATGCGCCACTTCAGCTTCTGGGGCAATCCTTCAACCTCCAGCAGATTGCCCACCAATGCCTCGCTCTCACTGGCAGAAAGGGGATCGAGCCACAGGTCGGTATGGCGGTGAGGATAGAGCCGCGTGGCGGCCTCCTTGATGCGCCAACAACTGCGCTCCCTCTCCGGGCGAAAGACGCATAAGATCAACAGCGAAGCACGGTCGGTCAGAGCCAGCAGTTGCTCCAACAGCTCTATCGAGGTAGGATCAGCCCAGTGCAGGTCCTCGCAGACGAGAACGAGGGGACGTTCGCTGACGGCACATTCAATCAGCGTCTCCACCGCGCGGAAGGTGCCGGCCTTGAGTTTCTCGCCCTCCAGGCCTTGCAGCAGGGTCTCCTCTTCAGTTGTCAGGGGCAGCGACATGAGCCAGCCCAGGTAGGGGTAGACGTTGTCGAAGTGCTCCGGACAAATCACCTGTACCCGTTCCCGCAGCGCATCGCGCACGGCGACCGGCGCATCTTCCGCCGTCACCCCCAGCAACCCACGCAGCACATCCAGCCACAGCAGATAGGCGATGGAGGCGCCGTAGGACAGACAGCGACCTTCCACCCACTGCAAGTCTGCGGAAGCCTGGTTGCGCAGCTCGGCCACCAATCGCGACTTGCCAAGCCCTGCCTCCCCCACAATGGTCACGATGCCACCCACGCCAACACGAAGACGCTCCACAGCCTCTCGCAGCGCAGCGAATTCCACCTCACGACCCACCAGCGGCGACTCCAGCCCAGCAACACCCCGCAGCTTGCCAGGTGCCATCTTGGAAGCCAAGACACGGTACACAGCAACCGGCTCCGCCTTGCCTTTGACCTGTTTCTGCCCCAAAGCCTCGGTCTCGAACAAGGGAGCGATGAACTTGTGGGTGTCCTCGGTGGTCAGGATCGTGCCCGCCTCAGCCGCGCTCTCCATCCGCGCCGCCAGGTTCACCGCGTCCCCCATGGCCGTGTACTCCACCCGCAGGTCGGAGCCTACCTCGCCGACCACTACCAACCCCGTGTTGATCCCCACCCGTACGTTGAAGCCTGAGATGCCGCGCTCCTCTTCCAGACGAGCGGCGTACCTCTGCGCCCCCTCGATGATCTCCAGCGCAGCCCGGCAGGCCCGTTCGGGATCGTCCTCGTGGGCAATGGGCGCGCCGAAGAAGGCCAGGATGGCATCCCCCATCAGGCGGACCAGCGTGCCCTCGTAGCGGTAGATGGGCTCGATCAACACGTCGAAGGCTCCCTCCATGATCTCCACCCAGTCCTCAGGGTCCAACTTTTCGGCCATAGCCGTGGAGCCCTTGACGTCGGAGAAGAGGATGGTCACCATGCGCCGTTCCTTGCCCACCTGACCCCGCGTGGCCAGCAGGCGGTCGGCGAACTCCCTGGGCACCAGACGCTGGATGGCTCTGTCGAGGACAGGGGCGCCAGGCTCCTCCCCGGCCTCAGCAGGCGGCGCACCGACCTGTGCGCCACAAGCGTCGCAAAACATCGCCTCAGGGGGCAGCTCCCTCCCGCATTTGGCGCAAACCAGCGCCAGAGATGCACCACACTTCAGACAGAACTTGGCACCTCCACGGTTTCCGGTGTTGCACTTCGGACACTGCATCTCAGCCTCCCCACAACTACAACGCCCTGGACCCGACAGGTTTTGGAAAACCGTCTTGCCAGGATCGAGCGAAAGCGGCCACCACTTCGGGATCGAACTGCGTTCCGGCTCCTCGCTCCAGTTCGGCCAGGGCTGCCTGAGGGCTCATGGCCCGGCGATAAGGCCGATCACTGGTCATGGCATCGAAAGCATCGGCCACGGCCATGATCCGCCCGGTCAGGGGGATTTCCGGGCCGGAGAGTTGATCGGGATAACCCTGCCCATCGTAGCGTTCGTGATGACACAGCACACCGGGGATGGCCGATTCCAGGTAGGAGATGCCTTGAAGCATGCGCCTGCCCACCTCAGGGTGTGTTTTCATCTCCGCGTACTCAGCCGCCGATAGAGGGCCCGGTTTGCGGAGGATGGCATCAGCCACCCCGATCTTCCCCACATCGTGGAGCAACCCGCCAATCTCCAGGGAGGACAACTGCTCCTCATTCCAGCCCATCTGGCGAGCGATGGCCCTGGCCAGAGCGGTTACCCGGCCCGTGTGCCCCCTGGTATATGGGTCTCTGGCTTCGATGGCATTGGCCACGGCAGTGACGGTGTCCAGGTAAGCCTGACGCAATTGCTCATTCTTGCGCTGCAGGTGAGCGATCATCTTGGCATCTGTGTCCCGCAGGCGTGCGCTCAGTTCCCTCATAAACTCATGAGCCAGCAAAGGAGCCTTTTGGAGCAAAGAGGCGAAGCCCTGGCGAGAGATTTCCAGGGTGGCGGTCGGCTCCAGCGTCCTCACCGTGGCTGAACGGGGACTGTCTTCCAGCAGGGCCATCTCTCCGAAGAAACCGCCATCACTGCAAACCGCCAACACCATCTCCTCCTCGTCCTCGAATCGCTTGGTGATCTCGACCTCGCCCTTCTGGATGATGTGGAACGTATCCCCCAACATGCCCTCCTGGACGATGGCATGACCGGCAGGATAGGCTCTCTTTTTCATGAACTCAGCGATGTCACGCAGATCATCATCGGACAGAGAAGCGAGAAAGGTAACATTGCGCAGGGCACGAATCGTTGGTTCATCCATTCTCACTCTCCTTCGGCCACAACTTCCGGGGGCTTTGGCGGACCCCGCCTGAAAAGCCAAGGTCAGTTTCGTAAAATCGCACCAATGCGGCCCGATGATGACGCCCTTCCAATAAGGAAAGGGAGAGCTGGGGATGGTGCCCTCAATGTACCGTCTCGCCGGGTCCGTTCCGCGCACCATCCCCAGATTCAACTGTGCTTCTCTTCTGGACTCTGGCTCACGTTACTTCGTTGACTGCACGCTCAGCCAAAGGCATTGAACCCAGGGCTCGCCCCCTGTCGGCCGGCTGGGATGGGTGGTTCTTCTTCTTTGCCGACCCCAGCCTCGTACTCAGTTATGTAGCCGTGGGCGTTGTGGGGAGGGTAGGGAACGTGCTGGTCCACCGTTACGATCACAGGGTTGACCCTACTCACCTCCCGGATCCGATCAACGACGCCACGCAGCACGTCCTCATTCTCCGCATCCACGGGGATAATGACGTTGTAGGCAAACTCGCTTGGTCCGGCGACAATGTCGGCCCGAACCACCACAAACTCGTCGCCCCCTTCGTGACCCAGGTCCTTATAGAGCGCCTGCGCCACCCCCTCCGCCGACTCGGCCTGCAACAACACCCAGGCCCGCACTCGCTCATTCCCAGTACTCGTTGCTCCCATTTCCTTTTACCTCCTTGTCTTATGATGACCCCGCTGACAGATATTTCTCTTGCTCGTCACCGCTTCTCGCGCTGCAGGACGATGTCCTTGAGATGCATCAGGGCCGGGGGGACCCGGGGTATAGTCACCCACGGCTTCACCAGGATGCGTCCCCGTGCGTAGCCGAGCGGCATGATCACAGCCTCCTCAGCCACCAGAATCCGATCCGCTTCGTGGTACAGCTCCATCCGCCTGGTTTGGTCGGCGACGCGCACCGCTTCCTCCACCAGTCCATCAAAGCGAGCGCTATGCCAGTGAGGAGTGTTGAACCCCTCCGTGCTGTGGAAGAGTACGCGCAGCATATTGTCGGGATCCGGATAGTCCGCACTCCAGCCCCACAGGGCCAGATGAGCGGGGTCACGATCGCGCCGTTCAATGAACGCTTCCCACTCCACGCTCTGGGCATCCAGGCTCAGGCCCAGGTTCTTACGCCATGCATTCCGAAGAAAAGGGCCCGCCGGCGGCTCGCCTGCCGAGCCGCCGGCGTGAAGCAAGGTGACCCTGGGGAAGCCCTGTGCTCCGGGATAGCCTGCCTGGACCAGCAGGCCACGCGCCCGCTCGGGATCGTAGACCAGTCCTATACCGGCCGAGTGCCCGGGCATGGCTGGCGGCACAAAACCTCCTGTGCCCGGCAGATACTGACCCTGCCAGGCCTCCGTCGCCAGGGCCTCGCGATCGACAGCGTGGACGAAAGCCCGGCGCACTCGCACATCATCGAAGGGCGGCCGGTCGGCACAAAATACCAGGTGGTATGTCGACGGCTGGGGTATGAAAACGACCTCAAGCCCATGGGCCTCTCGCGCTCGCGCAATCGTGCCTGCGTCAGCGTTGATCATGCTCACTGCGTCCGTGGCGTCGGCGGCGTAGGCCTCCAACACCGGCCCGAACTCGGTGAAGACCAAGCATTCTACCCGTTCGGCGTTGCCAGGAAACCGGCCATGGTAGAACGGGTTCCTGCCGAGGACCAACCTCTCCCCGCGTTGCCACTCTGCCAACTGGTAGGCCCCGTTGCTGACGAGGTTCTCGGGCTCCGTCCAGACCTGGCCATGGCCCTCCAGCGCCCACCGGGGCAGCGGGTAGGCGATGGCATGGGCCAACAAGTGGGGGAGGTAGGCCGTAGGCTCCTCCAGACGTACCTCCAGGGTCAGATCGCCCAGAGCGATCACTCCCACCTTCTCGCGGTCGTTGATCTCTCCCTCCCCGAAGGCCCGGGCGTTCTTGATAACATAGAGCAGATGGGCCACCGGAGAACGTATCGCCGGGTCCAGGTTCCGCTTCCAGGCGTACTCAAAGTCAACCGCCGTCAGCGGCGTCCCATCGTTCCAATGGAGCCCTTCCCGCAGGTGGAAGACATACCGCGTGCCCCCGTCGGCCACCTCCCAGCGGGCGGCCACCGCCGGCAACACGTTGTAATCCGGATCTACCTCCACCAATCCCTCGAAGAGTTGTGCTGCCATGAACGTAGAAACGTCGTCGCCCATCATCCCCGGATCCAGCGTAAGGGGCTCCTCCACGGCCAAGCGCAGGATGGCGCTGGGAGCTCGCAACTCCGGTAGATCCGCGGACTCTCGTAGGGGCTCCCAGAGGGTGAAAGCCTCACCGTATGCCTCCCGCGCCTTCTCCGGCTCGAAGGCCGCCGTGTACACCAGGCCCAGCTTCATCAAGGTTCTAGCAGCCAGTGCATCCTGGCCTTGCTCCCGCAGAATCCTCACCGCCTGCTGGTAGAACCACTCCGCCTCGGCGTGGGCGTAGAGCGCCCGGGCCTGATCGCCCGCCTTGAGGAGATACGGTATCGCCTGCTCCCCCTCCGCGGCCAGCAGCCAGTGGCGGGCCAATAGCCCCACTTGCTCCTCGACCGGCTCGATGAACAACCGCTCTAATGCCTCGGCTACCTGCCGGTGGTAGACGCGCCGCTCCTTCTTCAACAGACTGTTATAGGCCGCATCCCGAGTCAGCTCATGCTTGAAGATGTACTCCAACTCCGGCACCCGCGCCCGCTCCCGAATCATCCCCTCTCGCTGCAAGGTTAGCAGATGGACATCGAGTGCTCTCCCTACCTCAGCGATGGCCACCAGCACCCGATAGAGAAAGATTCGCCCGATGACGGCAGCCATCTGCAAAACCCGCTTGGCCTCCTCTGGCAACCGATCAATGCGGGCCACGACCACCCCGTGCAAGGTATCTGGGATGGGGATCTCGGCCACGGCTCGAGTCGCCTGCCAGCATCCAGCACCCTCGTCCTGCACGATGGCCCCGCTGTCAACCAGCGAGCGAATGATTTCCTCCACGTAGAAGGGATTGCCCTCGGCGTGGCTCAAGATGCGCCACTTCAGCTTCTGGGGAATACCCTCCTTGTGCAGCAGGTTGTCCACCAGTGTCTCACTCTCACCGGCCGAAAGGCGATCGAGCCACAAGTCGGTGTGGCGGTGGCGATAGCGCCGGCCGGCAATCTCCTTGATGCGCCAGGAGCCGTGTTCTGTCTCCGGGCGGAAGACGCAGACAAACAGCAGTGGAGCGCGATCAGTCAGGGCCAGCAGTTGCTCCAACAACTCCAACGAGGTGGGATCGGCCCAGTGCAGGTCCTCGCAGACGATTATCAGTGGGCGGTCGTGGGCGGCACATTCAATGAGCGTCTCCACCGCTCGGGTGCCGCCCATCTTCAGCGCCTCGCCTTCCAGGTTTTGCACAGCGGCTTGGTATTCCTCTTCCAGAGGCAGTGACATCACCCGGCCCATGTAGGGGTAGACATCGTCCAAGTGGTCTGGGCACAGTGCCTGCACCCATTGTCGCAGTGTGTCGCGCACCGCGACAGGCGAGTCCTCCACCAACACGCCTAGCACGTCACGCAGCGCGTCCAACCACAGGAGATAGGCAATGGAGGTGCCATAGGACAGGCAGCGGCCCTCCACCCACTGTAGGGACGCGGTGACCGCGTCCCTACCGGTCACCTGAGATCTTGCCTCCGCCACCAGGCGTGATTTGCCAATGCCTGCCTCCCCCACGATCGTCACGATGCCACCCACTCCGGCCCGAAGGCGCTCCACGGCCTCTTGCAGTGCACGGAACTCAGCCTGGCGCCCCACCAGCGGTGATTCCAGGCCGACGATGCCCCGTACCTTGCCAGAAACGGCCTTGGGAGCCAGCACGCGGTAGATGGGAACGGGCTTGGCTTTACCCTTCACCTGGATGGGCTCCAAGGCCTCGAACTCGAACAGTGGCGCGGTCAGGCGGTAGGTATCTGGCCCAACCAGGATCGCCCCCCGCTCCGAGACCTCCTCCAACCGCGATGCCACGTTCACCGCATCCCCCATCACCGAGTACTCTTGCCGCCCCTCCGACCCAATGCCACCAGCGATAACCGATCCGGTGTTGATGCCAAAGTGCAACCCCAGATCTGTGTGGCGACTGGCATTAAACGCCGCCAGATCGCTCTTCATCTCCAACGCCGTGCGCAATGCCCGCTCAGGATCGTTCTCGTGCGCCACCGGCGCTCCGAATAGGGCTACGATGGCATCCCCAACGAACTTATCCACCGTGCCTTCATATTTCTCGATCACGGGCACCAGATGGTCAAAGCAGGCGTTTATCAGGTCCCGCACCGCTTCGGGATCCATGGTCTCGGCCAGGGCAGTGAAGCCTGAGATATCGGCGAACATGATGGTGACGAGTTTGCGTTCGCCTTCTAATGCTGGAGCAGGCTCGCGTTCAGCCAGCTCCAGCTCGGCCAGTTGTTGCCGCATCGAGCCCAGGGCAGCGTCAACTACCGCATCGCCCAGGATGGCGCGCTGGGCCTCCAACGCCGCTATCGCTTGTTCCAGTTGTTCACGCTCGGTCATCTCCACTGTTCCCATCTGCTTCAGGACGAAGCACACTTGGCACTGCCTGGACGGGTTGGTGATGCAAACGAATTGTGTCTGGCACATAGATTATACCAGACGCATTCGATAGAGTCAATCGGCCGCTTGAAGCATATCGGACTCCAGCCTTCTTGGAAAGAGCAAGAGCCACCTTCACGAATCGCACAAGTGGCCCTTACCCTCATGACAGTCTCAGAGCTTCCTCCCAGAGCCGGGCGGAGCCTTCGATATCGGTAAACAGGAAGACTAACATAACCGGCACCTCCTTGAAGAGGTATGTTTCGGCGGGTCAGAACGAGCACATCTTGGCTACTGAACATGTTATATCAGATTCCGGCTCGTTTGGCAACACGTCGCATTCCTTGGGCTTGGGCAGCGGTTCTGAGCGGCTGCGGTGTAAGGGTTGGGGTACAGGCCGAAGTCAGATACTAGAAGTAGAGGCATGAGGGAGAGGTGCAAGAAGTGGATTCGAGTGAAGGAGTGGCCGTCACACAGTTTTACTCTTGGCCCAACGTCACATTCGTCCAAGTGTCGGAGTTGAGATCATAGGTCCATGTCTCCGCTGTGTAGGTGCTGCCAGAACCAACTCTGCCGCCAAACAAAACCACTAGATCCGAAGTGGCATTGTAAACCATGGCGTGACGGGCTAACCTGCCGGGAACCTCACTGGGCTTCATTTCTGTCCACTTATTGGTGTTGTAGTCATAAGCCAAAGTAGCGTCAGTAGCGTACTTGCTGCCATCGCCCCAACCGCCTCCGAAAAGGATGCTCCGATCCGACTCAGAATCGTACGCCAGCCAACCCATGGCACCATACGGCGGGCCTTTGATAGTTTCATCGTCCGTCCAGGTGTTAGTATTGAAATCATACGCCCATACGATAACACAATGGGTGCCGGATCCTGACCACACGATCACCCTATCCGATTCGGCATCGTAGGTCATATAGTGGTGTGTTCGGCGTGATGGACTGCTACTGGGCTTCATATCCGTCCAGGAATCCGTATTGAAGTCGTAAGCCCAAGTATCGTTGAACAAATTAGCTCCCTGCTGCGCGGATCTGCCGCCGAAGAGAATGACCCTGTCCGACTCTGTATCGTAAGCCATGCGCAGCCCGTGCCGGGCTGGAGGGCCGGGTGCTTGTTCGGTCCACGTATCAGTATTGAAATCATACGCCCAGGTAGTTCTTTCGCCTTCGAAGTTCTCGTCGGCGCCCCCGAACAAAATAATCCGGTCCGACTCGGCATCGTACACCATATCGTGTCCGGCGCTGCTTCTGGGTCCTATTGAAGGGTTCATCTGCGTCCACCGATTGGTCGTAGGGTCATACGACCAGGTGTCACTGCCGGCAGGCCCCCATACTCGTTTTAGCTCGCCCCCGAATAGAACAACCCGGTCTGACTCGCTGTCATAGGCCATCGCGGAAAGACCCCTTGCCTGAGGATTGGGCAGGGGTGTCGGAGATGGGATTTGAGTGGGTGTAGCTGTCGGCGGGACTGGGGTGTGTGTAGCTGTCGGCGGCACGGCCGTGGGGGGAGGGGGGGCGGGGGTGGGCGGGGCCGTCGGTGGGGGGGGGGGGTGTGTGAGGGGGGTGG
>CAYWWC010000132.1:0-11148 GCA_964461615.1 uncultured Anaerolineae bacterium
GCATGTCCGGTGGTGTGGGAGGGGGGCGGGCTTAGCCCGTCCCCCTATCCCGATTGGAAAGCGTATCGTTCTGAAACAGCCTGCATCGGAGATAGCGTCTTGTCCACCCTGTCTGTCGGGTCGCTCCTACCTCGCTCCCACTGTCTGAGTGAGGGGCATAGCCTTCGATTGTTCTCATACCCCATCAACTCCGCCCTAAACCAAGCACGAGCGACAACCCCAACACCAGGATCATCACCGTAACGATGGTGCGGAAGCGGTCCTTGTTCACTCTGCGGTCAACGCGGGAGCCAGCCAGGATGCCCAACAAGAATGCCGGCACGGCGTAGGAGTAAAACGTTAGCACGTCCGTCGTCAGGCGGTGAGCAATGGCGTGCGACAAGACGACCAGCATGGCGTTGAGGGAAAAGAAGGTCTGCAATACGGCACGAAACTCATCTTTAGGCCACTGTCGGAGCGAGCCGTAGACGACCACTGGCGGCCCCGACGTATTGTAGGCGCCGCCCAGGCAGCCAGCGGCGAAGCCGGCGAGGTAGACCCACCATCGGGAACGCAGACGTGGCATAACCGGATGCACCAGTGCATAAACCGCGTAAGCGATCAGGATCAATCCCAGTAGCGACTTGATAACAGACTCTTCCACATTGGCAAGCACCCAGAGGCCGACCGGTATCCCCAGCGCGGAAGCAGTACCCAAACGCAGCACTTCGTAGATGTTGACCGCTCGATGGTAGCGAATGATATTGATGGTGTACAGGGTAAAGCCCATAAGCGCAACTAGAGGCGCGGCCGTCTGAAGGCCCATCACGATGGTTATGAGGGGCATGACTATCAAGGCGAACCCAAAGCCTGACAGGGTCTGCACAAAGGCGGCGAAAAAGACAATGGTGACTACCAGAGTTGTGATCATTTTGACTTTGGCCACTGCCTGCTCTAGATCGTCGAGAAACTGGTCGGTAACTTTGGCGTGGGCGTGGGTCACGGTCAGATGCAATCTGGGCGGAAACCGCTGTCGGTCGAGGCTACAGCCGCGCAGGGTCAACTCGTCGCTAACTTCGACGACTCACTACGGCTCTAGCACCAGCACATTCTCCGCATCCGCATGCACATTGGCTCGTTCCCACAGCATGGGATGATACTCGATGTTCCGCCAGGAGTCAATCATGTCGCCGTAGTGGCGGTGGTACGGATGGCCAGATTGGCCGGTGGTGTGCATCGAGAGCGAGCGGGTGAAGTCCTCCAGGTCTACGATCTGGCGGTAGGAGGGGACAGTCGCCACGCCATAGGGACGGTTTGGGCTGTAGCTGGTATTGTTTACCGTGGCGATGCTGCCGTCCACCGGGACTGGCCCGCGATTGAACAGGGCCTCGACGAGGCCGATGCCAGATTGCCCCAGGCTCTGGTTCTCAAAAGTAGCGGTGTGGAGGTCACCCCAACGCCAGCGGGACATGTTCCCACCCAGCGACTCGGTCAGTTCCTCCACTGCATCCTCCAGCGCTTGCAGCAGGATCTCGTCCCGCGTTTCCAGTTGCGGCGTGGTGATATCGTCGAACCAGGGGGCGGTCTCGTCGACCAGGTAGTCCAGCAGTGCGACACCGACCGAGCTTCGGGCTCGAGGCAAGAGCTGCTCCCCCAGTTCGTCGCCGAAGGTCAGGTCTATCAGGTGCAGGCGGAAGGCCTCGAAGAGAGCCGCTCCGGCGCTATCTCGCACAGCCCGCCCATCCCAGTCCCGCAGCAGATTCAGCGCCTCTGCCAGGCGGGGGGCGTCGTCAGAGAGAGCCTGTACGTAGGGCAAGATGTCCTGAGCATAGATGGGGCTGTTGTTTCCTTGGATGGCCTGCATATCGGCCACAGACAGAGAAGCGTCGGCCTCGATCAACTCCACGATCCGCCGCGCCCGGAAGCCGGGGGCCCAGTCATTCGTGAGAAAGTGGGGGAAGTCCGGCTTGACCACGGCGTGGTTGGCAGTGACGATGTACCCCTCCTCCGGATTGAAGGCGCGGGGCAGCTCGTCGAAGGGGATGTAGTCCACCCACTCGTATTCACCAGTCCAGCCGGGCACCGGCATTGATCCGTCGCCAGCGGCGCGGATGGGGATGCGGCCGGGGGACTGGTAGCCGATGTTCCCCTCCACGTCGGCGTAGACGACATTTTGGCTTGGCACGTCCCAGTAGCTCAGGGCCTCTCGAAACTCATCCCAGTTGGTGGCCTGATCCAGGAGGAGGATGCTGCGCAACAGCGAGCCGGGCTGGAGCGCGGTCCAGGAGAAGGCCAGCGGTTGCCAGCCAAAGTCCCAGTCCTCTTCCGTGCCGCCGGCCACGTCGTTGATGATGGGGCCGTGGCGCGTAATGCGGACGTTCACCACCACCGGTTCGTCCTCGCCAGAGACGCTGATTTCCTCGCGGATGACCTCCATGTCCAGCCACCGCCCCTGGAACTCGTACTGGTTGGGATTCTCGGGGTTGACCTTCTCAATGAATAGGTCTTGCACGTCCGGCCCCAAGTTGGTGACTCCCCAGGCTATGCGATCATTGTGGCCGATGACGACGCCGGGGGTACTGGCGAAGGAGGTCCCGACCACATTATAAGGACAATCTGGCCCGACGGGCTCACAGTGAAGGCCGATCTCGTACCAAATGGAGGGCATCTGGATGCTCAGGTGAGGGTCGTTGGCCAGAAGAGGCTCCCCTGTCTCGGTGCGGCTCCCAGCGACAACCCAACTATTGCTGCCGATGCCTTCCCCTTTCCCCAAGGGATGGAAATCGAAGGCGGCCTCTGGAATTGCCTCCAGCGATGCCTCCGTCAGCGGGTGGGGGACGATGACTGGGTAGTCGTCCGGATAGGGGCGCACCAATGCGCTAACGGCGGAGGTTCCCAGCCGGGCGGCGATGTTGGCGCGCAATAGCTCGGCGTCCATGTTGCCGCTCAGTCCCCAGGCCATCACCTTCGCCCAGGTGATGGTGTTGAGAGGCGTCCAGGGCTCGGGTTCAAACTTGACGCCGGTGAGGCCAAGAATCGTGAATTCCAACCCCAGGCGACCCCGGTGGGTGGAAATGTAGGCATTGACTCCATCGGCGTAGGCCTCCAGCACCGCCAGCAACTCTCCATCCAGTAGCTCCAGTTCCTGAGCGGCAGTGCGATGCCAGCCGAGGGTGCGAATGAAGCGGTCGTTTCCGACGGCAGACTCTCCCAGTATCTCCGACAGCCGCCCGGAGCCTTGCCGCCGCCAGAACTCCATCTGCCAGAAGCGGTCCTGGGCGTGGACGTAGCCCTGGGCGAAGAATAGGTCGTGGGGGTTGGAGGCGTAGATGTGGGGGACGCCCCAACTGTCCCGGTACACCTCTACCTGGGATTCGAGCCCCGCCACCTTGATGTCGCCCTTAATGGCCGGAAAGTTACGCCTGGTCACAAAGTAGCCCCCGCCAGCCGCCACGATCACGACCAGCAGGATGAGAACGCCAATAATCTTCAGGATCTTGCCTAGCAATTTTCGCATTTTCTCTTCTCCTTGTAGGTATTGTATGATTCTTGTGGGGAGATTGGAGGTTAGAGGTTGGAACAACTTCCAACTTCCAATTCATCGGCGTAGGCAAAAAGAGCCGGCGTGCCCCCGGTGTGCCAGAAAAGGACGGTCTCATCTGGCCCAAAAACACCTCTCCTGATCAGGTCTATCAGGCCGGCCATGGCCCGGCCGGTGTAGACGGGATCCACTAGCAAGCCCTCGGTGCGGGCCGCCAGTCGAATGGCCTCTCGCTCTGGCGGGCCTATCTTAGCGTAGCCCTCTCCGAGATAGTCATCGTGGATGATGAAGTCCTCGTTGGCGAAAGAAGGATCAACCCCCAGGAACGCTGCTGTATCAGCGACCAATTCCTCCAGCCTGGGTTTCAGCGCGTCTTTGGTTCTGCTGATGCTGATGCCCTCGACGTGGCCAGCAAATCCCAGAGCCTTGGCCCCCACCATCATGCCTGCGTGGGTACCGCCAGAACCTGTGGGAAAGACCACGCGACTAATCTGGAGGCTTCGCTCCGCCAGTTGTCCCACCAATTCTTCCATGGCCGCCACGTAGCCCGCCGCGCCTACGAGGTTGGAGCCGCCAATGGGGACGATGTATGGACAATGGCCCAGGCGAGCCATTTCCTCGGCCGCTTCCTCCATCACCTGGGCGCGGTCTCGCTCACCGGCCCAGCGAATGTCGGCTCCCAAGAGCTTGCCCAGGAGTAAGTTGCCGTTCCAGCGGTCGGGGCTCTGTCCACTCAGAACCAGGCAGCAACGCAGGCCAAACTTGGCGGCGGCCGCGGCCGTCTGGCGGGCATGATTGGACTGGGCCGCGCCAGCGGTGATGATGGTATCAGCGCCCTTCTCCAGAGCATCGGCCACCAGGAACTCCAGCTTGCGAACCTTATTGCCGCCGGTTGCCAGGCCGGTCTGATCGTCGCGCTTGACGAAGAGGCGCGGCCCGCCCAGGACTTCGCTCAGACGAGGCATCTCCTCCAAGGGGGTGGGCAGGTGGGCGATGGGTACGCGAGGCAGGTTCTCAGTCAGCATTATTCACGCTCCTTTCCGTGGCTGAAATCATGATATAGGCTCCAAGGCCCGTCCTCGGGCCGCCTAGACCGCGGCCGGGGACAGGCGCTAGAGCCTTATATCAAGACTTCAGTTCTGTGATTCACTACCGTACACTTTTTCAAACGGCTGATTTTGTGGTATGATGATACTACTCCTCTTGAACGAAGGAATGCCTATCCCTGTGAGACTCCATGCAGTGGAATAGGGGGGCGTCCCCAAAAGTGTACGGTAGTGAATCATATCGCTTGTACCTCCGGAAACTCAATTAAAAAGTCGCTTGCCAACGACGGAGAAAATTATACACTTACCTTGGAAATTGTGCAAGTCTGGTTGACGTGGGAGGGTTTTTGTATTATACTACCTCCAGGAGTTACGCAGTTCGCCGGCTGAGTAGGAGTCCTTCACTTCCCTTCGACGAGCTCAGGATAAACTCCGCGACGTATCGAAGCTAAGAATGGGTCTTGCAATCTCCGCTCGCCCTGGTTTCGATACGCACGATGCAAGCATCGCTGCTACTCAACCGACGGGCTCGCTATCTACCGCGTAACTCCTGTACCTCGTATCAGTGGGACTTTGGACAAAGCCAAAGAAACCCGTTTTCTGATAACTTCGCCACCGAAATCTGCCTGAATCGGCTTGTTTCAAACGGGCATGGACGGCATTCTGCTACGAGAAAACGGGTTTCTGGCTGCCGTCGCGATTTTGTCAAAAGTCCAGTATCAGGCTGTGTCACGGAAACGCGGAAAGACGGAGGTCACTGAGGGGGCGTTTCCGTGTTTTCATGGTCTCCGTGCTTCCGTGATTCCAGGAGTTTTATCACTAATGAACGAGAGCTCTGTCCACATCACAGACACCGTATCCATCCCCATGTCCGAACTGCACTTCCGGTTCGCCCGCAGTAGCGGGCCTGGCGGGCAGCACGTCAACCGCTCCGCTACCCAGGTGGAGCTGCTGTTCGACGTGGCCAACTCACCCAGCCTTGACGAGACGCAGCGGCAGCGGGTGCTCAGCAAGCTGAAGTCGCGCATTGACAAAGAGGGCGTCCTGCACCTGGTCTCTCAGGAGACCCGCAGCCAGCTCCGCAACCGGGAAGAGGCGGTGGAACGCTTTCGAGAGCTGATGCGTGACGCGCTGCACGTTCCCAAAAGTCGGCGCCCCACCCGCCCCTCGCGAGCGGCGCGGAAACGGCGGCTAGAGGGGAAGCGCCGCCGCGGCAAGACCAAGCGGAGCCGTCGCCCCGTGCCGCCTGATGCGGATTGACAACCTGGCCCGGGTGAGGGCAATAACATCAAAAACAGGAGGACTAAATGAGCGAACAACCAACACCCATGGATCTTGCGCCAGGCTCCCTCAAGACCTGGTTCCTGGAGATCAGAGGGCCGTTTCTGGCGCTGAGCGTGGTGCTGGCGCCCATCGGAACGGCCATTGCCTGGCACGATGGGAGCTTCAACTTAGGTTATTTCTTGCTGGCCTGGGTGGGAGCGATCCTGGCGCACGTAGGCGTCAACGTGTTCAACGAGTACTTTGACTACAAGAGCGGGCTGGATTTTGAAACGCAGAAGACGCCCTTCAGCGGTGGGAGCGGCATGTTGACCACTGGCCTGATCGAGCCACGGAGGGCCTACCTGCTGGGAATGGCCTGCCTCTTCATAGACGCGGTGATCGGAGTCTATTTCGTCATCGTCCAGGGCTGGGGCCTGCTGCCGGTGATCTTGCTGGGGGGACTGTTCAGTTACTTTTACACGCCGTATCTCTCGCGATGGCGGATCGGTGAAGTGGCGGCCGGTTTGGGGCTGGGCTCGCTGGTGGTGCTGGGGGCCTACTTCGTGCAGACGGGGCAATACACCTGGGAGGTGATCGTCGCCTCGCTGGCGCCTGGGTTCCTCACTGCCAACCTCCTGCTCATCAACGAGCTCCCAGACGTAGAGGCGGATATGAAGGTCGGGAGGCGCAACCTGGTGATGGCTCTGGGGAGGAAAAGGGCGGCCTGGTTGTACACAATCTTGATGGTGTGCACCTACTTGAGCATCGTGCTGGGAGTGGTTTTCAGCCTCATGCCCTGGCCGGTGCTGGTCACTCTCCTGACGATACCGCTGGCGAGGAAAGCCATCCAGGGCGCGCTGCAGCACTACGACGACATCCCGCAGCTCATCCCTGCCCTGGGAGCTAACGTGATGGCCATGCTGGCCATCGATGCGCTGCTGACGGTGGGCTATGTGCTGGCAACCGTGTTGGGCGTCTGATCACCACTTGGATTAGTAGTAGGAGGGAAAGAATGTGCGACACTATGGTTGCCCTGGGGGATGCCACGGCTGATGGCACGGTCATTCTGGCCAAGAACAGCGATCGCCAGCCAAACGAAGCCCAAGCGCTGGTACACATCCCCCGGGCCAGGCACGAGGCCGGGACGCTGGTCAAATGCACCTACATCGAGATACCCCAGGTGCGGGAGACCCACGAGGTGCTTCTCTCCAAGCCTTTCTGGATCTGGGGCTGTGAGATGGGAGCCAACGAGTGCGGTGTGACCATCGGGAACGAGGCTGTCTTTTCCAAAGTTCCCGCTGGGAAAGAGCCTGGCCTCATCGGGATGGATTTCATCCGCCTGGCTTTGGAGAGGGCCGATACCGCTCGCAAGGCCCTGGAGCTGATCATCGAACTGCTGGAGACATACGGGCAGTCCGGCAATTGCGGCCGACCGAAAGAGGAGTATTACCACAACTCCTTCATCATCGCCGACCCCACCGAGGCCTGGGTGCTGGAGACGGTGGCCAAGTTCTGGGTCGCCGAAAGGGTGCGAGATGTCCGCGCCATCTCCAATGGATTGACCATCGGCAAGGAGTGGGACATGGCCTCCCCAGGTCTGGTTGAGTATGCCATTGAGCGCGGATGGTGCAAGTCTCGCGAGGACTTCCACTTCGCTCGCTGCTTCTCCGATTTCCTCTACACCCGCTTCAGCTCCAGCGCAGCCCGCCAGCGCCGAACAACGGAGCTTCTGGAGGCCAAGAAGGGGCACATCACCGTCGAGACGATGATGGAGGCGCTGCGTGACCACGGTTCTCGATCGGCGGCCAACCCCTCCTGGCGGCCCGATGGAGTCGCCAACCTCACCGTCTGCTGTCACGCCTCCTGGGGACCGATCCGCCTCAGCGGAACCACAGGATCCCTCGTCTCCCACCTGGCGCCCGACCTGCAGACCCACTGGCTCACCGGAACCTCAGCCCCCTGCACAAGCATCTTCAAACCCGTCTACCTCGAAGCGGGCTTACCCGACGGCTCGACTTTAAGCGGAGCGACGCTCGCCGAAGTCCTCGGCCCAGAGCCGACCGATACCTACGACCCCGCCTCCCTCTGGTGGAACCACGAACAGTTGCACCGGGCCGTCTTGAAGGACTACGCCACTCGCATCCCGCTCTACCGACAGGATCGAGACTCGCTGGAAGCCGAGTTCCTGGCCCAGGCTACCGGAATGTATGAAAGATATCGCAATTCGCCCAACGAGGGGCGGGCTGAACCGCTGGCCGGGTTCACCGCAAGCTGTTTCGAGCGGACCTCCAGTGCGACGGAGGAATGGACGGGAAGGGTGTCCGCCACCAGAATAAAGGGGCTTCCATCCTGGCTCTACCGGAGGGCGTGGAGGAAGTTCGATGAGCAAGCGGGCATCTGCCGGAGGTTATGAAGATTAAAGCCACGGATTGGCGGAAAAACGCGGATTGGGTTCGCTACTGATCCGCGCCTTTCTGCCCATCCGCGGCTCTGAAGGAGAACCCTGTGCAAATCGATCAACCTTGGAAGCTGAAGCGGCCTCAACCTCACTCCGTTCCCTGGACCACCCGCGATGTCTGGCTGGGGCTGGCTGTCCTGGTCCTGTGGCTGGTCATTTCTGTTGCGGCCTCGGTCGTGGTTAGCCTCCTTTCGCTAGACGTGGATGTGGGATTGATGGTCAGCTTGGCGGAACTATTGCTGTTGGCGCCGGTGTGGTGGTTCACGGTGCGGAAATACAAAGTGGGGTGGAAGGCTTTGGGCCTGCGAAGTTTCAGGGGAAGGATGGTCGGCCTGGGATGTGGCCTGATGATTCTCTCCTCTATCTTTAACCTCTTCTATGGTCTCTTCCTCGCCCTGTTCGGCTTGCAGGCGCAAGCTGATTTGGTCCCCGTTTTCGCCGAGCTATCTTCCCCCTGGTGGCTTTTGGCAGGGGGAGTGATCATTGCGCCGGTAGCAGAGGAAGTGTTCTTCAGAGGATTTGTCTTCGCCGGCTTGCGCCAGCGGTACGACTGGAAGAAGGCGGCCGTCATCAGTTCCGCTCTGTTTGCCGTGATCCACGTAACGCCGACCGCCATGATCCCCGTTTTCATCCTGGGCTGCATCTTCGCCTATCTCTACCATCGCAGCGACTCCATCTGGCCCGCCATTTTGATGCACGTCTCCACCAACGCCCTGGCGCTAGGACTGGCTTACGTGCTGGCTAACACCAGCATACCTGTGTAGCTGGAGTCTGAATACATTGAGAAAGCAGGTTTTTTGAACCCTATGCGTCCAAAACGTGCGCTTCTGTTCAGTCTTGTCATGCGAGATGATTTCATGAAAAGGCTCCGCAATCTCTTTTCTCTCGTCCTCTTGCTATGCCTCGTCGCTCTGACTGGCAGCGGTTCGGTCAGCGTTGCCGACATCACGCAGACGGCAAGTGAGCGGCCTTGCGAATGTGGGGACAAGTGCTATGGTTGCCCCTACGACATTAACAACGACGGCTCTTTGGGATTTCGCAGGGTCAAGCTGAGAAATTCGCCACGAATTGCACGAATTAACACGAAAAATGAAAATTGGTGAAAATTCGTGTCATTCGTGGCAAAGAATTGACCACTTGGCAAAGCAACCATGCAAACTACCAGAGAGCCACAACGACTGCGTCATTAACATCGTGGACATCACGGCCTGCGGTAAGAGTAGGCATCCAGTGATCTCGACCGGGCAATCTACTTTTCACGCGAAAGGCCACGAAAAGCGTGTCGCGCTTTTCGTGGCCTTCGTTTTTCGCACAAGGGGTCAGATCAGGCCACGCCCTCGACCTGCCGACGATAGGCATCCATGTCAACGATGACACCCTCGACGCGAGCCTTCTCGGCGGCGAAGGCCATCAGGTGGCTTTCCAACGAAGCGCGGGCCGAGGTCAAGGACTCGGACTTCCCCTGGCGCAGGGTCCACGCGAAGGCCCGCATCACCCAGGACATGGTCAGACGATATGCCCCGGAGGTGCTAGACAGGATATTCCCTGGCTGATTGTCGCGTTCCTCGCCATCTCGTTACCCATTGACTCGTTACTCATAAATGTTGATCAGGTCCCGGAGCATGGCCGCTGCCGTGGGCATGGGGTCCGCTTCGTCTATCACGGCCGTGATGGTGCCGTTGATGTCGGTGTGGTAGACGATGCCCATCTGGTGGGCTGTGAGGCGGGCCAGGGGATGGGATGGGGCCAGCAGGGTGGGCCGCACGCTCAGGCGATAGCCGCCGTCCTCCTCCCTCTCTGCCCTGGCTATCAGCTTGATGACCTTGCCACTGACTGCGGCCTGCTTCAGTTCCTCAGGCCCGATGCCGGTTATGCCTTCAACCTCTACATCATCCAGGCTGGCCGCTTGGCCGAGCACGCTCTGGGCCAGGATAACCAGCTTGTTAGCCGCGTCCCAGCCCGCCACATCCAGGTTGGGATCGGCCTCGGCGTGGCCCGCCGCCTGGGTATCCGCCAGGGCCTCCGCGTAAGGCTTGCCCTTCTCGGCCATCTGGGTCAGGATGTAGTTGGTGGTCAGGTTCAGTACGCCCTCCAGTCGCAGGATGTCGGACCCGGCCAGGTCTCTTCGCCCGATGTTGACCGTGGGCAGCCCCCCTGCCACCGCGGCGCTGAAGGCCAACCTGCCCCCTTTCTCCGCTGCCAGTTTGACCAGCCGGGAATAGGCCAGCACCAAGGGACCCTTGTTGGCCGTGACCACGTGCATTCCCCGCCGCAGCGCCTCCTCCATGCAGCCCAGCCCCGGCTGCCCATCCTGCAGGTTGGTGGGCGAGGCCTCCAGCAGGACGTCGGCTTGGACCTCCTGGAGTAACTCCAAAGCTCCCATGTCGGCCCTGCCGTGCAGGGGATAGGCGGCCACGCCCCGGCCCTCCTGTTTAAGCTGGATCACTTGTAGCGGATCAAGCCCGTCGGCGGCCAGAGCCGCCCCGGAGCTGTCCGCCAATCCGACCAAGACCAGCTCCAGGCCATATCGGGTGTACAGGACGTCCTCCTTGCGAGCGAGTATCTCCAGAAATCGCCGCCCAATATTGCCCACTCCGATCAATACCAGTTTGACTTGTTCAATTGCCATAGCTACTTCTCCAGTTCTGCCAGCTTTTCGAAAATAAGGGTCATCAGGTCGCCGACGGTTTCGCGGCCAAAGGCGAAGGTTGCGCCCGCTGCGCTGAACAGATCAGGAAGCGGCCTGGTGTCGCCGAGGGCCAGGGCAGCGCGGTAGTCGGCCACAGCCTTCGACTGGTCGGTCAGCGCGTTGCGCCACACTTGCAGCGCGCCTAGTTGGGCAAGGCCGTACTCGACGTAGT
>CAYWWC010000133.1:0-11139 GCA_964461615.1 uncultured Anaerolineae bacterium
TGAGGCTGTTTGTAAAAAGTGCAAAACTGCGTATAATAGGCTCATCTGTACTATCGGGAAGGGGGAAGACCGGTGCATCAGGTGTTGGGGCCAATGATGAAGTTAGAGGTGCGGGTTACTCGCCCACTTACCTGGCTGGGTCCAGCCTGGGCGGCTCTGTGCGGCGCTGTGGCCTCGGGCTGGCTGACTCTCAGTGCCGAGAACCTGCTGTTCTTGCTAGTCGCGCTGTTCCTGGCCGACGCGCTCTGGGGCACCCTGTGGTATCTGATCGCTGAGGGGGACTGGTTTGTCTCCTCCGCCCGTTGGCCCGTGCAGGTTCCGGAGGCCAGTTTAGCCGCCTTGCCCTACAGCGCGCCGGGCTCGCCCAGCCACCGTATCTTTGGTCGGCTGGGTTGGACGAAGACCTGGTGGCGAGCGGTTTTTTGGCCAAGGCTGGGCACAGCCCTGCTTGGCCTCGTGGTTGTCTTGCCTTTGACGCTGGTCCTGGCGATTATCCTGGGGCAGCGCGTCATCATCCTGACCTCAGCGGCCTTGGCCATCATGGTACTGGCTCTTCTTCGCGCACGCCGACACAGCGCGCCTCCCCCATCCCTACGAGCCATCCTGGAAATGGGATTTGCCTGGCTGGCCGGGCACATCGCTTTCGGGCCCCTCACCTTGTGGTCGTTCTTATTAGCAGCATTCTACACAGTGGCCTATCATAGCTGTCTCGAGTTGGCCAGGAACAGTGAAAGGCGCTGGCTAACCCTGCTGAAAGTGTCACAAGCCGCAGCCATCGCTCTCCTCATCTACCTGAGGCAGCCTGTCGTGGCCGGAGTGGTCGGCCTGCTGCTATTGCCTCAGATGCTCTTACAGCCCTTTCTTGGTCAAGGCCAGGTGGAGCTTTGGTACCTGCGGCGTACAGGTCCCTTTTTGATGGCCGGGATGCTGCTGGCAGCGCTGGCAGTCCGCTAGGCCGAGCAGACCCTTAGGGTTTCCAAAACCCTGGGGGGCTCTTTTGCTTGACATTCCTTCCCTTAAGCATTATACTGTAAGCCCATTCTGACTAAGGAAAGACTCTGGGCATGGTCTTCCGGAAGCCCAGCCTGCGGACACGGGTGTCCTTTGAGATGAGGATGATTCACCTGGGAGGCCAGGCTCTCTATCTCTCGCCGGCCGAGATCAAGCTGGGGGTGCGGGAGAGCGTGCCGGACGTGGCCAGGGTGCTGTCCCGCTACATGGATAGTATCATGGCGTGGGTGTTCGTGCATAGACATGTTGAAGGGGTAGGAGAACCGTATGCACGCTCAGAAAGCGGTCCTGGTATTGCTAATGGGCTAGTCAAGGAACAGGGGAGCAACGGGACATAAGAACAAAGGGTGTCCCCGGACCCAAGTTGCCAGCACGGAGGACGAGTTGTCCGATATTCTCTGGGTATTTACACGCCTTGATATACTGAGTATAATTGACATCTTGTTGGTGGCCCTGATTTTCTACGTGGTGCTCCGCTTGATGCAGGGCACTCAGGCTGTGCAATTGCTGCGGGGCATAATCATCGTCGTCTTGCTGACCATTCTCATCACCAGCGTCCTGGAGTTAACGGCCTTCAGTTGGCTTATCGGGAACTCGCTCTCAGCTCTCTTGGTGGCCATTCCCGTGATTTTCCAGCCTGAGTTGCGGCGGGCTCTGGAGCGCGTGGGACGGGCAGGGTTCGTATTGAACCGCCAGGAATCCACGAGCGAGCGCGTGATCGAGGAAATAGGCCAGGCCTGCCAGCACCTGTCGGAGCGTCGCCACGGAGCCCTGATCGTCTTGGAGCGGGAGACGGGCCTGCAAGAGTACATTGACACAGGGACAAGGGTGGGTGGGAAGGTCTCCAGTGGGCTCCTTCTGACCATCTTTTTCCCCAACACTGCCCTGCACGATGGGGCGGTCATTATTCGTGAGGATGAGATAGTAGCAGCGGGCTGCGTGTTGCCTCTGGCAAGCGATGTGCCTGATCGCCAACTGGGCCTCCGCCATCGGGCAGCGGTGGGTGTAACCGAGGGGACCGACGCTATTGCCATCATCGTCTCCGAGGAGACAGGCATCATCTCTATCGTCCACAACACCCGCATGGTTCGCCGCCTCGACGTGAACCGGCTGGGGAAGATCTTGCAGGCTTTCTACACGCCACGGCTCCCCAGGGCTCGCTGGTTGAATTGGGTTGGACGATTAACAAGAAGAGTGTAGGATATGATTCGTCGGCTTTTTAACGATTTCAGTTCAGTGGCGTTGGCCGTAGCCCTGGCGGTCTCTGTCTGGGTGGTAGCCACCAACGAACAGAACCCCAGCACTAGACGCACCTTTCCCGAGAATATACCTGTCCAGGTGTTGAGCAAGCCTGAGGGCATGGTCATCTTCCCCGAAGTCGTCAAGAGTGTCAGGGTCACGGTCCGAGCGCCTCAGACCAGTTGGGACCGGTTGACTGCCGCGAAGTTCGAAGCCCTGGTTAACCTGGAAGGGTTGTCCGCCGGACGGCATGATGTCGAGATCCAGGTCACCTGCACCGATCGGGCTGTCAATATCCTGGAGGTGCAGCCTCCTGAGGTCAGTATCCGACTGGAAGAATACAAAGAGAAAGAGCTAGTCGTGCATGCTAGGGTCATGGACACCCCTCCCTTGGGCTACATTGATCGGATACCTGTAGTCACTCCTTCCCGCGCGAAGGTGAGTGGGCCAGCCTCTATGGTTGACCAAGTCAGCGAGTTGGTGGCTGAGATCTATCTGGGGGGGGCTAAGGAAACCGTGGAGCGGTCAGTGGACCTCTCAGCGCGAACCGAGGAGGGCCAGGCCGTGGGTTGGCTGGACATTGATCCGCCTGAGGCCGAGGTTCGGGTGCCCATTGAGCAGAGACTTGGCTACAAAGAAGTATCTGTGAAGCCCATGATGGAGGGGGACGTAGCTGATGGCTACCGCATCAGCAACGTTTCCGTCGAGCCATCCAATACGACCATCCTGGGCAGTCCCTTGGTCATTGAGGGGATACCCGGCTCTCTGGAAACAGCCCCCATTGATGTCAGTGAGGCCAGCGCCGATGTTGTCGAGCGAGTTACCTTGACCTTGCCCCAAGGCGTCACCGTGCTGGGCGAGCAATCCGTCCTCGTTACAATAAGCGTGACGGCAATCGAAAGCAGCCTGACCCTACAGCGGGGGGTGGTCATCCAGGGATTGCAGCCACTCTTGAATGCCACGCCGTCGCCCGATGTGGTAGATGTCATCATCTCAGGCCCCGTGCCCAAGCTGGACGCGCTGAAGCAAGAGGATGTGCAGGTCGTGCTGGACCTCTACGAACTGCAGGCAGGTACTCATAAGATAACGCCCGAAGTCGTCGTGCCGGAGGGGCTTAAGGTGGAAAGCCTTCTGCCGGACACCATTGAGGTAGAAATAGACATTGGCCTCTCCCTCACCCCGACCAAAGCGCCGGAACCGACCGAGACGCCGGAACCAACCGAGACGCCGGAACCTACTGACACGCCAGCGCCCATTGAGACGCCGGAACCAACCGAGACGCCAGCGCCCATTGAGACGCTGGAACCAACCGAGACGCCCACCCCAACGCCATTGCCTCCTACCCCCACACCCACGATCACCCCCGTACCCTCTCCCTCTCCCTCTCCCACGGCCACGCCTGTTCTCCTGGCTGAATGTCTCAATCCCGGAGTTCGCCTTATCTATCCCACAGTGAACGCCGCGTTGGAGGGCTCAGTCCAGATTCTGGGTTCTGCCCACGTTGACGCCATCAATGGTGGCTTCGGCTATTACAAGTTCGAATATCGCCACGAGGCCGTACCCGAGTGGTCGTTTCTGCAGCGTTTCGATGAACCCGTGGCCGATGGTCTCCTGGGCATTTGGGACACCTCGACCCTACCGGCTGGGAATTATTGGTTCCGTTTGGTGGTAGTCAAAAATGACGGAAACTTTATTGAGCCTTGCCAGGTACCGGTGATTATCAACAGTCAATGACGAATTGACCAATGGAAACCAAGATTCATCATGTCTAAACCTATCGTGGCCATTGTTGGTCGGCCTAACGTTGGCAAGTCAACTCTATTTAACAGGCTGGTGGGTGAGCGACTGGCCATCACCCATGAAGTGCCAGGCACCACCCGCGACCGGCTCTACGCCGAAGCCGAGTGGGGCGGGGTGAGTTTCATCCTGGTGGACACAGCAGGGCTAGAACTCTCAACCCCGGACTCCGAATTCCGAATTCTGAATTTGGACGGAGACCTCATGGTCCAGGTGCGGGCGCAGGCGCAGATCGCTATCGCCGAGGCCGATGTGGTCCTCTTCCTGGTTGACGTCAAGGATGGGCTGACGGCAGGCGATGAGGAGGTGGCGCAGGTGCTCCGCCGTACGGCCAAGCCGGTGTTGCTGGCCGTCAACAAGGCCGAAAGCAAGGCCCGCCGAGATGAAGCTGTAGAGTTCTATGCCCTGGGCCTGGGCGAACTGTATCCCATCTCGGCCCTGCACGGCACGGGCACCGGCGACCTGCTGGATCAGGTAGTGGGCGCGTTCCCTATTGAGGAAGAAGAGGATGAGCTGGAGGCAATAAAGATCGCTGTCGTGGGGCGGCCCAATGTAGGCAAGTCTTCTTTGCTCAACAGAATCCTGGGTCAGGAGCGGTCCATCGTCCACAATGTCCCTGGCACTACTCGGGACGCGATTGATACCCAGCTAGAGTGGGAAGGCGAGCCGCTGGTGCTCATAGACACGGCCGGCATCCGCAGGAGGGGTCGAATCGACCGGGGGGTGGAAAAATACAGTGTTCTGAGAGCACTAAAGGCCATAGATCGAGCCGACGTGGTGCTGCTTCTCATAGATGCCGTGGAGGGAGCCACCGCCCAGGATGCTCACATCGCCGGCTATATCCTGGAGGAGGCCAAGAGCGTGGTGGTGGTGGTCAATAAATGGGACCTGGTGGTGAAGGATACTTACACCATGCAGATTTACATAGAGCACATATACACTATCCTGAGCTTTCTTGACTACGTGCCCGCGCTATTCATCTCGGCGCTGACCGGCCAGCGAGTAGATCAGGTGTTGCCCACCGCCCTGCGCGTCCAGGAGAACCGCTTTATCCGCATCCCAACCGCCGAGCTGAACCGCATCCTGCAAGATGCGGTTGCTCGCCACTCTCCGCCCAGCAAGGCCGGCAAGCGACTTAAGTTCTACTACGCCACCCAGCCAACCGTTGATCCCCCCACCTTCGTCTTCTTCGTCAACGACCCTCGTATGGTGCACTTCTCCTATGAACGCTATCTGGAGAACCGGCTGAGGGAGCATTACGGTTTCCTGGGAACACCGCTGAGGTTGAGTTTCAGAAAGCGGGGAAAGGGATAGCATGCAGGGAGATTTGTTTAGTCCTTCAGATTCGCTGTTAAATACCCGATTGGGTGAGGATGGACTTACACTCGGTTTTCCTGACGATCACGTTTGTGTCCCTCAATGAAATCGACCACCGCCTCAGCCACTTCCTTCTCCCGCCCCATGAGAAAGTGGTCGGTTCCCCGTAGGATGCGCACTTCCTTTGGTGGAGGCAGGCCCTCTGCGAAGCGGCGTAGTATGTCGGGCGGGCATACCGAATCGCCCTCGCCGGCGATGAAGAGCTTGGGTCTGGTATAGCCGCTGAGGAAGCCCTCTTCTGACTGCCCCATGGGAAGCCCGATGGCGACCACGCCGCAAATGCGCGGATCGTGCTCGGCGTGGTGTAGTCCCACCCAGGCTCCGAAGGAATAGCCGACCAGGTAGAGCCTCCCTTGATCCACGCCCTCTTCCTGGACGAGGAAATCTACCGCCCCGGCCACGTCATCCAGCTCCGCCACGCCCTTGCCAAATCTCCCTTCGCTTCGCCCCACGCTGCGAAAATTGAAGCGGAGGGCGATGATGCCGCGCGCCGCCAGGGTTCGGGCGATGCTCACCACCAGGGAGACGTCCATACTGCCGCCGTAAAGCGGATGGGGATGGCAGACCACCGCCGCTGGGAGATTCTTCCCGCCGGGATGGTGAAGGGCGCCCTCCAACTGGATGGCTTCCTCTTTTTTGCTGCTGGTGAAGAAGAGCCTCGTCTCTTTGATGGTCATAGACTAGCCTCCGTGGTATACGAAAGAGAGCCTCCCGCAGTCCCAAAATCTGCGGGAGGCTTCTCTGCCCTAGAGGCTCTGCCTGATCCCGTCCAGGAGGACCTTGGCGTCCGGCACGAAGCCGAAGAAGCCCTCCAGCTTTTCGCAGGCGTAATCGTCGCAGTAGGCGCAGTTAGCGACGTTCCGCTCCATGCCGCAGGCGCGGATCTTGCACTCAGAGCAGTGGCCGCATTTGCGCCCCTCGTCGGTCAGGCAGCCGTCACAGATGACGAACTCGACGGTGATGTCGGGCGCGTTGTACTCCTCCCGCCATTGTGCGGCCACCTGTTCCAGTGCGGCAGGGTCGTCTGCCTGGGTGGCGATGTAGGCCGGGCAGGCGGTGCATACCAGCCCACAGTAAGCGATGATCTTGTCCATCTGTTCCTCCTTGAAGTCTTCTTTTGGCGATGTCCTCAAGCTATTTGTCCAATCCGCTTCAGCACCCGCAGCACCAGGAAGGTGAGCCACGGTGAGGGGTTCTTCTTGCCGGCAAATGACCAGCCTTTCCAGGCGCGATACATCGAGGTGGCGGTGTAGCGTCCTTCCTCATCGGCTTGGGCGGTGATGGTATCCACCATTTCCTGGAATCGGGGATCGGCGTGGACGAAGGGGAAGCGGCTGCGCACGACCACCACGTGCAGGAAGTCGAACCAGACGAAGGGGTACTTGAGCTTGCGAAAGGTAGTGCCGATGCCGAACATGTAGACCTTGCGCTCGGTCTGGTGTTCCCAATGCCAAAGGAGCATCTCGGCGCCGGTGCGCGCGGCGGGGCTGTCGAGAAGTTCCGGTACCTGGGCCAGCGCCTTCAGCGCGTAGACGTTGACGATGGGGCAGGGGTCGGCCTTGCGGCCCGGCCCTCGGAATTTGCCCAGCTCCGGCGCGGCGACGCAGCGCCAGCCGTTCTCGTCCACCAGGCCGACCAGGTGATCCACCGCCCGCTGCACGCTTGGGTCGTCGCCCAGGCCCATGGCCAACAGGATGTAGAGCAGCGTCGGCGCGTCGCACAGCATCCACTGCCACGCATCCTCGCCCGTCCCACCGAACGTCTTGGGGATGTTCACCAGGCTCAGGAAGGCTCCATCGGGCGACTGGCGGGCCATCATTGCCTCGATACCGGCGGCCATACCGACCTCACTGCCAGGTGAGGCATCGTCGGCTCGCACGCCGAAATCGGCCAGGGAGCTGAACTTGTAGATGGGGTAGCTGGCGTCATTGTGTCGCTTGAAGGGACGGTCCCCCCAGATAGCGGTCTCAGCCATCATAGCCTGCACCTGGGGATGAGCCAGCATCTCGGCGCGGGCGGCCTGCACTTCGGGAGCGTCCTCAGGCCGGCCGAGCAGATCCAGCAGCGTGCGGTAGCGGGTCCAGGGTTCATCCGATTCCAGCAGCCATTGAGTCAGGTCGGTTGTCATAGAATTCCTCCTCATTATTGTTTTTCTATGGCCGCGCCACTCCCCTGACGGGCAATCTTTTCTCAAAGAGAATACCACCACGGAGGTCTGATCCCACCTCGACGAAGCCCACCTTCTTGTAGAAGTGGCGCGTGCGCCGGTTCCAGGCGGGCGTCCCCAGAGTCCATTTCTTGGCCAGTGGATACTCTTGCCACAGGAATTCGAAAGCCTGGGCGCCGCTCCCCTGGTTCTGATAGTCAGGATCAACAAAGATGCGCCCCAGCTCGTATTCTCGAGGTCTCTTGCGAAGGACGATGACTCCCCCGACGATCTGATCGCTGACCAGGATCTTGAAATAGTCGCCTATCCCCATCATCTGCCTTTGCCAGCCTTCAGAGTTGTAGCCAGGAGGTCCCCCTATCCCCGGCGCGCCGCAGTGGATGTCGCTGTGAAACGCGCGCTCCGAGATTTGGGCCAGTGTACTGGCGTCTCCCGGCCTTGCTTTCGCAAATCGGATCGTATATTCAGAATTCATGCCTATCGGCTACGGATCTCCCGCCATCCACCACGATGCATTGACCGTTGATATACGACGAGTCGTCGATGAGCAGGAACAAGGCGACGTTGGCGATCTCTTCGACGGAACAAACCCTTTGCGGCGGGTAGGTCCTCGCGATGCGCCCGATCCAGGCATCGACCTCTTCCGGGCTACGCTCGTTCTCCGAGTTGGCTATCCGCACAAAGCCGGGGCAGATCGCATTGGCCCGGATGTGCGGGGTGAAGTCAATGGCCAGGGTCCGCGTCAGGGCATTGATGGCCGCCTTCGTCACCGGGTAGATGCTGAAGTTCTTGCCCACCCGGAAGGCCGCCCCAGACGAGATGTTGACGATAGCGCCTCCGCCACTCTGCAACATCAGTGGGATGGCGTACTTCGCAAACCGGAAGTAGCCATTCAGGTTCACCTCAATGGTATGGTGCCAGTCTTGCTCCGAGATCTCGACCACGTTCCTGGCGATGTCGCCCTCGTAGGTGGCGGCACAGTTGACGAGGTAGTGCAAGGCGCCGAACTCCTGCTCCGTTATCTCGATGGCTCTCTTGACCTCGTCTGTTTTTGACACATCGCATCTTACGAATACACCTGACCCTCCGCTCTCCTTGATCCTGTCAACCGTTCTTTGCCCCATTTCCTCCAGGATATCCACCACGACAACCTTGGCGCCTTTGGCAGCAAGCTCAAGGGCAATTGCGCTGCCGATTGAGGGCCCGCCATTCTTGTAGCCCAGAGCGGCCCCGGTAACGAGAGCTATTTGGTTTTGCATCCTCATAGAATCTACCTTCCTCAAAGTATACCCTTCAAGAACTGCCCCGTATAACTCCCCTGGACCTTCGCCACCTCCTCCGGCGTCCCCTGGGCGACGATGTGGCCGCCGGCGTCGCCGCCCTCCGGCCCCAGATCCACGATCCAATCGGCGGTCTTGATCACGTCCAGGTTGTGCTCAATGACGATGACGGTGTTGCCCGCGTCGGTCAGACGATGTAACACGTCCAGCAGCTTCTGGATGTCGGCGAAGTGCAATCCAGTGGTGGGCTCGTCGAGGATGTACACCGTGTCGCCGGTGGACACGCGGGCCAACTCCTTGGCCAGCTTTACCCGCTGCGCCTCGCCGCCGGAGAGCGTAGTCGCGCTCTGGCCCAGCTTGACGTAGCCCAGCCCCACATCGGCCAGAGTCTGCAGGATGCGCTTTATCTTGGGAACGTTGGCGAAGAACTCCAGCGCCTTTTCTACGTCCATGTCCAGCACCTCAGAGATGTTCTTGCCCTTGTAGCGGATCTGCTGCGTTTCTCGATTGAAGCGTTTCCCTTTGCACACGTTGCAGGTCACCCACACGTCGGGCAGGAAGTGCATCTCCACTTTCTTCTTGCCGTGGCCCTTGCAGGCCTCGCATCGCCCGCCTTTGACGTTGAAGCTGAACCGCCCCGGCTTGTAGCCTCGCGCCTTTGCCTCCGGCGTCAGGGCGAACAGGTTGCGGATGAGGGTCATCACCTGGGCGTAGGTGGCCGGGTTGGAGCGAGGCGTGCGCCCGATGGGGTCCTGGGTGATATTGATGACCTTGCTTACGTGCTCTAACCCCTCAATGCGTTCGTGTCCCCCTACTTTCTTGGTCGCGTTGTGCAGCACGCGGGCTAAGGCGGGGTGAAGCGTCTGCGCCACCAGCGACGACTTGCCGCTGCCAGAGACGCCGGTTACGCAGGTGAACAGCCCTAGCGGGAAGCGAACCTCCAGGTTCTTGAGGTTGTTCTGCTTCGCGCCGACGACGGAGAGCCACTTGCTGTTGGTCGGCCTCCGCTGACCGTTGGGTGACATAACGTGCAACTCGCCGCGCAGGTAGCGCCCGGTCAGCGAGTCGGGGCTGTCAACGATGGCCTGCGCTGGGCCTTCGGCCACGATCCAGCCGCCGTTGACGCCCGCGCCCGGCCCCAGGTCCAGAATCCAATCGGCGGTGCGCATGGTCTGCTCGTCATGCTCGACGACAACCACGGTGTTGCCCATGTCGCGCAGCCGCTCCAGTGTATCCAGCAGGCGGCGGTTGTCGCGCGAGTGCAGACCGATGCTGGGCTCGTCCAATACGTAGAGCACGCCCACCAGCCCGCAGCCGATCTGGCTGGCCAGCCGGATGCGCTGCCCCTCGCCGCCGGAGAGGGTCGGCGCGGGGCGGTTCAGCGTCAGATAGTGCAGGCCCACGTTCATCAGGAAGCGAAGTCTTTCGTGAACCTCCTTGAGCACCTCCTCGGCGATGAAGAGTTGCTCGGAGGTTAGTGGGTATGGCGTATTGCGTATTCCGTTTTGCGATTTGTGATTTGCTGATTTGCTGATTTGTCGATCTTCTCCTGCCCCCAGGCCCTCGACCCACTCCTGCGCCTCGCCGATGCTCAACGCCGTGACCTCGTTGATGGTCTTACTGCCCAGGGTCACTGCCGCGCTCTCTGGACGCAACCGCTGCCCGTGGCACGTGGGACAGGGCCGCCGACCCATGAAGCTGCTGTACCAGCGGCGGGTGTACTCCGATTTAGTTTGCTTGTAGCGGCGGCGAGTGGAGTTGAGGGTGCCCTCGAATTCCCATTCACCTTGCCAGTTGCCGCGGGAGCTCTCCGACTTCCACTGTACGCTGACACCGCCGTACAGGATGGCGCGCTGGCACTCCTCGGATAGGTCGCGCCAGGGCGTATCGAGGTCATGGTCGAAGTGCCCCACGATCTGCTGTGCCACTTTGTACGTGCCACTGGACTTCTTCTTGCGCAATTCACCCCAGGTGCGGACGCCGCCCTGGTGCAGGGTCTTATCTGGGTCAACGAAGCGGTCGGGGTCGAACTCGATCTTATCGCCCAGGCCGTTGCACTCAGGGCACATGCCCATCGGCGAATTGAAGCTGAACATGCTCGGCGTCAGCTCGGGGAAGCTCAACCCACACGCGGGGCAGGCATTCTGCTCCGAAAGCAGCCACTCGTCACCGTTGCCCCGATCAATGATGACCAGCCCATCGCCCGCCCGCAGTGCGGTTTCGACTGAGTCGGTGAGGCGAGAGCGAAAGTCGATGGGTAATGAGTTA
>CAYWWC010000134.1:0-11115 GCA_964461615.1 uncultured Anaerolineae bacterium
TTTCAACAGTGGGGAATTTCTCGGGCAGTTTATCCCACCACATTTGAACCATGTCACGCACCGGCATCGGTTCCAACAAACACAGACAATGTTGGCAAACAATCGTCACGAAATATGACCCGGCCTGGGCGTAATCATATCCCTTCAGGCGGATGGAACGCCGGTGGTGACGCTGAGGGTCGTATCGCGATTTTGCCATCGTTAAATCACCTTCAGACGGCAGATGAATGGTTCGACTTCTACCTCTACCACGCACTCGATTGGCGAATCGTGACTTTGCCGATGGCCTGCCTGGCTTATCTCCAGATCAACACAGTTGTCGGCACTGGAGTAACCGGGCAAGCTGTAGACGTCATCCCGCTGCCGGTAGCTATCTGACAGGTCGCTCACGGCAAGCCTAGTGTCTACGCAGATGCGGGCCGCCATGCCGGTCGGGATGATGACGACGACCACCCTATCGAGAGACAAACACACGGTACAGGAGATAAAGCCCGACCAGGATCAGGGCGAAGGCTCCGAGGTATTGGAAAGCCCCGATAGCAGCTACTGTGATCAGCAGGCCCATCCCCAGTAGCACGCCAGCAGGAATGATGAACCACTTCATCCACTTGTAGGGGGAGGGTCGGAGATACAACACGCCGAAAGTAAGCCCCAGCCCTACGAACAAGAGCCCACCCATCTCATAGCCGTCGAAGACGGACTCAAGGCCAACGATCAAGGCAAGGGTGACCAGCGCGCCACCGGGGATGATGGCCCACCAGTGCTCACGTTTCTGGAAGTAGATCACGAAGAAGGCTAACCCAATCAAGCCCAGCAAGATCATACCGCCCAGGTCGCCGCCAAACCGGGGGAAAAACTGGTCTATGACGACTAGCGCTGCTGCGCCGAGCAGGGAGAATCCTGGGATGATCGCCCACCAGTACCGTACGCGCTCGGTCAGGAATAGGTACAGGAATACCACGCCGCCAGCTGCAATGAGGAGCGCCCAGACCAGAGCAACAACGCTCTCAAGAATCCCAATGTTCTGGAGCAAGAGCAAGGCACCAGCGACGATCAACAGAATCGCTCCAATATTGCGTACATCGAACCGTTTCATGATTAAGACCTCCTTGTAATAGTGAACGGGCAATGAGTTAACGAGAAATGAGTGGATGAGGCACGAGCGAACTGGTGTCCGCTTAACTCGTTACCTCATCACCTCATTGACTTGTTGACTCATCACCTCATTGACTTTCTTTGTCCCATTCAGCGGATGCTGACGAGCCCCGACCCCTGATCTAACTCCAACGTGACGGTGTGCTTGGCAGTGTCATAGTTGTCCGTCTCCCACGTGCCATCACCGCTGCGCTTGCCCCGCACCAACTCGAATCGCGAGTCGGGGCTGAAGGGGCCGCTGCCCGAATCGAGCTCCACCCGCATGCCTACGTTTCGTGGCAGGATGATGGTGAGAGGCCCGGAGCTGCCGTCAATTTCAGCGTCGAAGGAGCTGTCGGACGGCAGTACCAGGTCAACAGGTCCGGAGCCAGCGTCGAGTACCAAAACGTTGACCTGCAGGCCGGCCAGGTCGAAGTCGCAGGGGCCAGAACCAGCGTCGAGGGTCAGGTCGAGGGGCACATCGGGGCTGAGCTCCACGTCCCAGCGTTTGTCTGTCCGATCACCGAGGTTTGGCGCCCAGATTCTGATTCCGGTGGAGCGGCTATCCAGCTTCACGTTGGCCTGGTCGCCGCGCATGTTCACGTCGAAGATCAGCTCGCCGAGGTAGTCAATGTCGCCCTCGATGAGATTGGGCGAATCCTCTAGCACACTCAGGTAGCCGGGCACACTGGTCCAGTCAATGTAGACTGTGGCCTCCTCCACCCCTGCCAGGGAGGATTCGATGTGCTTGAACTGGAATTCGGGCTGTTGGATCCATTCGGGTAGATCGAGAGGCTGGATCCAGTCTGACACAACGGGGATGTTCTGCGCAAAGATGGCAACCAGCACTATCCCGCAGATCACCACGAGCAGCAGTACCCCGCTGGCGATGGCCCCAACCACTGAGCGTCGGCCGATCAACAGGTCAACGCCGAGGGCGATTATCAGCAGCGGCCATAGCCGCCAGATCACGTCCCACGATAGATCGGGCGCGTAGCCCAGGTTCACCAGGATCAAAACGACGCCCGCGCCGATGAAGATTATCGGCCAGAATAGAGAGGGCGGACGACGACGCGGCTGGCGGGGAGGTTCATACGGTGGCGTCGGTGGCTCTTCTGGGACGATGGGGGGCGGGGCGACCGGTGCAATCGGCGCTTCGCTCACTGGGGCCGTCTCGCTTGCTGCCAACTGCTCTTGTTCTAGCGGTTCTTGAAAATCTGACATGATACACCTCCATATTTTGTATTTCGTAGTGCGTATTCCGTATTCTGTTCCTACGCCATACGGAATACGCACTACCATAGTATACGTAAAACCCGAAGCAAAGTTGCACTCCGTTTGCCTTCATTGAATCAATGTGGTACAATGCAGTAGCAATTCATTTGGGTGCATTCAATCTCAGTTGAGAAACGCTTCGTAGGGGCAGGGTTTCCCTGCCCAATGGGCGAGACAACCTCGCCCCTACAACCAGTTTTGAACACACCCAATTCATTTCAGCAGGAGGTAGGCTAATGTCTGAAGGTGATCCTAGAGAAATGCTCAAAGCTCTTTTGCAGCCCTGGCACGAGGCCGTAGGCGATCCGGGTGGGACTCAACAGCAGGTGTTACGTCATCTGCTGAAGGGCTACGCTCAGACTGACTACGGAGCGCAGCACAGCGCGGCTCAGATCGAGACCATCGAGGACTATCGCCGCGCCTTCCCGGTGGCCAACTACGAGGACTACAAGCCCCTCATCCAGCGGGTGATGGCTGGCGAGGTGAGCCTGCTCCTCTATGAACAGCCAATCGGCTGGGCTATCACCCGGGGCACCACGAAAGGCGAATCCAAGTTCATCCCCATGACGCCCACCGACCTGCGCATGCGCATCAGTGCGGGCCGGGCGATGATGAACTACGCGGCCACCAGTGGCCGATACGACCTGTTTGCGGGCGTCAACCTGAATCTGAATTTCCCCTCGGCGGTGGGGACGGTGCAGGTGGGAGAGCAGGAGCTGGACTACGGCTATAGCTCTGGCATCTACACCAAATACGTATCAGCACGCACCCCCATTCGCTCGGTGCCATCGCAAGACGAAATTGATGCCCTGGGCGGAGGCAAAACCACTCGCGATTGGGAAGCGCGCTTCGAGCTGGCCTACCAGAAGTGCAAGGATGAGAATGTCACCCTGGTGGGAGGCGTGGCTCCAACCGCTCGCGATTTCGGTCGCTATCTTCGCCGCAAGCACGGCATCTACCCCAAGGACTTGTGGCAGACCCAGATCATGACCCTGGGCAGTGTGCCGGGCATCAACACCCGCTACCAGCCGCTGCTCACCGCCCTCTATGGCCCCGTTGTCATCCGCGAGATCTACGGCGCTACCGAAGGCATGTTCGGCCAGCAACGGGACGATCGCCGCGCCTGGGCGCCCAACTACGACCTTTTCTTCTTCGAGATAAAGACCAAGTCGGGCGTCAAGATGCTGCATGAGATGCGCCCCGGTGAGAGGGGAAGCCTGGTCGTCTCGACGCCCATCCTGCCCCGCTACGAAATCGGCGACCTGATTCGCGCCTTTGAGCCGCCCTACTTCCGCTGCATCGGCCGTGACCAATGGTGGACGCCCCTGCGCCATGCCTGGGATGAGTTTACGACGTTCAACTTTGGTCGGCTGTGAAAGAACTAGAGATTAGAGATTGGAGATTGGATGCTTGGAAGAGTATCGCGATTTTATTGAGGTCTTCGTTGATCTATGGCACAAGGGACTGAAGGATCCGGCCCGAACCCAGGCGCAGACGTTGGAGTGGCTGGTGGAAGGGTACGCCCAAACGGTCTATGGTCAGGAGTGCGATGCGGCCAGCTTGCTGGCCCTGGCCGACGATCCGCCCCGCTTTTTCGAGGCCTATCGGCACGCTTTTCCCGCCGTCACTTACGACGAGATCAAGCCCTGGATTGACCGCGTCATCGCTGGTGAGGTCGAAGCGCTGCTGCCTGAGCCGCCCGTGGCCTGGGCCATGACCAGGGGCACCACGCGGGGCATCCCCAAGCGCATCCCCATCACCGACACCGACCTGGGCATCCGTGTGGCCGCCGCCCGCGGCCTCCTCAATCACCTACTGCGGACCGATCAACTAGATGCCATCGGCGGCTACAGCCTCAACCTCAATTATCCTTCCGTCGTGGGGACGATGGACGTGGCCGGGCAGGAGACGTCCTACGGCTTCAGCTCCGGCATCTACGTCCGCCACGCGGCAGAGGCCACCCCTGTCGAGATACTACCACCTCAGGAAGAAATTGATGACGTGGGTGGCGGCACCACCCCCGGCGCCTGGGAGCGTCGTTTCGAGATGATCTATCAGCGAACCAAAGACGCCCCCATCACCATGTGTGCCGGGGTCTGCCCCTCCATCATCGCCTTTGGGCATTACGTCCATCGCCGCCACAAGGTGTTGCCCAAGAAGCTGTGGGACATGCGCGTCATCGCCGCGGCCAGCGTCCCCGGCATCACCACCAAGTACAAGCCAGCGCTGCAAGCCCTCTACGGCTCTGCCGACATCGTCGAGATGTACATCGCCACCGAGGGTGCCTTTGCCCAGCAGCGAGACGAGCGCAACCTGCTGGTTCCCAATCTTGATCTATACGTGTTCGCGGTGGACGTAGGGGGCGATGTCAAGATGCTCCACGAGATGCGCCCCGGTGAATATGGCAGCCTCATCGTCTCGACGCCGGTGTTGCCCCGCTACCGCATCGGCGATTTGATCCGCACCTTCGACCCGCCCTACTTTCGTTGCATCGGTCGCGAGGGCCGTTTGACCAAGTTGCGCTATCGGCTGGACGGCATCCTCAACCTGGATCTTGGGCGCGCCTGATCACCCGAACCTCGGCACCAGGCTCCGGACCATCTGCTTGACAATGTAGACCAGCATCCCCCACCAGTTCTGTCGCCTCCATTTGTTACGCGTGAGAAGGTTCCGCACTAACCTGACTGGATGAAGGTAAACCGTGGTCCAGGCCCAACGGGTGTAATTCATGATCTGCTGGGTATTCATGTGTTGGGAAGGCACAAGGACGTGGGCCATGTCGTGGTTCGCATAATTGGCGGGGAGTTCGATCCACCCCTCGGCTATCGCCTTGTCATAGTCGGGGGAGCCGGGGAAGAGCGTGTACACTAGGAAGACCGGGAAATCCACGTCTAGTCGGTTGACCAGATTCACCTTCTCCTCGAAGGTCTGCGGGGTATCGCCGGGTAGGCCGACGATCATCATACCCTGGCAGACGATGTCGTTCTGGCGCAGCAACCGCACTGCCTCTTCGGCTACCTCGGTGCTCAGTTGCTTGTTCAGCTCGGCCCGCTGCGCTTCGTTGGAGGCTTCGATGCCGATCTGTACCATGCGGTTCCCGGCCCGCCGCATCAGAGGCAGCAGGTCTTTGTGCTTGACCACCAAGTCAGCCCGCCCCTGATAGTACCAGTTGACGTCAATCCCCCGCTGCAGGATCCCCTCGCAAATGGCTGCCATGTGATCACCATTCACGTTGAAGCAGTCGTCGCCAAACCAGATGTTCTTGCGCCCGTAGCGGTTGACCAGGACATCTATCTGCTCGACGACGTGCTCCGGGTCGTGAGGGCGCCAGCCGCCGCCCCAAAAAGACCACTCGGAGCAAAACGTGCACTGGAAGGGACATCCTCGGCTGGCGATGACCGTGGCAAAGGGGCCGCCCAGGGACGCAAAGTGGTAGCTCTCCATCGGCATCAGGTGAAAGGCAGGCATGGGCAGCGTGCGCGGTTCCAGAGGGAGCGGCGCAGGGTTCTCCACGATCTGGCCGTCTTGACGATAACTGACACCCGGTACGCCCGCAAACCCCTCGCCGGCCTCCACTGCGCGCGCCAAGTCTACGATGATCTGATCCCCCTCGCCCCGCGCCACCACATCCGCACCGGGCATCGTTTGCAGGGTTTCTTCGGCAGTGAAGGTAACGTGGGGGCCACCCAGAGCAATGACGGCCTCAGGGGCTGCCTGGCGAGCCACGCGGACGGCGCTGGCCACATCGGGAACCCAGGGAGTATAGACGGTGATACCAATCAGATCCGGCTTGCGCTGAGCGATGGCTGTCCCCAGCCCCTTCAAGTCGAGCTCCAGTGCGTTGGCGTCCAGTATCTCGACCGGGATGTTGGCGTGTTCCAGGCAACCGGCCAGTTGGGCCAACCCCAACGGCATCGCCACTACATCCCCCATCATCAACCAGGGGGTTTTAGGCGGTTCAATTAGGAGAACGCGCATGAGTCAATACCCCTTTCATTGTTGGCTTCGCAAAGCTCGGTGAGGGACGTACAGTTAGCTGGCCCGGAAAAAACCGCGAACCAGGACGCCCACGCCGATGGCGATCAGGATCAGCGCCCCGATCACTTCATATCTGCCGGTCACTTCCCCAAAGCCGATGCCCAGCAAGATAACCCCAAAAATGAGGCTACCCATCACTGGCCGCCGGTAGGCTGGCACGAGCAAGCGAAGCACCACCCCCAGAAGTACGATCACCCCGGCCCCCATAAAGCCGACAGGCCAGGCCTCCACGTAGTAGCCCAGGATTCTCACGCTGTCCAGATACCCCATGTTGGCCGCGATAAGCACCAGTCCGGCCCAGATTAGGATAAGGGCCCAAGCAGCGGCGTCCACCGGATCGCGGCGCCACTTCTCGTCCCAACTATCCCCTCTGTCTTTTTCTTCCTTCTCGTTGCGTGGTTGATCAGACATGATTCCCTCCTTGAACAAAAAGCTCTGCTTATGAAGAGCCTTGCGAAGGGTTCTGAGCCTTCGCAAGGCTCTTGTCGAGGTGCATACCGATTAGCTGCGACTTTGGAAAAGACCCCGGAGCAGATAGGCCGCGCCGATGACGATCAGGCCCACGGCCCAGATCATGCCCCAGCCCACCAGATCCCCCAAGCCAATGCCCAGTAGGATCACGGCAAAAATGACACTGCCCACTATTGGCCGCCGGTAGGCTGGCACAACCAGGCGAATGAGCACCTGCAAAAGCACGATCACCCCGGCCCCGGCGAAGATCAGTCCCCAGGTGCTCAGCCTCTCGTCGAAGCGGTCCAGATAGCCCAGGTTGCTCGCGATTAACGCCAGCCCGGCCCAGATAAGGATAAGGGCCCACCCAGCGGCGTCAACCGGATCGCGGCGCCACTTCTCGTCCCAGCTATCCCCTCTATCCTTCTCGTCCTTTTCGTCCCGATAAATGGTTGTTCAGACATGATTTCCTCCTTCTCTTTTTTAACTTCTTGAAAACCACTTACTGATGTAGCGGCATGGTATCAAACACTTCGTCAAGTATAAACCGGGGGCGCCTCCTTTCTCAGCCTGTCTAGCTGCTCTCAACCAGGAACGCTCGTGAGCACAAAACGTGCCTCGCTCCTCAAAGGCAAGACGCCTTAGTGACTACCCAGGCTCTTTACCTGTCCAATACCACTTACATTCTGAGTGACTCTTGGATCACCATAGTATCTCACGTCGCCCACACCGCTAAGCTGGACGTCCAGAGCCTCAGTCGCCCACACAGTGGCCTTGCCCACACCGGTGAGATCAATTTCGACGCTTTCGCTTTCCAGATCAGCGGCATCATATTCGCCCACTCCGGTGAGGTGAATCTCTTGCCTCCTCGCCTGACCGGCTAGCTCAATCTTGCCTGCACCGGAGTGCTCGACTTCCAAAGTCCCTGCAGCAAGCGAGCGAATGACGACCTGGCCAGCCCCACTGATGTCAAGGTTCAGTCGAGTTGTGTCAATAGCTCCGGCGTAAACGCTGCCTGCTCCGGAAAGGTCCAGGGAGTTGAGCTCTTTTACCGTCAGATCATACCTCACCGGTTTGGTGGGCACGACACTCCCTACCCAAGGGAACCCTCCAGTTTTCATTTCAATGTAGAGCGTTCCGCCGCTCACTGATGTCCTGATTCGGCTCATGACGTTGGACTCGGCCTCAATCGTTAGCGATTCACGATCGCCCTGGGTTATGGTCAGTTCACCGAAGGCGCCGAAGTCGATCTGGTCGAAGTTGCTCACCTCTACGTCTTCGGTGACAACCCTGCGCGAGCCGACAGTGCAAGAACTGAGAACCAGGACGATCAGCCCAATGGAAAACAGAATACGCTTGTTCACTTTCATCCTCCTTGATTCCTTGTGTAGTTGGAAAAGGCGCTTATATCGCCAGGTTTTCCCCTTTATACACCGTCTTTCGGATTTTGTCAAGCTCAGCCAAGCAGAGTTCGGCTTCAGTCGACCTGCTTCTTGAACAGGCCCAGTCCAAGGAGCAGCACCACTGCGCCTAGGACACCCACCACGATGCTGTACAAGTTCAGCCCGACCACTTGGGGTCCACTTAAGCCCAGCAAGCGTACTATCACCCCACCGATGATGGCACCCAGGACACCAACAACGGTATTGGCCAGACAGCCCATCTCTTTGTTGCGCCCCACAGCAATGCTGGCGAGCCACCCCACGACTGCACCGAATACGAGCAGAACAGCCAGGTCCCACATGTTCGGTCCTCCTTTTCTATTTGTCGCATTGGTCTTGACGCACGCATGAATTGCCCAAGCAGGTTTTCCTCCTGGATTTGATGGTGCTGTAAGTCGTGTTGTGTGCTGCGCGAAAGGCAGCACGCATTAGCTAGGACTGCCAAGACGTTCCAGATATGCGGCACACACTCTTGCACTGGTACCCATATCTTACCACACATTGCAGCATTTGTCTGTCAGGAAAGCTTGACACTTTGTGTAGGGAAACCTTGATTTGTCAGAGAAGCAACGGTCCCGTGATATGTACCGACTCCCCGACCACCCGCACCCTGAAGGGCGGATAGGACCAGGTCCGCCAATCCCGCAGTAGCCAGCGCAGCGAAGGATCATCCAAGGGGACGACGAATTGGAAGGAAGTCTCTCTTGGAAGCCCATCTTCCCCAATGCCAGAAACCTCAATGGCGACGTCGGGAGAGGGCTCGGTCTGGAGACCTTCGCCCAACCAGACACGGCCGATATTACAGAAATTCTGAGGGAGGCACGTCCAAGCCGATGGTATCACGACCTTCTTCCCAACGCAGCTTGATTTCAATGCCGTTTTCTTTCAGAGTGCGACGGCTCAGGGTGAGGCGTGTGGGGATGCCGATGAGGTCAGCGTCGTTGAACTTGACCCCTGCGCTCCCATGGCGGTCATCGTAGAGGACTTCGTAGCCCAAGGCTCCTAGGTTGTCGTAGACCTCATCTGCTTTGGTCACTACCTCCTCACCAGCTCCCAAGACGACCAGGTGGATCTGGTAGGGGGCGATGGCAGAAGGCCAGATGATGCCCTTTTTGTCGTGATGCTGCTCGACCACGGCAGCCATCAGCCGCGACAGATCCAGGTTATAGGAGCCCATGACGGTGGGCCTGGGTCTGCCATCTCGATCGAGGTAGGTGGCCCCAACCCTGTCGCCACGCCTCAGGCGGCCGACCTCGAAGCCTGGTGTTTCTGTCAGTTGGCTGCGGCAACGAGGGCAGTCATAGCCAGCTTGTACCTGGGCAATGTCTGTCAAGATATCGGCCCGGAAGTCGCGGGGATAGTTGACGTTCATCAGGTGGTAGCCGCCCTCGTTGGCTCCGGCTACGAAGTTGGAGCCCAGCAGCACCGAATCATCGGCCACTACTTTCACCCCGCTCACGCTCAATCCGACGGGGGAGGAATAGCCAGGCACAGCCCCCACAGCCACGATCTCCCTTTCTGTAGCAGTGTATAAGTCAGCGATTCCCAGAGCATTTTTCAGCTTGGTCTCGCTGATCCCCAGGTCGCCGCGGATGATGGCGAAGATCACCTCCCCCTCCTCGGTGGCATAGAGCATGGCTTTCAGGGTTTCTGCAGTGGACACTCCGACGTAGTCGGCCAGATCCTTAATGGTTTTACAGTCTGGCGTAGCTATTTTCTCGACTGCCCTTTCTACTTCCTGCGACGCTGCCGGCTTGAAGAATTCCGCGGCATCGGTATGGGCGGCATAATCACACTCGGAGCACAAGATAAAAGTGTGCTGGCCTGCCTCGCAGGGGACGATGAACTCGTTGCCACCCTCGGTTTCTACGGCCACGGTCTCCAGGCGGCAGGCTTGGAAGATGTCTACGCAAGCCTGGTAGAGGCATGGGTAAAAGTCGTTCAGGCTCTCTGAGTCGGGGTGAAAACTGAGGGCTTCTTGCGCTGTGAACTCGCGGGGATCCATCAAGCCCACTCCAACGCGGTGCTCGTCGCGGGATTTCGGTCTGATTTGGTAGATGAGGGCGGGCAGTTGGCGATAGGATTCGATCTCACTGTGACACAGATCGGCCACGACCTCATCGGCGGCCAGGGCGAGGGGCATGAGCAACTCCTGTCCACCGAGGGCTTCCATTTTCTGGCGTACGGTCTCCTCGATCTTGTGCAAAACTCGTCGTCCCAGTGGCAGATAGGTGTACATGCCTGCTGCTGAAGGGCGGATCATGCCAGCCCTGAGAAGCAACTGATGGCTTGCGATTCGGGCCTCGGAGGGCGACTGGCGCAGGGTGTGGCCAAAGAGTTTTGACATACGCATGTTCATACCTCCTGTTCTACAGATATTTTCTTCTGGGGTAAGACAAAAACCCCTGTCATTTGCTACCGAGTGGCGTCCCCGCCCCGTTTTGCGCCGCACCAGACATGGCGGAGACGCCACTTTGTAGCGAAAAAGGGACTGCTTGCTACTCTCAAAGGTAGCCAGCTTGGCGCAGATATTCCACGCCGACTACGATTTCTTTCTCCTTAATTATACTACCTTTCGCTTCATCGTGCCAATGACGCAACACGCTTCACCTCTCCGGCTGATTGGACAATTGGGCTAGGTTCGTGTAGGCTGTCCCTTTTATGGGCAAGGGCTGTGTTATGAAACGCCTCACCCGTTTGGCAATAGCAATAAGTCGCCCCTCACCAAATGCCGTGACCCGATTTGACAGAAACGGGAAAGTATGGTACAATACTC
>CAYWWC010000135.1:0-11054 GCA_964461615.1 uncultured Anaerolineae bacterium
GCCAGGGTGTGCAGCGCCGGCACTAGCTTGCGCCGGGTGAGGTCGCCGGAAGCACCGAAGATGACGATGGCAGCAGGCTCCGTATTTGGATTCATAATTCGCTCCTTAACGTGTTGCGCGTCTATGGCATGGGAGGGTTATCGAGCAAGGTTGGATTCCTCAACCACGCGTAGTGCCTCTCTTATCATCTGATTGGTGTAGCCCCATTCGTTATCGTACCAACTCATAACCTTGACCAGGTCCCCATCTACCACTCGGGTCATACCCAGGTCAATAACGGCGGCACGAGGATCCCTGATGATGTCCGAGGAAACGATCGGATCATCTGTCACTCCCAGGACACCTTTGTATCTTTCAGTTTCTGCCTCTTCCCTGAATACCCTGTTCACTTCCTCGACAGTGGTCTTTCTCGCTGTGAGAAAAACGATGTCAGAGAGTGAGCCTATCGGAACTGGGCCGCGCACCGCAACCCCATCAAACTTGCCTTCGTATTGTGGAAGCGCTTTGGTAGTCGCTGCCGCAGCACCGGTTGATGTGGGCACGAAGTTGGCAGCACCCGCTCTCCCTCTGCTGAAGCGCTTGTTTGGCCCATCCACTATTGCCTGGGTTGAAGTATAGGCGTGGATGGTCGTCATTATCGCCTTCTCAATCCCTATCCTTCTGCCCATGATCTCAACGACAGGAGCGATTGAATTCGTGGTGCAGCTTGCGCAGGATATCATCCGAACCGACTCGCCTTCGGGCTTGTTGACACCGTGGATCACCGTACCTATTCCTTCGCTCTTCGCCGGAGCAGACAGGACAACGAACTTCGCGCCGGCCTGAAGGTGCTTTTCCAGACCTTCCTTTCGGGTGAAGACACCGGTACATTCAAACACAATGTCTACCCCCAAATCGCCCCAGGGTAGTTGGGCAGGATCCCTTTGATTGAAGACTCTATACTTCTTGCCCTCCACGATCAGGCTGTCGCCGTCGGTCTCTACCCTCTTGTCATACCTGCCATAAACTGTATCGTACTTTAGCAGGTAGACGAGGTTATCCACTGGAACCAGGTCATTAACTGCGACCAGTTCCAACTCCGGTGTTTCTAGTATGATCTTGAAAGCCGCCCTTCCAATTCTTCCCAGTCCGTTAATCGCTACCTTTGCCATGATTGACCTCCTCCTTCTTGTTGAGATGTATTTCACTTTGGGGGCCAACCGCGAGTTAGCCCAGTCTGTCTTTGCGAGGAGCGTTTTTTGCGACGAAGCAATCCCCTTCTTACCCAGTCCGGAGGAGATTGCTTCGCACAAACCGCTCGCAATGACATTTACCCCAAGACTGAAATGCACCTGCCTGTTGCCTGAGTTCTGACGTGTCTTCGCTCACTTGATTGGCTCCTCAGTCCTGCTCTCGCTCTACGAGCATCTGCCGGACTACGGCCGTGAGCGTGGTCGGATCGTCCACGATCCAGCGTTCGTCCAGCAATTGCAAGGCGTGGATCCCCCGGCGGGTAAGAGGCGTAGTCACAGCGATGCACCACATCTTGGCCGACACCGCCGCCTTCACCCCGGAGGGCGAATCCTCGATGACCAAAGATTCGGACGGGGGGATGTCCAGTTCCCCCGCCACAAGCTGATAGATCTCAGGGGCGGGCTTGCCATGCTCCACGTCGTCCCGCGTGGCGACGAATTCGAACGCCTCAGTCAAGTCCAGCACCTCCAGCACGTGCCGCGCCTGCTGACAGCGGGACATAGTGGCCAGGGCCGTTCTGCAGCCGCTCTGCCGGGCCTGGCGCAACAGGGCAACGTTGTGCGGCCACTGGTTGGCGCGCAAGACATCCGGGTCAGCCATCATTCTCTCGTAGTGACGCAGTCGCACCTGGACAAAAGCCTGCCAGGGCGTACCCACCCCGAACTCAGCCATCCGGGAGAGGGCCTTCTCTTCCAGATCGAACCGCTCCACCAGCGCCTGGGCCACCTCCCAGCGCGGGAGGCCCACCACATCCTTGAAGGCTTCCGCCACTTCTGCCTCGCTAAGAGCATGGGGACACAGCTCAACGGCGGCGCGGGCGTAGGAGAGGGCCTTGAGCCGCTCCGTCTGCACCAGCGTGCCGTCCAGGTCGAAGATCATGGCTCGGATCATGACAGCGACTCCGTCAGTCTCTTCAGCCCACCAACCACGTCATTTCCCAAGTGGAAGCTGATCACCCGCCGCCCCGCATCCAGCAGCGCCTGCCGGTCGCCCAGCGCCTGGGCTGCTTTGAGCACGCCGAAGGTCATCGTTGAGTCTGACGATCCGGCTTCGTCGGGGATGGGCACGTCACGAGGATCGTCGGCGGTGAATTGGATGAACAGGCCGCGTCCGGCGTCGCCCTTGTGCAGTTGGCCGGTGGAGTGCAGGAAGCGCGGTCCGTAGCCCACCGTCGTCGCCAGTCGGTAGCGGTCGCGCAGCCGGAGTCGCAGCGCGGCCAGTGCCGCGTCAGTCTCGGCCGTCGGCTGAAGGTAGGCTTGCAGGGCAATGTAACTGCGTCCTGAGCCTGTCGAAGGATCGCCCGGTTGCGCCTTCGCCAGGAATTCGTTCAACGCCTGTGCCGTGAGCGGGGCCGACTCGCTGTGGGGAAGCACGCCTTTCTCCGTATACTCGGCCACCATTTTGCGGGCCAGCACCTTGGCCGCCTCGACGTTGGGCTGATCGAAGGGGTTGATGCCCAGCCGGTGGCCGGCCACAGTGGTAGCCATCTCCCACAGGAAGAACTGACCGCCCAGGTCGTAGCGGTCGTGGAGGTTCAGGCGTATTACTGGATGCCCGGCCGCTTCCAGTACAGCAATTGCTGCATCGTGCGTAAGCGAAGCAGCCGCGACGTCATGTGATGAAGCGGCATCGTCGTCTAGACGTATGTGGATGAAAAGGCGGTCATCGCCGTAGACCTGGGGTGGGCCCAGTGAGAGTGTTGCAGAATTCAATTTCTTCGTCACAAGGTTGAAGTTTCTTGGGCTTTCGTTTAACTTTCCTGATGCTGGCATCAAGGAAATCGCTTGTGAATACAGAAAATGACAATTATGCAACACTCTCCCAGTGGCTCTCCAACCACCGGAAGAATCCCCTGGCCCTCTTTGCCCGTACTCTCAGCAATGAGTTGCTCCACCCAGTCGCCGAAACTGGCGATGGCTGGCGAGAGGACGAAGGTCGCTTTGTCCCGTCCGGCCTTGGCAAGCTCACCGAGGATAGCTCCCAGACGAGCACCTGGGTTATCCCCCGACGCCACGCAGGACTCACAGCCGGAGGACGCTGTCAGCGCGCGGCCCAGCAGCAGGCCCACGTCTACCCCGACCAGCGCCGCCGGCACCAATCCGAAGTAGGAGAGCACCGCATAGCGCCCGCCGATGTTCGGATCGTTGAGGAAGGTGGCCCGGAAGTTATAGCGCTCGGCCAATTTGACCAGTTTGCTGCCGGGATCGGTGATGGCGATGAAGTGTTCTCCGGCTTGCTTGATGCCCACTTCGTCAGCCACTCGGTTGTAGAAGAACTTGAAGAAGGAGAGGGTCTCCACCGTACCGCCCGACTTGGTGGCGACGATGAAGAGAGTGCGGGAAAGATCGAGCCGCTCGGCGTGGGCCAGCACAGCACCGGGATCGGTGCTGTCGAGCACGGCCAAGTCGAGATAGCCCTCTTTCAGACCGAAGGTTTTTCGGAACACTTCCGGTGCCAGGCTGGAGCCGCCCATCCCCAGGAGCAAGGCGTGGGTGTAGCCCGCGGCGCGCACGGCTTCGACCAGCCCTTCCAGGCGGGGTAGGTTGTCCACCATCACCTTGGCGGTGCGGAGCCATCCCAGGCGGTTGGTTATCTCCGTAGGCTCTGGCTTCCAGACAGTGTGGTCGTGGGCCCAGATGCGAGCCATGATTCGGTTCTCCTTCATCTCGGCCAGGGCATCGTCCACCGCGGCCTGGTCCGAGCCCAGGCTGGCCGTTTGGTGCTGCCAGCCGGCCAGCAGTTGCTCTCGTTTCTCGGCGATGCTGTCCATCAGCACTTCGAAGGATTCGGCGAATTTGGCCACACCCTCGTCTTGCAACTGCTGGGTGACGGCATCCAGCTCCACGCCCACTTCAGCCAAACGAGTCAGTTGGGCGTGGGCCTCGTCCATATCGGCTTCCAGCGTTAGCGCCACCGTACCGTGGTCGCGGAAGGCGTTGAGCGTGGCGGGCGGCACGGTGTTGACCGTGTCTGGCCCGATCAGGTCGTCCACATAGAGAGTGTCCGGGTAGAGGGGGTTCTTGGTGCTGGTGCTGGCCCACAGGGGGCGCTGCACTCGCGCGCCTTTGGCCGCCAGCCACTCCCAGCGGGGGCCACTGAAGATCTGGTGGAAGCGGGCGTTAGCAGCTTTGGCGTTGGCTATGGCGATCTTCCCCTGTAGGGGCGCTCCTTGTGGGTGACCTTCCAGCGTCCGGTCCACCGCTGCATCTACGCGGCTGATGAAGAAGGAGGCAACCGATGCAACTTTGGACAAGTCCCCACCGTCTGCCGCCAGTTTCTCCAGTCCTGCGACGTATGCCTCAGCCACGGCCTCGTAGTGGGCCAGGGAGAAGATCAGCGTGACGTTGACGTTGATGCCGTCGCCGATGAGGGTCTCGATAGCCGGGATGCCATCGGCCGTGGCCGGCACCTTGATCATCACATTGGGGCGATCCAGGGTAGCGAAGAGACGCCGAGCCTCGGCTATGGTTCCCTCCGTGTCGTAAGCCAGGTTGGGGCTGACCTCCAGACTGACGTAGCCGTCGGCACCGTCAGTAGCGTCGTAGACCGGACGCAGCAGGTCGGCGGCCTGCTGGATGTCGTCCAGGGCCAGTTCCTCGTAGATCTCCTCCACCGTCTTGCCCTCCTCCACCAAGCGGTGCAGAGCGTCGTCGTAGTCGGTGCTGCCGGCGATGGCTTTTTCAAAAATCGATGGGTTGGAGGTGACGCCGCACAGGCCCTCGTCAATCAAGGCCTGCAAGTCACCAGAGGTGATGAAGGAACGGCGAATGTAGTCGAACCAAATCGCCTGGCCCAGGTTGGCCAGTTGGTGTAGTTTTGTCATATTAATCCTCCTGTCGGTCTTCAAGAGCTGCAATCTGCTCCGGCGTCATCCCCTCCACAACCGGTCGGTCGCTCTGTTCCAGGAGACGCTCCTTGCCAGCCCAGTCTATCAGGTGCCCCGATTTCGCGGCTTTGGTTTCCAGGTAGAACCGGTTATGGGGAGTGGGAGGAATAATGAGCGGAACACGCTCGGTGACCACAATGCCATGCTGGGTCAGATCAGCGGTTTTGCGCGGGTTGTTCGTCATCAGGCGAATAGACTTGACCTTAAGAGAAGCGAGCATGTGCGCGGCCACACTATACTCGCGTTCGTCGTCGCGAAAGCCCAGCGCGATGTTCGCCTCGACGGTATCGTAGCCGTGATCCTGTAGCCCATAGGCGCGGATCTTGTTCAGAAAGCCAATGCCCCGCCCTTCCTGCCGCATGTACAGCACAATTCCCTTATCCGCCGCCCCAACCTTCTTCAACGCGGCTTCTAACTGGTCTCGGCAATCGCAGCGCAGCGAGCCGATGGCATCGCCTGTGGCACATTCGGAGTGCAAGCGCACCAGGACGTCCTCACCATCGCACACGTCGCCGTGGACGAACGCGGCGTGTTCTTTGCCGTCGCGGTTGTTATAGAAGGCCACGACGTGGAAGTCCCCGAAGCGGGAGGGTAGCTCGGCAATAGCGGCAATCCTGACACAAACGCGGTCGCGTCCATAGCCGTCACATTCGTGCTCGCGGTTCTCGTCCAACAATTCCTTGATTCGCATGTGAGTTAGTGACATGTGCGTCCTCCTTGATTTTATGAGTTGGTTCTTTCTTGACAACACCACACCCTGAACGGCGTGGCCTGGGTGTAGCTACGGCGTTCAGAGTGTAGGACTGCAAGGCAAGATACTCGCTCGCTTTCTGCAACACCACACCCCGAACGGCATAGCCCGGGTGTAGCTACAGCGCTCAGGCTGTAGGATCGCAATGCAACATACCCGCTCGCTTTCTACAACACCACACCCTGAACGGTGTGGCCTGGGTGCAGCTACAGCGTTCAGGCTGTAGGACTGCAATGCAAAAGACCTCGCTCATCCTCTGCGACCTTAATCCCCCATATCTCGCCATCGCTCCATCTCTTCAATCGGGGCTTTCCCCAGTCGCTGCGAGTGGATAGCGTCTTGATACCGGATGTAGCTCCTCACTGACTCCAAATCGCTTTCCGGCACTTCTTCTGGCCGGAACCGTCTTCCCCAGAGGTGATTCTCTCCTATTTGGCTCTTGAGATCAGGGAACTCTTGGAAGATGCGCCGGGCTGATACCCCCTTCAACATGTTCATAACATAGCTCAGATCCTCGCCTGGCCGCACGAACATCAGCATGTGCACATGGTTGACCCATGAATTATACTCCAGGAGCTCGAAGCCGTGGTCTTTCGCTATCTTGCCAAACCAGTAATGCACCCGCTCTTTGATCTCACCGACGAGCACTTTCTTGCGCCGCTTGGTGGCAAAGGTCACGTGGTGGTAGGCATTGGGGCGATACTTGAACAGTTTCTGTTGTGACATGCGCTTCCTCCTCGTGGTTGATAAACTGACTCGCTTTCTACAACACCACACCCTGAACGGGGTGGCCTGAATGTAGCTACAGCGTTCAGGCTGTAGTCCCCCAATATCCAGGCTCCTTGTTTGACAACACCACACCCTGAGTGGTGTGGCCTGGGAGTAGCTACAGCGTTCAGGCTGTAGTCCCCCAATATCCAGGCTCCTTGTTTGACAACACCACACCCTGAGTGGTGTGGCCTGGGAGTAGCTACAGCGTTCAGGCTGTAGAATCGCAAGGCAACACACCCTCTCGCTTTCTGCAACACCGCACCCCGAACGATGTGGACTGAACGTAGCTACAGCGTTCAGGCTGTAAGATCACAATGCGAGTCACCCTGCCTACTTTTGCAACACTTCTCAGGTCTTCGCTATGACATAGTGCACCAGTATCCCGCCGTCCCTCAGAGTCTCGACGCTGCTGAGTTGCAAATGGATCGCCTCTTCACGCTGCAAGCCAACGCCATCGGCGAAGGTGGGCGCATCCGCACCGCTGAAGATGAGGGGGGCGATGTACAGGTATAATTCATCCACCAGCCCCAATCTCAGCAATTCCGCATTCAGCGTGCCGCCGCCTTCAACCAGCAGGCGCTTGATGCCCTGCTCTCTGAGGTGATGGAATGTCTGCACCAGGTCAACCCTGTGCTCGCCCATCACAAACACCTGTGCGCCCCGTTCGCGCAGGCGGGCGATTTGCGCTGGGCTGGTCCGCTGGGTCGTGAAGATCATCACCTGGGCCGGGCCGGCGGTGAGGAATCGGCTGTCGAGGCGCAGGTCTGCCTGGGAGACGATGCCGACTTTGATGGGATTCTCTTCCAGACCACGCGCGCTGCGCTCGGCGCGCAACTCAGCGGATTTGACGGTGAGTCTCGGATCGTCGCCCAGCAAAGTTCGGCCGCCGACCAGCACCGCGTCGCTCTCGGCTCGCAAGCGATCCACCCGCGCCCAGTCGTGAGGCGAGGAAATAGTCGCCCCGCGCCGGGCGATGGTGTCCGTTTTTCCGTCGGCGGTAATGGCCACGTTGATGGTGACGAAGGGGCAATCATCAGTCATCCGACTTCTCCAAGCGCACCCAATAACGTCCCCCGAAGGATGGCTCGAAAGACAGACCAAGCCGCTGGAAGACCTCCGGCGGGATGCCGATGTCGGCTAGGTAGAGCTCTCCGGGCACACAATGGAGCACGGTCTTGGGCAGGGCGAGGGTCAGGGTTCGCTCAGGGCGTATCACCGCCCCCGGCGCCCCGCCCGTCGTGGCGTTGAGTCCTGAGGGAACGTCCAAGGAAAGTACCCGCGCCGCGTGCCGGTTGCACAGCTCAATGAGCTCGGCCGCTCTTCCCCGCGGAGCCCCGCGCAGGCTATACCCGATGAGCGCATCCACGACGACCTGCACACGACGAATCACGTCTTCGGCCTGCACAGGAGCCACCGGCTGCAATCCCGCTGTCTGAAGAATCTGGAGTTGATTGCGCGCCGCTCCGGTCAGCGCCGCTTCCTCCTTGTTGAGCACCACCCAGACGGTGAAGCCGCGATTGTGCAGGTGCCGCGCGCAGCAGAGGCCCCCGCCGCCGTTGCCGCCCGATCCCGCCAGGACCGTGACCTCTCCCCTTCGACCTCGCTCAGGACAGGCCCTGTCCCCGTCGAGCATGTCCACCACGTTCTCGGCCAGGTTGCGGCCGGCGTTCTCCATCATCTGCAGGATGCCCAGTCCAAATTCCTCTACCGCGATACGGTCCACCTCCCGCATCTGGTCGGCAGTCACAGCCGGCACGACGATGCCATCTTCCGTTCGAAACAGTTGATCGCTCATAGAGAATCTTTCTTCCTCTACCAAGCTCAAAGTAGTTAGCTTTGATCAATCAATATCGCGCGCGCGGGCGCACCGTCGCAGCCTGCGATCTTGAGCGGCAAACAGACAAACTGGTACACACCTGCGGCCATACCACTTAGGTCCAACCCCTCCACCGCGATAACCCCCGCGCGCAGAAGAACCGAGTGGGTGGGAATGGGCTCGTCGAAGGGCCCGACCGACAGGTAATCAATGCCCACCAGCCGGACTCGGTTCTCCACCAGCCAATGAGCGCCATCCTCCGTAATGGCGACAAAGTCCTCGTCAAACTCCCGCTCACCGCGAGCCCAGAGGTCGGAGTTACGAGTGCGGAAGAGCACGCGCTCGGTGCCAGGCGGAATCCGAAGCCGTTCCAGCACATCCACCGATAGGGCATCGGCTTCCAGCACGTGTACGACCAAAGCCGGCCCCATCAACACGTTTAGATCGAGAGTGTCCACACTCGATCCGCCTGGGACGAAGTGGCAGGGGGCATCCACATGGGTGCCGGTGTGCGCGCCCATATCCAATCGCGAGACTGTCGCCATGTCGCCTTTGTCCAGGCGAGAGGTTTGGGTGATCTTCACCTCTGGGTCGCTGGGCCAGACGATGAGCGATCCAGAGATGGGAAGCGAAATATCATGAATTGTCATGTCACTACTCCTTTGTCATGAATTGTAGTGTTCTTTCGTTGTCATGTCAAGCCTCCCGTGCAGCTCTTGTCTTGAGTCTGTAGCGAACACCGCTCGCGACCCTTCTAACACCTGGGATACGCACTATGAGCAACAGTGCCACTACGGCGCCATAACGCACGGGCTCCCGGATGTCTTTGACCTGCCATGCGAAATGCACAATGGCCAGGACGGCTGCCAGATAGACCAGCCAGTGCAGCCGCTTCCAGTTCTTGCCTAGTCGTTTCCGCCAACTGTGGGTAGAAGTTATCGCCAGAGGCAGCAAGAGCAGACCAGCGGCGAATCCCACCAGCACATAGCGCTGGTCCAGGATATCCAGTGCGATCAGATCGAGATCGAAGCCGTAGTCGAGCCCGATGAAGATCAGGAAGTGCAGGCCAGCATACATGAAAGCGTAGAGCCCCAGAGGACGACGTAAACGCAGCGCTCGTTTGAATCCAAAGATCGTATTAGCGGGGGTGCAAGTCAGAGACAGAATCAGCAAGGTCAAGGCCGTCTTGCCGGTGCGGGTCGTGATTTCCTTTATCGGGTCTATGATGAACAAACCTTGCCAGTAAGCCCAGAGCAGCCACGCCAGCGGCAACAGTGCTACAATGTGAGTCAGGGTTTGCAGCCAGCGCGTCTTGAGCTTGCGCACTAGTACCATTCTCTCAGGTCCATGCCCGAGTAAAGGTGAGCCACCTCCTCGCCATAGCCGTTAAAAAGGAGTGTCTTGCGACGCTTAGTTTCGCCAATCCTGCGCTCTGTGGCCTGGGACCAGCGCGGATGGGACACGTCAGGATTCACGTTGGCATAGAAACCATATTCGCGGGGCGCGATGGCCATCCACAGAGAAACTGGCATCTCCTCCACCAGATCAATCTTGACAATGGACTTGATGTACTTGAAGCCGTATTTCCAGGGCACAACCAGGCGCACGGGCGCGCCGTTCTGGGGCAGCAGGGACTTGCCGTAAATGCTAGTCGCCAGCAGAGTGAGGTCGTGCATGGCCTCGCCCAGACGCAATCCCTCCACGTAGGGCCAGTCGTACCCGCCGCTCCTCTGGCCAGGCATCTGATCCGGATCAAGGAGGGTTTCGAAGCGCACGTATTTGGCTTCCGACATTGGCTCGACCTCTTTGAGCAGCTTTGCCAGGGTAAAGCCCACCCAGGGGATGACCATAGACCAGGCTTCTACACAGCGCAAACGATAGATGCGCTCTTCCTGGGCAAACTTGAGTAGATCGTCCAGGTCAAAGTTCTTTGGCTTATGGACCAGTCCCCCTACCTCAACCGCCCAGGGAGATGTCTTGAAATCCTGCGCCAAGCCCGCTACCCCTTCTTTGCTGGTAGTGAATTCGTAGTAGTTGGTGTAACTGGTGATCGCCTCGAAGGACGTCAGCTTATCCCCCAACTCGTCGGTGCTGGCAGTCGGAGGAGGAGACGCGGGAGTAGTGGGGGCAGGTTCGGCAGTTGGCGGGGTCGGTGAAGGCTCTTGACCGCTGCAAGCACTGAGTACCAAAGAGCTTGCTGCCAGAGCGCCAACGCTCACCATGAACTTGCGCCGGGATAGATAGACGTGTTCCGGGGTGATCTCAGAGGGGTTGATTTTCATCATACTGACGTCCTCCTTCAATATCCATATCGAATATCTACTCCCTAACCTGCACCCCTCTCCAAAATGCAACATACCTTGTGATTTGCTTGGCAGCATCCTTTGGAGAAGGATAGTACCAGGAGGCATCCTTATTGACTTTACCGTCCACCACGATGTCGTAGTAGCTCGCCAGCCCTTTCCACGGACAGGTGGTGTGCTTGTTGCTTTCCCTGAAGTACTCGCGCTTGATCGAGTTGGGCGGGAAGTAGTGGTTGCCTTCCACGATTATCGTGTCGTCGCTCTCGGCCAGTACAGCACCGTTCCATGTTGCTT
>CAYWWC010000136.1:0-2721 GCA_964461615.1 uncultured Anaerolineae bacterium
GCCGGCACCGGCAAGACCACCGCCGGTGTCGGGCGTCTCCTACACCTGCTCGACTCCCGCGTCCGCGCCCGGGCGATCCTGGTACTCGTGCCCCAGCGCACGCTGGCCACGCCGTACTACGAAGCCCTCCGCCGCCCGACCGTGAGGGCCGGCGGTCAGGTGACCATCTCCACCGTCGGCGGCCTGGCCCAGCAGGCGGTGGACCTCTTCTGGCCGCTGATCGCCGAGGAGGCGGGCTTCGGCCAACCCGATCAACCGCCCACTTTTCTCACCCTGGAGACGGCCCAATACTACATGGCCCGCCTGGTCCGCCCCCTCCTCGACCAGGGCTACTTCGAGACGGTGACCATCAACCGCAACCGCCTCTACAGCCAGATCATTGACAACCTCAACAAAGCGGCTGTGGTTGGCTTCCCCCACACCCAGATCGGCCAGCGACTCAAAGCCGCCTGGGGAGGAGAACAAAGCCAGAAGCGCATCTACGACGAGGCCCAGGCCTGCGCCGCCCGCTTCCGCGACTACTGCCTGGCCCACAACTTGCTCGACTTCTCGCTCCAGGTTGAAGTGTTCGTCAAGCATCTGTGGAACCATCCCCTGTGCCACGACTATCTGCTGACCCGCTATACCCACCTCATCGTGGACAACGTCGAGGAAGACACCCCGGTGGCCCATGACCTGTTGAGGGAATGGCTGCCCCATTGCCAGTCCGCGCTCTTGATCTACGACCGGGAAGCTGGCTACCGTCGTTTCCTGGGCGCCGATCCGCAGAATGCCTACGCCCTCAAGCAGTTGTGCCAGGAGGAGGCCGCTTCGCTAACGGAGGCCGCTTCGCTAACGGAGGTTGCTTTCACCGACTTGGAAGCGGAAGCCTCGTCTGGCGTCACCTTGCCTGACCTGCGGGCCTTTGGGAACCTGTTGGCCCGCAGCTTCAATCGGCCGATCCTTCGACCTCGCTCAGGACAGGCCGAGACAGCCGAGGGGGACGTGCGCGCAGTACTGGCCTACGAATACCACCGCTACCACCCTCAGATGCTCGACTGGGTCGCCAGCGAGATCGCCGGGCTGGTGCACGAACAGGATGTCCCTCCAGGAGAGATCGTCGTGCTGGCCCCATTCCTGACCGACGCCCTCCGCTTCTCACTGATGAACAGGCTGGAACAACTGGGCGTCCCGGCTCGCTCCCATCGCCCCTCGCGGGCCCTGCGGGAGGAACCGGCCACCCAGTGCCTGCTGACCCTGGCAGTCATCGCTCACCCGCAATGGGGCATCTGCCCCAGCCGGTTTGATGTGGCCTATGCCTTGATGCAGGCCATTGGCGGAAAGCCTCGCCAAGGGATGGATCTGGTGCGGGCGCAACTCCTGGCCGAGATCGTGTACCGCGTCAAAGACAATGTGCCCACTCTGAGTTCCTTTGACCTGATCAACCCCGAGATGCAAGAGCGCATCACTTTTGTGCTGGGTGGACGCTACGAAGACCTGCGGGCCTGGATCGAAGATTACATCGCCGGATCACAGGCAGAGTTCGACCACTTCCTGAGCCGTCTGTTCGGAGAGGTGCTGTCTCAGACCGGGTACGGCTTTCACCGCAGCTATGACGCCGGGGAAGTGGCCGCCAACCTGATTGAGTCGGTGCAGAAGTTCCGCTGGGTGACAGGGAGCGACTTCATTACCGAGGAAAGCGAAGGGGGGGAAGCTAAATCCCTGGGGCAGGAGTACGTCGAGATGGTGCAAGACGGCGTGGTCGCCGCCCAATACATCCGCAGTTGGCAGCTACAGTCGCAGGATGCGGTGCTGCTGTCCCCGGCCTACACCTTTTTGATGAACAACCGACCGGTGGACTATCAGTTCTGGCTCAACGCCGGAAGCCGAGGCTGGTGGGAAAGGCTCTATCAACCTCTCACTCATCCCTACGTGCTCAGCCGCCACTGGCCCCCGAATGAGGTCTGGAGCGATTCCGACGAGTTCGAGGCGAGGCAAGACGCCCTCTATCGCCTCACCCTGGGCCTGATCCGGCGCTGCCGTCGCAAGATCTACCTCGGACTCAGCGAGCTGGGCGAGCAGGGCTATGAGCAACGAGGGCCGCTGCTCCAGGCCATCCAGCGAGTGCTGCGCCGCTTACCCGCCGAACCGGAGGTAGCCGATGTTTAAGCCCCGCCCCAAACAACAAGAGGTGCTGAACTACACCAAGGGGAAGATGGGGGTCTCGGCCGTGCCCGGCAGCGGCAAGACCATCACGCTCTCGGCCCTGGCCGCCCAACTGGTGGCCAGCGAGGTACTGGAGGATGACCAGGAGGTATTAGTGGTGACCCTGGTGAACTCCGCTGTGGATCATTTTGCCGGCCGGGTGGCCGACTTTATCCAAGAGCGCGGATTGCTGCCGCACATCGGCTACCAGGTGCGCACCCTGCATGGCCTGGCTCACGACATTGTGCGCGAGCGGCCTGCCCTGGTGGGCCTGTCCGACGACTTCCAGATCGTAGACGAGCGGGCGGCGAATGAGATCCGGCAAGACGCAGTGGAGGCATGGCTACGCGGTAACCCTTACTCCACTGGAGAAGCTTTTCTGTCCCTGGACCTGGAAAATGGGAAGCGGGACTGGATACGCCGAGGCCCGTGGCCCCGACTAGTGGGTGACATAGCTCACAGCTTCATCAGACAGGCCAAGGACCTACAGATCACACCCCCTGAGCTTCGCGACCGCCTGACCGGGTTCCCGCAGCC
>CAYWWC010000136.1:2821-11053 GCA_964461615.1 uncultured Anaerolineae bacterium
TCCCCTGGTAGAAATGGGCTGTGCCATTTACGCCGACTACCAGCGCGCCCTGGCCTACCGTGGCGCGCTGGACTTTGACGATCTCATCCGTCTGGCGCTGCGGGCCCTGGAATTGGACGCAGAGTACTTGCAGCGACTGCGCGCTCGCTGGCCCTACATCCTGGAAGACGAGGCCCAGGACAGCAGCAGATTGCAGGAACGGATACTAAGGCTTCTGGCAGGCCAAGGCGGCAACTGGGTGCGCGTCGGCGATCCAAACCAGGCCATCTACGAGACCTTCACCACCGCCAGCCCCGAGTTCCTGCGGAGCTTTTTGGGGGAAGAGGACGTTCAACCACGTGAGTTGCCCAACTCCGGCCGTTCGACCCAGAGCATCATCAATTTGGCCAACCATCTAGTTGACTGGACACGGGAAGAACACCCGGTCAATGAAGTCCGCAGCGCCCTGGCTGCACCACCCTACATCGAGCCTACCCCACCCGGCGATCCGCAGCCCAACCCCGACGATGACCCCCGGAAGGTACACCTCGCCTCCCAAAAACTCACCCCAGGCGATGAGCTCCGCGCCGTGGTCGACTCACTGGCACGCTGGCTGCCGGGGCATCAAGACGAGACCGTGGCCGTGTTGGTGCCACGCAACGATCGTGGCTTTGCTTTGGCCAGTGAGCTGAAGAAACGAGGGCTGGAGTACGTCGAGCTTCTGCGCAGCACGAGATCCACCCGCGAGACGGCGGGAGCCTTGAGCAACATCGTGAGTTACCTGGCCGACCCCACTTCACAGCGCAAGCTGGCGACGTGCTACAAAGTGTGGCGTCGCCGGGACCGCGATGACGCGGAGGCCAGGGTGCAGCTTGAGATGGTCGTCAAGGCACTGCGCAAATGCCGGCAGGTTGAGGATTTCCTGTGGCCGCGAGTGGATCGAGACTGGCTGGCCGGTCTGGAGCTGGCCGACGAAGCCCCAGAGATCGGAGAGCAATTGGCTGAGTTCCGTGAGTTAGCGCGGCGCTGGCAGGGAGCGACCCTGCTGCCCGTAGACCAGCTCGTTCTCACGCTGGCCCAGGATTTATTCCACGAGCCGTCCGATCTGGCCATGGCCCACAAGCTGGCCGTGGTCCTGCGGCGGGCGAGCGAGACACACCCCAACTGGCGGCTGCCTGAGCTCACCCAGGAACTGGCAGCAGTGGCCAGGAACGAACGGCGCTTCCTGGGCCTCAGCGGCGACGACACCGGCTTCGACCCCGAGCGATACAAAGGCAAAGTGGTGGTAACAACTATGCACAAGGCCAAGGGGCTGGAGTGGGATCGGGTCTATCTGATGTCGGTGAACAACTACGACTTCCCCTCGGCCCTGCCCCATGACCAGTTCATCTCCGAGAGGTGGTTCGTGCGCGATCGCTTGAACCTGGAGGCCGAGACCTTGGCCCAACTGGAAGCCCTCTTCTCCGAAGATACCGTGGCCCCATCCTACCACTATGAAGAGGGCCAGCCGACTCAAAAAGCGCGGCTGGAATATACCTCCGAGCGGCTGCGCCTGTTGTACGTGGGCATCACCCGCGCCAAGAAGGAGCTGATCATCACTTGGAATACCGGGCGGCGCGGCGATCAACAACCGGCCATTCCCCTCATCGCCTTGCAGACATTTTGGGAGAGTAACAGACCCTAAAGGTTCCCAAACAAAAACCTTTAGGGTCTCGCCAGAGAGACAAGCCTATGACGCTACCAATCGACTTTCAATTCAGCCAGGGCAGCCTCCAGGACTATGTGGACTGCCCGCGACGCTTCCAACTGCGCTACCTGCTGCGCCTGGCCTGGCCTGCGGTGGAGGCGGAACCTGCCCTGGAGAACGAGCGGCATCTTCAGCAGGGAACGGCCTTCCATCGCCTGGCCCATCAGCATATACTGGGCCTCTCGCCGGAGCGCCTGTCGAGCATGGTAACCGACGAGGACCTCAGCCGTTGGTGGCGCAACTACCTGGAGAGCGCGCCGGTCGATCCAGCGGGACTGCGTTACCCAGAGGTCGCCCTATCCGCCACGGTGAATGGCCATCGCCTGGTTGCCAAGTATGATCTCATTGCTATAGGACCTGTCCCGAGCCCTTCGGCTTTGCTCAGGGTAGACTCCGCCGAAGGGCCTGGGCAGCGGGCAGCTATCTTAGACTGGAAGACCTCCCGCAAGCGACCCCGTCGAAAATGGCTGGCCAAGAGCTTGCAGACCAGAGTTTACCCTTACCTGCTGGTCCGAGCTGGTTCCCATCTCAACGAGGGTAAACCGTTTCAGCCTGAACAGGTAGAGATGGTCTACTGGTTTGCCAACTTTCCAGAAGACCCCGAACGCTTTCCCTACGACGCAGCCCAGTACGACGCAGACGGCGATTACCTGGCCTCGCTCGTCGAGGAGATCAAGGGCGCGGGACACCCTCCCGAAGACGACGACTTTCCCCTCACTACCCAAGAGCGGCGTTGTCGCTATTGCCCCTATCGTTCTCTGTGTCAGCGCGGGGTCAGGGCTGGCCCGTTCGACGAATCAGAAACCGAAACGGAAGAGGATAGCGACTTTGGGATCGCCCTTGACTTCGAGCAGATTGCCGAGATCGAGTACTGAAGCTAAAACATGAAAGAGTGGGTTGAGCCACAAGACATTGAAATACCCCAGGACTTGCAGACTGCCATCGGCGGGCATCCGTTGGTAGCGAAAACCCTGGCCCGGCGGGGCTTCACCGAGCTGGAAGCGGCTCGCGCCTTCCTCGATCCTGACTGCTACCGGCCCGCTCCGCCGTCTGATCTGCCGAACATGGCCGAAGCCGCAGACCGCCTGGAGAAGGCCATCCGACAGAAAGAGCCAATCTGCGTCTGGGGCGACTTTGACGTGGATGGGCAGACAGCGACGACTCTTTTGGTTTCCACTCTGAGGGATCTGGGAGCGGCCGCTTCGTGCATAGCTGTTGATGAAGCGGCCGCTTCGTGCATAGCTGTTGATGAAGCGGCCGCTTCGTGCATAGCTGTTGATGAAGCGGCCGCTTCGTGCACAAATGTTGATGAAGCGGCCGCTTCGTGCACAGCTACCAATGAGGCGGCTGTCACTTATCACATCCCCGTCCGCAAGACCGAATCGCACGGTCTCACCATCCCCGTGCTGAAGCGCATCCTCGCGGAGGGTGTCCGTGTTGTGTTGACGTGCGACACCGGCGTCACCGAGCACGAGACCATCGCCTACGCCCAGGCGCAGGGCGTGGACGTGGTCGTCACCGACCATCACGATCTGCCCTCCATTCTGCCCGAAGCCCACGCCATCGTGAACCCCAAAATGCTCGCGGACACCCATCCGCTGCGCGAATTGCCGGGGGTGGGATGCGCCTACAAACTGGCGGAGGAGTTATACAGACGGGCAGGCCGGCCGGAGGCCGCCGCCCAGTATCTCGACCTGGTGGCCCTGGGGATTGTGGCCGACGTCGCGGTGCAGATCGGGGACACGCGCTACCTGCTTCAGCGCGGCCTAGAGGCACTGCGCCACACCGAACGACTGGGCCTGCGGGTTGTGATGGAAACCATCGGGCTCGATCCGGCCAAGCTTTCGGAAGAACACATCGGCTTTGTCCTGGCCCCCCGACTCAACGCCCTGGGCCGGCTGGCCGACGCTAACGTGGCCGTGGAGCTTCTGACGACCCACGATCTGGGTCGCGCCCGCATCCTGGCCTCGGAGCTGGAGGGGCTGAATGCTCGACGCAGGCTTTTGTGCAACCAAGTCTTTCAGGCAGCCCAAGCTCAAATCGAGCGTGATCCCTCGCTACTGGAGCACAGCGCCCTGGTGCTGTCCCATCCGTCTTGGCCAGCCGGAGTGATCGGCATCGTGGCCAGCCGCCTGGCCGAACGCTACCACCGACCGACCATCCTCATCGCTGCGCCGCCCGACGAACCTGGCCGAGGCTCGGCTCGTTCCGTTGAAGGCTGCAACGTCACGGCAGCCATCGCCGCCCAGCGGGAGATGCTGATAAAATTCGGCGGCCATCCGATGGCCGCCGGGTTGACCATTGACCCTGAGCGGATCCCAGAGTTCCGCCGCGCCCTGTCTCGTACCGTGTCGGAGATGCTCGCAGACCCTAAGGGTTTCGGGAAACCCTTAGGGTCTCTCCAGATAGACGGATACCTGTCACTGGGCGACCTGACCCTCGATCTGGTCGAGCAGCTAGAGCGGCTGGCGCCTTTTGGGCCAGGCAACCCACCGCTGACTCTGGCCAGCAGGGGGCTTTCGTTGACCAGCCACAGCGCGGTAGGCCGCACCGGCGAGCACCTTCAATTGGTCGTGGAGGACGCCGCTGTCGCTAACGAGGACGCCGCTGTCGCCAACGGGGGCACAGCTCAGAGAGTGATTTGGTGGCAAGGGGCCGGCTGGCCGCTGCCAAAGGGACGGTTTGATCTGGCCTACGTCGTACGGGCCAGCGACTACCGGGGGCAGCGGGACGTGCAGGTGGAATGGGTGGATGCTCGCCAGATTGAAGAGCCCAGACCCGAAGGGTTTTTGGAAACCCTTCGGGTATCCATTGAAATCGTGGACCATCGACGAGAGCCTCGCCCTCGCGAAGTGCTGGAACGCCTGCGGGGGCGGGGAGATGAACCGGGGCGGGGACGCCCCTTGGTAGCAATTCCAGAGGTATGGAGTGAAGCCGAGGCCAGGTCAGAAGTCGGCGGTCAGGGCCGGTATGAATTGAAGCCATCAAAGGTGTTGATCATCTGGACCACACCTCCGGGCCCCGCCGAGTTGCGAACGGCGCTGGAAAAAGTCTCGCCAGCGACGGTACACCTGTTCGGTATAGACCCTGGTCTGGACCGCCCCGAGACGTTCTTGAAACGTCTGGCCGGTCTGACCAGGTATGCTCTGAGTTCTAATCAGGGTCGAGCCAGTATCTCCACCCTGGCAGCGGCCACTGCCCAGCGAGAGACGACCGTGCGCCAGGGTATCGTCTGGCTTGCGTCGCAGGGGCACCTTGTGATGCTCAGCATTGATGAAGAAGGGAATGAGATGCAACTAGCAGAGGGCAACCACGAGGTCAGTGACAATCTACACCAGATAGCCGCTCAACTTAAGGCATTGCTAGAAGAAACGGCGGCCTATCGCACCCACTTTGGCCGGGCCGAGAAGGAAGCCCTTATTTCCTCAAGCCCCTAAAGGTCTAAACAGGAGCAAACATGACACGACATTTGAAGATCATCATTGATTGGGACGGCACGTTGACCGCCGAGGAGACACAGGTGGCAGCGCTGGCCGATAAGTCACTGGACACGCTGGCGAACGAAATCATCGGCGCGCCGCGTGAAAGGCTGGCCGCCGATTACCAGGCCACACGTGCGCGTCTGCTGCGGGCGCCGCACCGCTACTGGTGGGAGGTCAACGGCCTGGTTGCTTCTTACTGCAATGAGGGCGCGTTCATCCTCAACACCACGACGCTACAGGTGATGCTGCGGGAGAGCGCTGCCTACACCCAGGCCGTGAACGCCACCTTTCCCCAGGCGGAGTACGACCCGGTGATGGATTGCGTCAACTACCTGTTTCACCGCCACACAGCCGAGATTCCCCCGTGCTTTCGCCCCGCTGCCCGCGACGTGCTGCTTGCCCTGGCCCAGCACCCCGACCGCACGCCCATAATCCTCACCAACTCGCTGGGCGACAAAGTGCGTCGCCACCTGAAGACACTGGCGCTGGATCACGAGATCGCCGTGCTGGGCGACACACGCCAGTACGACATGGACCCCGATTGGACGCATCACTTTCCGCACCCGCAACTGGGGGACATCCAGGTCTGGCCGGTGTCCGAGAAATACCAGATTGACTTGCGCCGTCCGGTGTACTATCGGGCGCTGGTGCAGGCAGCCGCCGACGGCTCGCGGTTGGCAGTGGTGGCCGATACCTTCTCGCTGCCCGGCGCGCTGCCGCTGATGATGGGCATCCCCTTCTTTCTCCTTCGCACGCCCTACACCCCCGCCTGGTGCGCCCAGGCCGTGGATGCGCACCCCCTGGGCCGCGTCCTCGACGACCTGGCCGACCTGCCAGCGATGCTCAGCAGCCTACCCGTCAGCAGATAATCTCGGCTCTTTAGGATTTCGCAGGGCCAAGCTGAGAAATTTGCCACGAATTGCACGAATTGACACGAAAAAAATTAGTGAAAATTCGTGTCATTCGTGGCAAAGAATTGACCACTTGGCAAAGCAACCATGCAAACTACCAGAGAGCCATCATCTCCTCACGTTTGACGTTTCACGTTTTACGCTTCCCGTGCCTCCCCCTTGGTCACCCCCAACATGCAAAGAATCGCCAGCACGAAGAAGCCCGGCGTGACCAGGAAAATCATGTTATAGTTGCGGCCCGTCAGGTCAATCACCCAGCCGTTGAGGATGGGCCCCACCACCGCCGCCAGGGTCGCCGCCACGTAGTACAGCCCCGTGTAGGTCCCCAGCACCTCTTCCGAGGTCGAGATGTCCACGACCATAGGCAGGCTGTTGATGTTGACCAGCGACCAAGCCACCCCTCCCATCGCCAGCAGTGCGACGATGGCGGGCACGGCCGGGACGAAGAAGGCGATCGCCAGGAGCACGGCGAAGATCGCCAGCCCGACCATGATGGTCCGTCTGCGCCCGAAGCGGGTGGCGATAAAGCCGCTGGGGATGGAGAAGAGGATAAACGTGATGTAGGCCGCGCTGAGGATCATGCTGGCCGTGGATTCACTCACCCCCAACGTCGTCACAGCGTAGGAACTGAAGAACGTCTCGATGGCATTATAGCCGACGAACCAAAAGAAGATGGCCAGGATGAGCAACACCAGACTGCGGACGTTTTCGGGTGGGATGTCGCGGAGCCCACGGAAGATCCCCAACCCCTTCTCCTGCTGGGTGGCCGATTCGACCAGCTTTTTGGGCTCCTTGACCTTCCAGAAGAGAATGATGACGGCAATGAGGGTGATGCCGCCCCCGACCCAGAAGGGCAGTGGTCGGTACATCTTGTAGAGCATGGCGCCGCCCAGGAAGGCCAGCACCCCGCCCAGTCCTCCCATCAGGTTGATTACCCCGTTGGCCTTGGAACGGAGTGGTGAGGGGGTCAGGTCGGGCATCAGCGCGACGACCGGAGTGCGAAACACGGCCATGGCCAACAGCATCACCCCCAGAGCGACGACGAAGAAGGCGAACGGCCCACTGAGTTGGCTCACCTGCCCGTTCAGTTCCGCCGGGATCATCTGGGGAACCAGCGGGATGAGGACGAAAGCCAGCACGGCGATGGGGGCGAAGACGAGGATGTAGGGCATGCGGCGGCCGATGCGGGTGTAGGTGCGGTCGCTGATGGCCCCCATGATAGGCTGGATGAAGAAAGCGGCGATGTTGTCCAGCGTCATGATGAATCCAGTGAGGGTAGCGCTCAGGCCAAAGCCAAAGGTCTGCACGGCCAGTTTAGAATCGAAGGCGGGATTGCCGGCCTGGAGGTAGATGGGGACGTAGGTGTTGTAGAGCGCCCACATGATGCTGGTGCCGAAAAAGCCAAAGCCGATCAGGAACGTCTTCTTGTAGTCTAACTTCAGACTCATTGCCGTCCTCCTCGTAAAAAAAGATGAGGTGAGTATAGCATCAGTTCCAGAACAAGGCAAATGCGTCGGGAGGAACTCCTACCAAAAAGAGACGCCAGGCGTTTTGAGCGCCTGGCGATCTGCCGGCGGAGCAAGCCCGCAAGATGTTAGTGCCATTGGGCCTTAGACTCCAAACTTCCGTCTCAGTCTCCGGTAAATCTCATCGTCGCCCCGCTTGGCGGCAAGCAAGACTACGATTGTGCGCTCCTCGTCGTCTACCTCGTAATAGATTCTGTACTCACCACTGTCCACCCGATAGCCGTCGCCAATCTTCTTAACGTCTGGCGGTCGTGGATTCATCGTCAGCCCGAAAATCTTGAGTGCGATCTGACGGAAGACCTTCGCCGGGTAGCGCTTCACGTTTCCCAGTTCTTTTAGCACCCCCTGAGCAACGACGAGCCTATACATCCGACGGCAGCTCCAGACGCTCGCCGTGCAGACCCTCGTACTGCTCAACGAGGGTCTCGAAGGACGCCACACCTTCCCTTGTGGCAGCGGTCTTTGCCAGGCGCATCATCTCGACCTCGCGTTCAAGCTCCATACGCTCCAGATGCTCCAGCTCTTCCACGCTGATGATAGCCGCAACGGGCTTGCCTCTGCGCTCGACAATGAAACGCTCCCTAGCA
>CAYWWC010000137.1:0-10973 GCA_964461615.1 uncultured Anaerolineae bacterium
CTCAGCTTGCGCAGCGCCTCAGCGCCCAAATCGTCGTAGGCGATGACTTCGGCCTCTTTGATGCTATCGGCGATGAGAGCCGCCGCCCCGCCGATGGCGGCGAAATAGACGGCCTTGTGCTCCTTCAATGCCTCCCGCACCTCAGCTCCCCGATTGCCCTTGCCGATCATGCCTTTTAGCCCCTGCTCCAACATGCGCGGGGCAAAGGGATCCATGCGATAGGACGTCGTCGGGCCAGCGGAGCCGATGGGCCGCCCTGGCCTGGCTGGCGAAGGCCCCATGTAGTATATGATCTGTCCCCGGGGGTCCAAGGGCAGTTCCTCGCCAGCGTCCAGGGCGGCGATCATCCGCTTGTGCGCCGAGTCGCGCCCCACATAAATGGTGCCTGTGATCTGCACGGCGTCGCCAGCGTGCAACTGCTCAATGACCTCATCGGTCAGGGGAGTAGTGATTTTCTTGGACATTGATATGCCTCCTGCTTTCCAGCTACAAAACCACTTCCTTGTGCCGCGCACTGTGGCACTGGATGTTGATCGCCGCTGGCATGCTGGCGATGTGACAGGGGAAGGTCTCGACGTGGACGGCCAGGGCGGTAACCCTACCGCCTAAGCCCTGAGGGCCGATGCCCAGCCTGTTCACCCGCTCCAGTATCTCAGCCTCCAGTTCGGCTACTTCAGGGTCGGGACTGGGCGACCCCACCGGACGCAGCAGCGACTTCTTGGCGCTAAGGGTAGTCTGATCAATGGTGCCGCCGATGCCTACCCCCACGATGACGGGCGGACAGGGGTTAGCGCCAGAATTCTCCACACACTCGACTACCCAGTCAACGATCCCTTGCCGGCCGGCCGCTGGCGAGAACATCTTGAGGTAGCTCATATTCTCACTGCCGCCGCCCTTGGGGCAAACGGTGATCTTGAGCTCGTCGCCAGGGACAATCTCAGTATGGATCACCGCAGGGGTGTTGTCCCTGGTGTTCACCCTGGCCGAGAAAGGCTTGTCCACCACCGATTTGCGCAGGTAGCCATCTTGATAGCCCCGGCGCACTCCCTCGTTGATGGCCTCGTAGAGGTCGCCACCCACAATATGAGCATCCTGTCCCAGCTCGAGGAACACAACCGTGAGGCCGGTATCCTGGCACAGCGGCAGCTCTCCCTGAGCCGCGATTTCAGCATTCTGGAGGATCTGATCCAGCACTGCCTGCCCCACCGGCGCGATCTCCTTCTCACGGGCATTGCGCAGCGCATCCAGCACGTCATTGCCCAGGTAGTAGCTCGCCTCAATGCAAAGACGAGCCACCTCTTGGATTATCTGTTCGGTGTTTATCTCTCGCACCCTTCGACCTCCTTTGCCTAAGACACGAAAGGGACACCTCAAACACAGGCTACAGCTTCAAGAGCCCATCCTTCTTGGTGTCCCATATCTTCTTAGAATCGCAATGCGCGGTTGTTGGTCGCGCCCCGTTCACCCTCACTAAAGAATCCATAACGACGCTGATGGCTCCTCCTTGAACCTAGGTCTTCAAGTATACACCCGAACGCCGTTTTGCGCAAATGCGGGGAAGTCAAATGCCCAGGTAGGCTGCGCGCACGTGGTCGTTTTGCGCCAGTTCGCGACTGGCACCCTCTAACTCGATTCGTCCTTGAGCGAGAACGTAGCCATAGTCACTTACGGCCAGGGCCATCTGCACGTTCTGTTCCACCAGAAACATGGTGAGGCCAGCTTCTTTCAATTGGCCCAGGGTTTCATAAAGTCCCAGCACCAGATTGGGGGCCAGACCCAGCGAGAGCTCATCCAACATCAGGACGATGGGTTCGGCCATAAGGCCCCGCGCCACAGCCAGCATCTGCTGCTCGCCCCCACTCAGCGTGCCCGAAATCTGGTCTCTGCGCTCATGGAGACGCGGGAACATCTCAAAGGTGCGCTCCAGGTTGCGTTTGGCGTGAGGGCGGGCCCGTTTTGGTGACGCGCCCATCTCCAGGTTTTCGGCCACGCTCATGTCGGTGAACAGTTGGCGACCCTCGGGCACTAGCACCAGGCCTCGATCGGCCTTGGCGTGTGGGGACAGGCGGGTAACGTCTTGCCCATTGAACCAGACGGAGCCCTTCCAGGGGCGGGTGAGACCCATCACTGTTCGCAGCAGGGTGGTTTTGCCCGCCCCGTTTGTTCCGACCAATGCGGTCAGTTTGCCCTCATTGAGGGTCACGTTGGTTCCCCAAAGAATTTGTACTTCCCCATAGCCAGCGGCTACGTCACGAACTTCTAGTATCGCCATAGGTTCTTATCCCTTGTTAATTCTCGTTTGTAGTCAGCAACGAAGCGTTAGCGGAGTTGCGTTCTGCATTGCATTTGACGGCACTCCACTCCGTTTCGTGCCTGACTACGAGCTTCAACTCATCGTTTTGGGCAAATCTGGCATTGTCAAGGTAGTCAATCGTTTTGCTGCATGAGGCGGGCGGCCAGTTTGGGGTCGCCCAGATAAGCCTCGATCACCTGCTCGTCGTTCGCGATCTCTTCTGGCGTACCCTCGGCAATCAGTTCCCCAAAGTTTAGCACCAGGATATGCTCGGAGACATTCATGATGGCGTGCATCACGTGCTCGATCATGATAATGGTGACGCCCTGATCGCGTATCTTGCGGATCGTCTCCAGCATGGCGGTGATTTCGGAGGGATTGAGCCCGGCCAGCACCTCGTCCAGCAGGAGCAAGTGGGGCCGCGCGGACAGGGCGCGGGCCAGTTCCAGGCGTTTCTTCTGTGCTATGTTCAGGCTGCCGGCAAATTGGCCCGCCCGATCAGACAGCCCAACGAACTCCAGCACTTCATCGGCGATTTCGGCGGCGCGGCCCAGATTGTTGCCCTCGTGGCCAAAGCAAGCGCCTACCATCGCGTTTTCGCGCACCGTCAATTCGTTGAGCGGCTTTACGACCTGGTGGGTGCGGGCCAAACCCCGGTGAGCCATCTGATACGTTTTCAAGCCGGTTACCTCTTGTCCTCGAAAGAAGTAACGGCCCTCTGTGGCAGGGTACACCCCATTGATCACGTTAAAAAGGGTGGTCTTGCCCGCTCCATTGGGTCCGATCAGGCCCAGGATCTGCCCTTCGGGTAAATCAAAGGTCACATCGGAAACGGCTATCAGTCCCCCAAAGTGTTTGGATACGTTTTCTAACTGTAGGATCATTGTAGCACCCTCCGTAGGATGGGGAAGCGGTTGCGCAACCAGCCCACAACTCCGGACGGCGCGAACAGCACGATCAGCAAGAGCAAGGCCCCGGCAACCGAGAGTTGGACGTTCTTGAATATGGGGCTGGTCAGCAACATGATGCGCATACGCTGGTAGACTGTCGCGCCCACGATGGGCCCTAACACCGTCCCATGCCCACCCAGCATAACCATCACGATAACCTCAATGGACGAGGCCAAAGGGAACGCATCATGGGGCTCGATGTTGCCGTTTTTGAAGAAGAACAAGGCCCCGATTACACCAGGTATGATGGCCGAGATTACATACGCCCACGTCTTGGCGTTGGAAGCGACCACGCCCATCACTTCGGCGGCGTCTTCGTCCTCGCGGATGGCCAACAATCCCAGGCCGAATTTCGATGTCCTGATGAGATAGCTGACAATCACCCCGACCAGGGTAATTGCCGCCAGGAGATAGAAGGCCATTTCCAGCGCCTTGGCCGCGCCGCCATATTGCTGATAAACTTTGAATTTGAGGGTCATGCCGATGGGGCCGCCAAACGGTTCAAAGTTAGTGATAAAAGCCTGCAACGCGGCGTTGACGCCGATAGTGGCCAGAGCAAAGTAGGCGCCGCGCAAGTGCAAGATGGCTTTGCCGAGAAGAAAAGCCATCACGCCAGCAGCCACCCCTCCCGCCAGCATGGCCAGCCACAGCGATAAGCCTTGCTGACTCATCAAGTAGAAGCCGACGTACCCCCCCAGCCCAAAGAATATGATATGAGCAAAGCTGACGTAGCCGGTATAACCAAGTATCATGTTCAAGCTGGTGGCCAGGGCAATGCCTTTGAGAACAGTAAAGAATGCCTCACGGGTGGCTGGCTTGCCCGTGATTCTCACTCCCAGGGCTATGCCCACGATCACGAGCACGGGGATTAGCAAACCCAGGTGATGCCGTCCCCACTTCCTAGTTCGCCAGTTTTTCATTCTTTCGCTCCCAACAGGCCGCTCGGCCGCAAGATGATGATGAGGACGAACAAGCCAAACTCAAGCACCGGCACCCATGATGTTTCCATGAACATAGGGATGATGCCCTCTAACGTGCCGAGCACCAAACCGCCAACAAGGGCGCCGAGAGGGTTTCCCAGACCACCCAGCACGCAAACGACAAAGCTCTTGAGCTGGTAGTTCATGCCAGACAGGACGTTAAAGGGGAAGAAGGTAGCGATCAGGCCTCCTGAAATGGCGGCGATCATCGCCCCCAATCCAAAACTCAGAGCCAGTATCTGGTTGGAGGGGACGCCAACCATTTCGGCGGCGGCCCGATTGTTCGTCACGGCGCGGATGTAGCGTCCTGGCCGGGTGCGGTACAGGAAGAGGAATAGCCCCCCCGCCGCCAAGACTGCTACCAGCGCGGCCACCAGGCGGGTGATTGGGAGCGTAACCGGCCCGAACGAGACACTGCCCAGGGAGTACTCTACGTTGTGGGGAGAGGTGGTCCACGCGGCCGTCGCTATTCCTGTCATGATCATGCTGACGGAAAAAGTTGCCAGGAGGGTAGATAGTTGGGGGGCATTTATCACGCGATGCACGGCTACGGAGTAAATAACGATGCCCATCACCAACCCCACGATTCCCATTATGATTATCGCCAGGTAGGGGTTCATCGCCAGGTTGTTGAACAGCAGGTACACACCGAACATGCCACTAACGATAAGCATGTTGTGTGACAAGTTGATCAACCTCATCACGCCCCAGATGAGGGACATGCCGATGGCTGCCACCCCGTAAACAAACCCCATCAGCAGACCATCGGCCACAAATGACATGAATTCCATGCGCGTCTCCTTAACTGCCTACTTTGTACCGCTCCCCGCAGGCATGCCTGCGGGGAGCGGCCTGTTGTGATCCAACGCGGAGAGGCGGTCAGAAACCGCCCTATCCAAGCTCCAGTGCTAGGGAATGGGGTAGATGCTCTCCGCCGTAGCGCCTTCCAGAGGCCAGACGACCTGTTTTAGCAGGTTGCCACCGGCATCTCTCTGCCACTGGATGTAGACCATGGAGTGACCGATTTGCAGGCCGTGGGCTTCCTCTGACGTATCGAACTTGGTCTGGCCGAAGAAGGTCAGGATGTTCATGTCATCCAGGGCGCTCTTGATGGCAGCCGGGTCCGTCGAGCCGGCATCGCTGATGGCCTTTTGCAGAACCAACCCGGCGGCATAGCCGCCGCCAGAGTGATAGGAGGGCTCTTCGTCGTAGGCGGCCTCGTAGGTCTCCACAAACTCGTCACTCAGAAGGCCAAACCACTCCAAGCCAGCTTCTTTGGCTGACTCAGGGGTGAAAGCGGCCAGTGGCTCCCACTGGCTGGGGCCGATCACCGCATAGGCAGCCTCACCCAGTTCGGCGAAGTCTGGCTCCGGCGGGGCCACCAGCAGCGTGAAGAGCTTGATGTCGGTGTCCTTCTCGTACACCTGGCGGGCAAAGGTGCTGCCGTCCCTCATGTGGCCGCCGCCCAAAATGGCCTCCGCGCCGGTGGCCTGGATCTTGTTGATGAAGGGGCCAAAGTCGGCGGTGTCGGCGGCATAGCCTTCAAAGATGACGATCTCGTAGCCCAGAGACTCGGCGTATTCTTTGGCGGCTTCCACCACACTGGTGGCGAATGTAGCGTCCTCGTGGACGATGGCCAGTTTCTTCACGCTGGGGTCCAGCAGCTTTAGCAGGTCTATCGCGCCGGTCAGGTAACGGCTGGCGGGGGTGTAGATCTGAAAGACTTGAGTATAGCCCTGCTTGTAGTTGGAATCGGCGGCCGCGCCGGTGGTGATCATCACTTTGCCGTATTGCTCGGCGATCACGGAGGCGGCAGCGGTCAGGCCGCTGGAGTAGGGGCTGATCAGCAGGTCAGCATTGTCCTCGGTTGCCAGGCGGGTGTAGAGTTCCTGGACGCGCTCTTTGTTGCTCTCGTCGTCGTAGGTGGCAAAGTCGAACTTGACGATCGTGCCGTCGCTCAAAGCGATCCCGCCCGCGTCGTTCAGTTGCTTCATCCACAACTGCAGGCCCTTAGACTGACGACCGGCTGAAACCTCCAGCTTGCCGGTTAACGAGGCGGTGTAGCCGATCATCATCGTCTTGGTGACCGACTCGGGCGGCTTCTCAGTGGGCTTGGCCGCCGGCTTGGTGGGTACGGCCGTGGGCGTCGCGGCCGGGGCGCAGCTAGTAACCACCATCGCCACCAGCATCAGCAACGCCAAAATCGTTTTCCAGTATTTCATTTCTTTCCTCCTTTAATTTGATGGTAATGGATAGCGAGTATCAGGTAGCAAACAGTTAGTAAACAGCAGAATCAGCCCGATAGCCCCACCCCCTTCCTACGGAAATGAATAACGAGGTGATAAGTAACTTGTTAACGAGTAACATGCTAACGGGACAGCCGTTACGTCATTAACTCACTACCTCCTACCTCGTTGCCTCGTTGCCTAATTGACTTGGCCGGAGATACAAGAGCTTTGTACGCTGTGCATTATATCATAGACTTGTTGTCCTGTCAAAAGCTCATTTCTTGCGGGGCAGCGCATATCCCAGGCGACGCAGTTCGTCTTCGTCTCTGCGCCATTTCTTGCGCACTTTGACCCACAGCTCCAGGTATACCCGATTTCCCACCAGGCGCTCGACTTCCTCTCGAGCCTCCCGGCCGATGCGCTTCAGCATCTTACCTCCTTCGCCAATGATAATGCCCTTTTGGGAATCCTTCTCCACGAAGATGTTGGCTCCGATGTAGGTCAAGTCCTCCCGCCGCTGCTTCCATTCCTCCACGACCACGGCCACAGAATGGGGCACTTCTTGATGGACGAACCGCAACACCTGCTCGCGGACAAGCTCGGCCGCGAGGAAGCGCATGTTCTGATCGGTGAGCTGGTCGGAAGGGTAATAGCGAGGGCCTTCTGGCAGGTGATCCACAACCATGCTCAGTAGCTTGTTGCGGTTGTCGCCTCGGGTGGCGGAGATCATCATCCATTCGTCGTGCTTCACCAGCTCAAAGTAGGCATTGCTGTGAGGCTGCACTTTCTCAGGACGCAAGAGGTCAGCTTTGTTGAGAACCAGCACGACGGGCGCCTGCCCCTGCTCCTCGATCAGTTGGGCAATCCGCTCATCCTCCGCCGTGGGCCTCTCCGAAACATCAACCATGAACAGAACCACATCGGCATCGGGGATGCTCTTGGCCGCCGTCTCCACCATGAACTCTCCCAGCTTGTGGCGAGGCCGATGGATGCCAGGCGTGTCCACGAAGATGATCTGGGCATCGGGCCGGGTCAGAATGCCGCGCAGGCGGTGGCGCGTCGTCTGCGGCTTGGGGGAGACAATGGCGATCTTTTCCCCCAGCCAGGCGTTGATGAGGGTGGATTTGCCCACGTTGGGCTTGCCGACGACGGCCACGAATCCAGAGCGGTGGCCGGGCGGCGCCTCGTCGTCCATAATCATGCTTAAATCATTATCCATGTCCATCTTCACCTCTCAGTGTTTGATCCGCGCACCCCGTCGGCCTCGGGCACGAGGTAAATCGCTGGCAGACTGACCAGCGTGGTCGCCCCCTTCACCAATACGTTGGAGACCACGATACTCCAGACCACGGCGTTGGGGAGCACTCCGCCGAAGGCCACCCAGCAGAAGAGTAGGCTATCCAGTGGCACACTGACCGAGTTGCTGATGAGCACCCGCGCCCATTGATAGCGCCGCGTCACCCGCTCCACCCACAGCCGGTAGACCTCGGTGTCAATCAGTTCGGCGATCACCTCGGCCAGGATGCTGGCGATGACGATGCGCCAGACCGGGGTCAGCACCGAGGCGTAGGCGTCTTGAAGCGGCCAGGAGGGATCAGGCGTCAGCGCGGCGGTGAAGGCGAAGAAAAGGGCCATGACCAAGTTGATCACCGCAGCGGTGACGATCAGCAGCCGCGCCCCAGCCGCGCCAACGGTCTTGTGCACCAGGTCTCGCAGGGTGAAGGTGAGCGGATAGACGAAAGTGCCCGCATCTATGGAAAATCCGCCCACGACAGCGATCTTGAGACTGGCCACGTCGGCCAGCATCTGGGCTGCAACGTAGGCCGAGGTGACGATGATAACGTGATTAAACCTTCTTTCGTCAGACATGGTTCCTATCCCCTTATCATCGCATTGACGAAAAGGTCGCACCTGCATTTGTCACCCCGAGCCTTGCCCTGAGCAAAGCGAAGGGGAAGCGAAGTAGGGCAATTGCATTTATATTCAAACCCGTCTCGAACTGTCATTCTGAGGAGCGAAGCGACGAAGAATCTCGTTCTTCCAATGGATAAACGAGATTCTTCGCTCCCTGCGGTCGCTCAGAATGACAAATTCGCAAAGCACCAAGATAAATGCGATTGCCCTAAAGCGAAGGGTCTCGTTCTTCACATGCAGATTACCAGCTTGCCAGAAGCGAGATTCCCTTCGACTGGGCTCAGGGCAGGCTTCGTCGCTTCCCCTTCGCTTTGCTCAGGGCTTCGGCTCACTCCTCAGAATGACAGCAGTATTACATGTACCAGTCTTTGCTAAGGTCTTTCCAGCCAGGGTTAACCGACTCAATCAACGCGATCTTCTTCTTGCGAAGCCAGCCCTTAATCTGTTTCTCCCGCACAATGGCAGCATTTGCGTCGGGGGTTTCTTCGTAGTAGACCAGCCTCGTGATGTTGTAACGTTTGGTGAATCCCTCAACTAGCTTCTGCTTATGCTCCCAGACACGGCGTCGAAGGTCATTCGTCACGCCAACATAGAGCGTCCCCGAGTGATTAGTCATGACGTAGACATAGTACTGTCTCATCGGCCTCACCTTGACACCCCCACGCTAGGCCCAGGACAGGCTCCTGGAAAAGCGAAGAGCCCGCTTTAGTACCTCATCACAGTGAGAATAGTAGGTTGTCATTCTGAGCGACCAAAGGGAGCGAAGAATCTCGTTGTTGCGCTGTCGTTTCAAGTCGAGAAAACGAGATTCTTCGTCGCTTCGCTCCTCAGAATGACGAAGTGCGGTTGTAGTAGTAGCGGAGGCGAGGAATCTCGTCTTCTGTAGGGGAAAGTATCGTTCTCACCAGGAACGAGATTCCCTTCATCAAAACCAGCGTGATGAAATACTGGCCTGCCGAAAGGACCTCATTCCCCCAAGAACGAGATTCTTCGCTCCCTTCGGTCGCTCAGAATGACATATCCCAGATCGCTAAGTGACGACGTATCACTTCCGCCACCAATGCTTTCATTGTGGCTCCCACAGCCGACAAAACGCACACAGCTCTGGCGCCGTGGTCGGCTGGCCGCAGTTCTGGCAATCGTGCAACTCCAATGCTTTCTCTCGCACCGAGAGCAGTCCCTCCCTCTTGACCTGCAGAAAACTGAGGTAGAAGCTCAGCTTGGCCCCTGGCGAGCGGCCCTCCAACTGGTTGAGGAGCTCTTTGTAGAAGATGGTCTTGGAGCCTTCGGCGTGGGGGCACTCGTCGTAGATGTAGTCAATGCCCTGCACGATGGCATAGGCCGCCGTCTCCCGCTCGTAGAGGCGGACGAAGGGCTTGACCTTGCGGGCCAGCCGGGGATGGGTGGAGGGGAGGACGGGAGACTGGCGGGCCAGGTAGCCCACCTGCCAGTGCAGGGTATTCTGCATCAGTATTGCCGCCTCGTCATCTAGATTGTGCCCGGTGGCAATGACGTGGTAGCTGCCCTCATAGGCCACGCGGTTCATAATGTGGCGCTTCACCAGTCCGCAAAGAGAACAGGGCTTCTGCCCTCGGCGCGTCGTCTGCGCCAGCTCCGGAATGCTCTGGCCATAGGTCTGCTTTACGTCCACCACGTGCAGCGCCAGGCCGCGCGCCTCGGCGAAGGCCTCCGCCTTGAGCTGGGACGCCGCCGAGTAGCCGTCGCCGCAGCCGTCGCCGCCGATCCCCAGGCCGATGTACATCCCGTCGGCGCGATAGCCGAGCTGCGACAACACATCCCACAGCGCCAGACTATCCTTGCCGCCGGAAACGGCCAGCAGCAGCTTGTCGTCGCTGCCGAACATGCGGTACTTCTCGATGGCGCGCTGCGTGTAGCTTACGAACCATTCAACAAAGTGGTCAGCGCACAGCGCCAAGCGGTGCTGCCGCATACCGATCACCGCCAAGCCGCCACACTTCTTGCACTTCATGAATGTACCTCGCGCACTGGGGCTATCCACCCGATATCACCGCCACTAGTCTGATCACGTCGCCCTGGCGGATGATCGTCGCTTCGTTGATCAGGACGCTACGTACATGTGATGAAGCGGCACCGCTACGTACATGTGATGAAGCGGCGCCGTCGCGCACGGGCAGGACAGCCTGAGGGTCCAGCCCTACTTTCAGGATGGCATCTCGCACCGTCATCCCCGCCCGCACTTCCCATTCCTTGTCTCGGAACATTATCTTGACCATACTCCACTCCGCGTCAACTGCGAAATCTGTGCACCATCTGACAGCAGATAGTATAATGCAAAAAGCCACCTGCGTCAACTATACAGGTGGTTTATTACCCCCACTTGGACATTGGCTAGTCTTCTTTGTCTTCCTGTACAACATGATAGGGAGCCTCAATGTAGCCAGAGGGCGATGGCTCACGATCTCCTGAGGACAAAGCTCACAGCTCGGTTTGACCTTTTCGCCCATCAGTAGTATAGTCTGAGCGCCACCGACCACATGGGCGGCGGTGAGCAAGTTGATGCATCATCTCAATAAGCAGATGGTGTCGCTTGGATCGCAGGGCGACCGAGACGGCAGGATAGGATAGC
>CAYWWC010000138.1:0-10962 GCA_964461615.1 uncultured Anaerolineae bacterium
AAGTGTCAACTATGTGTTGAGCCTAAAACTGTAAACTATGTGCTGAGACTCGGCTTTTACCACAAGTCGGAGTTACAGGGAAAGAAGTCTCTCCGACAGACTGCTAGTAGGTCGCGAAGCTGAGTTCCGTGCCCTGCAGGAGGCCGTCGAGCGACTTCGGGCCGGCGTGGGCGGCATCGTTACCGTCGTCGGAGAAGCAGGCATCGGCAAGTCCCGCCTAGTAGCCGAGCTGCGCAAACAAGCTTCCGCAGACCTGCAATGGGTGGAAGGCCGTTGCCTGTCCTACGGCACTTCTATCGCCTATCGCCTCTGGCTGGATATGCTGCGCAGCGCGTTGGGCATGTCGGTGAAGGACTCACCCATCGTCATCCGCGATGCGCTGCAGCAATTGGTACAGACCTCGTGTCCAGAACACTTCGACGATGTCTATCCTTACCTGGGCCAGCTCATGTCTTTGCCTATGGAAGCTAAAGACAAAACCATAGTGCGTGACCTGGAAGGTGAGAAACTCAAGACCGGCGCCTTCCGTGCCGCGGAAACCCTGATCGAGAGCATGGCCCGACAGCGCGCGACAGATCCTGAGCTCCTGGTCATCGTCTGCGAGGACTTGCAGTGGGCCGACCCCACCTCGATTGAATTGCTGGAGCAACTGCTGTCCCTCACCGACCGTGCCTCGCTGCTGTTCTTATGCGTCTTCCGCCCGGAGATGGAGCGCGGTTGCTGGCGCATCAAGGAAATCGCCGCCCGGCTCTACCGCCACCGCCACACCAGTCTGTTGCTCGATCCCCTCTCCGCCAGTGCGAGCGAGACGCTGGTAGGCAACCTGCTGCGGATAGAGAGCCTGCCCCAGAAGTTGAAGCGGCGCATCCTCAGCCACGCCGAGGGCAATCCCTTCTACGTGGAAGAAATCATCCGCTCTCTGATTGACAACAGGGCCATCGTGCAGGACGAGCTCACCGGCCGCTGGCAGGCGACCCGGGATGTGGCCGACATCGCCATCCCGGACACGCTGCACGGCGTGCTGATGGCCCGCATTGACCAGTTGCAGAAGGAAACCAAGCGAGTCTTACAACTGGCGGCTGTCATCGGGCGGATCTTTCCCTACCGCGTCTTGGCGGCCATCGCGCGGGAGGAGCATGAACTGGACGAACACCTCTTGACCTTGCAGCGGGAGGAGATGATCCGCCAGCGAGCGGGGGGGGCGGAGCTGGAGTACATCTTCAAGCATCACCTGACCCAAGAGGCGGCCTACGACAGCCTGCTGAAGAAGGAACGGCGCGTCTTTCATCGGCAGGTGGCCGAGGCGCTGGAGCGGTTGTTCCCTGAGCGCATTGAGGAACAGCTCGGGCTGTTGGCCCACCACTGGGAGCGAGCCGAGGAACCTGAGAAGGCGATGGAGTACCTGCTGCACGCTGGCGACCAGGCCCGTCAGGCCTACGCTCACGAGGAGGCCATTGATTACTACCGGCGGGCGCTGGTCTTCCTGAAGGAACAAAGAGAGCACGCACGAGCAGCGCGGACGTTGATGAAGCTGGGGCTGACCTATCACACCGCCTTCGACTTCCGCCAAGCGCGCCAGGCTTACGAAGAAGGCTTCGCCCTGTGGCAGAAGGCCAGGGAGATTCGGCCGGCTACTCAGTTACCGCCCGCACCTCACGCCCTCAGGATGGACTGGGGAGAGCCGAGAAACCTGGATCCAATCATGACCAATGACATGTACTCGCGCGGGGTGATAGATCAACTCTTCAGCGGGCTGGTAGAGTTGGACCCAGCAATGACAGTCGTACCCGATGTGGCCCAGAGCTGGGAGGTCTCCGAAGGTGGACGCAAATACATCTTTCACCTGCGGGATGACGCGCGCTGGAGCGATGGGACACCGGTGACAGCGGGGGACTTCGAGTATACCTGGAAGCGGGTGCTGGATCCGGCTGCCGGGTCGCCCAATGCTGACCTGCTCCTCGACATCAGAGGGGCCAGGGCCTTCCATCGGGGCGAGGTGTCAGACTCAGATAGCGTGGGAGTGCGGGCCCTCGATGAGGTCACCCTGGTCGTGGAGATGGAAGGGCCAACTAGCTATTTCCCCCACCTGCTGACCTGCTCTGCGACCTATCCCGTGCCCCGGCACGTAGTGGAGGCGCACGGCGAAGGATGGTCCGAAGTGAAGGCCAATTCCACAGAATTGGACACCGTCACTAACGGGCCTTTCAGACTGGAGGCCTGGCAGCGGGGTGAATCTATGGTCCTGGTGCGCAACCCTGAGTACCACGGCCGGTTCACGGGCAATGTGCAGCGAGTGGAACTGTCCTTCCTCACAGATCGGTCCGCCCGGTTGGAGATGTATGAGGCCCACGACGCGGACGTCTTGCCCCTTTGGGGACTCTCACCGCCAGAGACGGACCGTGCGCGACAGCGGTACGCTGGGGAATACGTCTCGGTACCCTGGCTGGTCACCTGGTACGCGGTATTCGACGTCAGCCGGCCGCCCTTCGACGACCCTCAGGTACGGCGGGCCTTCGCCCTGGCCACAGACAGGGAAACGCTGGCAGACGTAGCCCTGAGAGGCTATTCTTTCCCTGCCACGGGCGGGTTCATCCCACCGGGGATGCCGGGACACTCGCCGGGGATTGGCCTGAGGTACGACCCCGGCCAGGCGCGACAGCTCCTGGCTGAGGCCGGCTATCCGGGAGGCCGTGGCTTCCCAGGCATAAACTTGCTGACGAGTCCTGGCGGCAATTGGATGACAATGGGCGAGTATCTGCAGGAGCAATGGTTGGAGAACCTGGGGGTAGAGATCACATGGGAGAAACTGGAGTGGACACTGCTCCTTGATGTGCTGGAAAAGGAGCCGCCACACACCTTTGTCTATGGCTGGGCAGCCGACTATCCTGATCCCGACAGCTTCCTGAGGCAGAGTCCTTTCCTGCGTCACACCCGCTGGCACAACAAAGCCTATGAGAAGCTGGTAGAAGAAGCCAGGGGAGTCATGAACCAAGAAGAGAGAATGAAAATATACGAGCAAGCGGACAGGATCCTGATAGAGGAGGCGGCGATCATGCCCCTCGTCTATATGCGATGGCACTTGCTATTGAAGCCGTGGGTGAGAAAGTTCCCTACGTCGGCGATCAAACGGTGGTTCTGGAAGGACGTCATCATCAAACCGCATTGAATAAAGGAGTGAACGGCATGACAACACGCATAGTCCCTTTGGGCACGAACGGCTTCATATCATCGTTTAATCGACAAACGATGAGCTTCCTGGTTCTCAACGAAAGCGAGATGCTGCTTCTCGATGCCGGCACCGGCGTGGCTCGCCTCTTGGAGCCACATATCGTTGATCTCATGAAGCCCTACGATTGCCTGAACGTGATTTTGTCTCACTATCATCTCGACCACGTGGTGGGACTGTCTTTTCTACTCGGTGCATGGACGCGAGGGCGCGTCCGAATATACGCCCCAGGGCAGCCTCTTGTGGAAGCAGCACCCCAGGAAGCACTGAATAGACTTCTGGGGCCGCCATTGTTCCCTCTGACGCTCCAAGAATTCCCCATGCCGGTAGAGGTTATTCCAGTAACTCATGAGAACCTGCAAACTGAAACCTGGTCAATCCGACTGCGTGCCCAGAAACATGCCGGAGGTTCAGCAGGCATTCGGATTGGGGATGAGATCGCCTACGTTACCGACACCGTTGTACACCCGGCCACACCGGCGTTCGTGCGTGGAGTCAAACTTCTGTTGCACGAAGTATTCTTGACCGATGTCGAAGCAGAAAACGGCGACGCTGATCGTCTAGCACACTCATACCCCAGCGGCGTCGCCCAGATTGCCAGGCAAGCAGAGGTAGGCCGCCTCATGCTTGTACATCACCATCCTGAGCGCACCGATGCCGAGGTCCGCAGATTAGCCCATAACATGGAAGCTCTGGCGGGTATTGAGGTAATAGTCCCTGAAGAAGGTCAGGTTTATCAAGTTCAAAGCTCCAACCTTCAATCTCCAATATCCAATATCCAACCTGCCGACAGCATCTTGGAAGTGCTGCGACAGGTCCCGTTCCTGGAGCCGCTGACGCCTCAACAACGAGCCACGCTGGCCTCCGAAGCCGTGTTGCACAAATACGAACCTGGCGCCCATATCGTGCGCGAAGGTTCACACGGCGATAGCTTTTTCATCATTATTGAAAGCGGGCAAGTTGTCGTATACAAAGAGCTAGACGGAGAGGTGATCGAACTGGCCCGTCTAGCGCCGGGAGACTTTTTCGGTGAAATAGCGCTGCTGGCAAACACACCCCGCTCGGCATCAGTGCGCGCTGACACGCAGGTTCGGGTGCTTGAAATCTCTCGTCCGGCCTTCAAACGACTGCTGAGCGAGAATTTCGGCATCGCATTCGCTATGATGCAGGAACTGAGCAAGCGGCTGGGCGACACCGATCAGAAAATGATCGAGGGCCTGATACGCAAAAACGAGGAACTGCAACTCGCCCACCGTCGTCTGGAGCAAAGTTACGATACGACCCTGCTCACGCTAAGCATTGCCCTCGACTTGCGCGACACCGCAACGGAGGGGCACTCCCTCCGCGTGGCCGAAATAGCTGGCCTGATCGGTCAGATGATGGGCCTGGTCGAGCATCAATTAGAGGTGCTGCGGCGAGGGGGGCTGCTGCACGACGTCGGCAAAATCGGCATACCGGATGCGATCCTGCGCAAGCCGGACAAGCTCAGCTCCGAGGAATGGGAAATTATGTACCGGCATCCTGTATGGGGCGCCGAGATACTCAGCCACATTGCTTTTCTGGCCGAAGCGTTGCCACTTGTGCGCCACCATCACGAGGCCTGGGACGGCAGCGGCTATCCTGACGGCCTGCGCGGCGCAGCAATCCCCCTGCTGGCCCGCATCTTTGCCATCGCCGATGCCTACGATGCCATCACCAGCGATCGCCCCTATCGCCAGGCTCGTTCGCCCGAGGAAGCCCTGGCCGTCATCCGCGAAGAAGCAGGCCGCCAGCTTGATCCGGCTGTCGTCGCCGTATTTGAGAGGATCTTCCCAACTATCCGTTAGGAGTGAGTACGAGGGAGACCCCGCAGGCAAGTTTTGAAGGAGACCTTGCAATGTCCACCCTGCAATTGCACTTTCTGGACACACTGGACATCCGCTATGATGACCAACCACTCCCCAAGCCTCCCACCCTCAAATCCCAGTCCCTGCTGGCTTACCTGATCCTCCACCGCCACCGCCCCCAGCCCCGGGATCGGTTGGTCGGTCTCTTCTGGGGCGACCGGCCAGAGCGCAAGGCGCGCCGCTCCCTCTCGACGGCCCTCTGGCACATCCGCCGCTGTCTCCCCGATGCCATCCCCATTCTGAGCGATCCCCGCACAGCGCAGTTCGATCCCCAGGCAGACCTCTGGCTCGACGTGAAGGAGTTCGAGGCTCAGATCTCTCGCGATGACACTGCCAGCCTGCAATCAGCGGTAGCGCTCTATCGCGGCGACTTCCTGGATGGCTTCTACGACGACTGGATCATCAACGAACGCTATCGGCTGGAGACCCTGTTTCTCGACGCGCTGGCGCGGCTGATGGTCGGCCATGAGAGAGAGGGAGAGCAGGAGGCAGCGCTGGTCACAGCCCTGCGGCTGCTGGGTCACGACCCGCTGCGGGAGGACGCCCAGCGGCTGGCGATGCGGGCCTATTGCCAGTTGGGGCAACGCAACGCCGCGCTGGAGCAGTACCACCGCGGCCGGGAGGTCGTGCTGGAAGAACTGGGTGCGGAGCCGATGGTCGAGACCACCGAGCTATACCAGGCCATCCTGGAGGGACGCTTCAAAGTCGGACCTCTGCCTGAGATGCTCCCTATTGAGATGCCAGCGATAGGGCCTGCGGGGCGTAGTCCCCTCGACGTGATTGCGCCCGTTAGGCTGGTGGGCAGGGAGCGGGAACTGGTGTTCTTGGACAACTCCTGGCAGAGGGCTCAGACAGGGTACGGCGGACTGGCCCTCATCAGCGGGGAGGCCGGGGTGGGCAAGACTAGCCTGGTGGAGGAGTTCGCCAACCGTCTGCGCTGGCAGGGCGTCCGCGTGCTGTGGGGCCGCTGCTACGAGTTCGAGCGTCTCTTGCCCTACCAACCCATCGCCGAGGCGGTGCGAACGGTTCTGCGAACGCTGACGCCTGATGAACTGGCGGGCTTTCCCGCCTGGGCCCTCGGCGAGGTGGCCCGCCTGGTGCCAGAGGTGGCCGAGATACAACCTGGACTTGGGGCTACGCCGTCGCCCGAGGGTGATCAGGCGGAGGCGCGCCTATTCGCCGGCCTGGCCCGTTTGCTGGCTGGATTGTCTTCTCGCGGAGCGATCCTGATCGTCCTGGAGGACCTGCACTGGGCCAGCGAGTCCACGCTGGGACTGATCCACCACCTGGTGCGTCATCTCGCAGACCACCCGGTTTTGACCGTTGGCACTTTGCGCCCTGAGGAGGTCAGGCTAGAGCACCCTCTGTTCGACCTCCGCCGGCGGTTGACCCGCGAAGGGCTGGCCAGGCCTCTGCGCCTGTCGCGCCTGTCGCCAGAAGCAGTCGAGGCGATGGTGGTGGAAATGTCGGGGGCGAGCGAAGCGGTGGCGCCCCTGGCAGAGCGGTTGTATCAGGAGACGGAGGGCAACCCCTTCTTCCTAATGGAGATCGCCAAAGCGCTCTTTGAGACGGAGGTGGTCCGCCTGGAGGGAAGTGTCTGGCAGGGCGACTTCGCCCGGATCAGCGCGGGAGAGCTGCCACTGCCTGCCAGCGTGAGCGAGGCCATTCAGGCGCGGGCTCAGCGTCTGGAAGAAAAAGCGCAGGAGGCGCTGCGCCTGGCAGCGGTACTCGGTCGCGAGTTCGACTTTGCCCTGCTCAACGCGGCCTGGGGCCGGGATGAGGAGGCGACGCTGGAGGCGCTCGACGACCTGTTGCGTCACCGCTTGATTGACGAGGGAACAGGGGCTATGGACCGCGACTACGCCTTCACCCACCACAAGATCCAGGAGGTAGTCTACGCCGGCCTGCCTCGCCGTCGTCGCCAACACCTGCATGGCCAGGCGGGGACGGCGATGGAGCAGTTGCTTGGGGATGAGGTCGGGGCAAGGGCCGGGGAACTGGCCTTTCACTTCGAGCAGGCCCGGCAGTTGGACGGGAGGCTGACGGACAAGGCGATCACGTACCTGCTGCAGGCCGGCCAGCAGGCTGTGCGGCAGTCCGCCAACCAGGAGGCTATCTCGTATTACCGTCGCGGCCTGGACATCCTCCACTCCCTGCCTGAGACGTCCCAGCGCGTGCAGCAGGAGATGGAGCTGCAAATCGCCCTGACCGTGCCCACCACGGTCGTCCAGGGTTACGGCTCTCCTGAGACAAAGCGCGTGTATGATCGGGCTCGCGATCTGTGCCGGAAGCTGGGTGACACGCCTGCGCTGTTCACCTCCCTGATGGGACTCGCACGGTACTACGGCGTAGCAGGGGATCACCAGACGGCGGTGGAGCTGGCGAAGCAGCTTCTCGCCATGGCCCAGACGGCCCAGGATACCGCCTTGCTGCTGGAGGCCTATCGGCAAATGGGCGGCGCCTTGTTCGCCCTGGGCAGGCTGAAAGAGGCGCGGGCACGCCAGGAACGCGGCGCTGCCCTCTATGATCTGGCACAGCATGAGAGCCATGCCTACCGCTTCGGCCATGATCCGGCCGTCACCTGCCTAGGCTATTTGGGCATGACGTTGTGGCTGCTGGGGTATCCCGAACAGGCACAGGTGCAGATCCAAAACCTGCGCAACCTGATGCAATCCATAGCGCACCCCTCCAGCCAGGCCTATGCGCACTGCCTGCTGGCCATGCACGCGTGCATGCGCCACGATGCGCAGGAGGCCCGGGACCACGCAGAGGAAGCGATCAGGCTGGGCCAATTGCATGGGCTGCCGAGCTGGACGGCCATGGCCATGCCGCTGCGAGGCTGGGCCCTGATCGAGCAGGGACAGATGGCGGAAGGATTGGCCCAGTTGAACGAAGGCACGACCGTGTGGCGGGCCAGAGGCTTCGAGACTTTCGCACCCTTTTTTCTGGCCTTGCAGGCGGAAGCCTGTTCGAAGGTACAGAAGCTGGAAGAGGGGATCGCGGCCGTATCGGCTGCCCGGGCCATTGCACAGAGCGGCGGGGACCGCTACTGGATGGCGGAACTGAGTAGGCTGCACGGGGAATTGCTGAGGGCTCAGGGCAAAGATGGTGTGACAGTGGAGGCACACTTCCGTCAAGCCATGGAGACGGCTCGCCAGCAGGAGGCCAGAATGTTGGAGCTGCGGGCGGCTATGAGCCTGGCCCGGCTATGGCAGAGCCAGGGGAAACGCCAGGCGGCGCAGCAGGTGCTGGCGGAGGTCTACAGCCGGTTCGACGAGGGCTTCGATGCCCATGATCTGCAGGCGGCCAGCGTATTGCTGAAGGCACTCTCGTGAGTGGCCCCGCGCTTTTTGACACCAGTGTGCTATCATGTTGATGGCAGACAGTTGCTAGTTCACACAATCGAAAGGAGAATTCCCTATGTCACTGCAAGAAAACAAGGCTTTGGTGCGCCGCTTCGTCGAGGAGGTGCAGAACCAGCACAACCTGGCCGCGCTGGACGCCCTATACAGCCCGGATTTTGTCGACCACAGCGGCATAACGAATCCCCCCAACCGGGAGGGGAGCAAGCAGTTCTTCACCGTGCTGTTCGCTGCCTTCCCCAACATGCGCTTCACCATTCGCCAGCAACTGGCCGAAGGTGATAAGGTGATGACCCACAAGACTTTCCAGGGCACGCACCAGGGGCCGTTCATGGGCATCCCCGCCACGGGGAAGCAAGTGGCCTTCGACGTCATTGACATCTTCACCGTCGCCAACGGCAAGCTCACCGATCACTGGGCCGTGGCCGACCAGTTCAGCCTGATGCAGCAACTCGGCGCAGTGCCAACGCCGGGATAACGCCGTTTCGCTCAAAGCCGCCGATTCTTCGAAAGCTGGCAACTCAAACAGTCACCTCCTCATCCGACAGCTTCCCGTCGTTTTCGGGCGAATTTCGCTCGAATTTGGCGGGAAGCTGTTTCTTTTGACACTTTTTTGACACCGGTGTGCTATGCTTATGACGAACAATCGCCAGTCCGCACAATCGAAAGGAGGTGAATCACAGTGTCGGCGGCGGGCTTGGCCGGAGGCTTGGCTGATTAATACAAGAAGGCTGGCGGCCCAGCAAATTAAGAGTTTGTGACAAGCTGATGAAAAGCGGATTGTCACCACATGTCAAAACAAAAAAGGAGGAGGCAACAAATGTTTAAGAGGACGCTCGTCAATTTGTTCTTAGTGTTCACAATACTGCTGACCCTGGGGGTGAGTGCGGCCAGCGGTGCTCCGCCAGCGGCGGAAGTGCTCGCTCAGGAGGAGATGACCTACACGGTTAAGCTAGGCGACAACCTCTGGGTCCTGGCGGAGAAGTATCTGGACAGCGGCCCGGCTTATTGGGCCATCGTCGGCGCCACCAACGCCAAAGAGGAGGATACCAGCTTCGCCCACATTGAGGACCCCAACCTGATCCATCCTGGCCAGAAGCTTCTCATCCCCGGCGCGGTGGAGCCCTTCAAGGCGCGCTACGAGACCTATCCTCAGCCCGTGGGTCCCCCCGAGAACGGCATCCTCACGTTGAACATACCGGGCGATGGGGAAGGCGACCCTCTGGGTAAGAGCACCTGGGATGCTGAAATGAAGATCAACGTCACCCAAGTCCCCAGCCCCCAAACCGGCATCATGGTGTTCACCGCAGCCAACGGCGATCAGCTCTTCGGTACCTATGAAGGTTTGGGCACGCCGGCGGATGGTCCCGATGGTCCCGTTTCCTTCCAGGGCACCTTCCAGATCACCGGGGGCACCGGCACGTTTGAGGGTGTGACTGGTGCCGGCACCTACAGCGGTACGGCCGACGGCCCTGAGGGCACCCTCTACTTCGACGGTATGCTTGCCAGGTAGGGGCACCCCGCCCAGTGGAGGCGGCAGGCAGTCCCATCAGGGAGTTGAGGGCGGCCGCTACGAGCACGACTGGGTGATGGTGTTCACCATCCGGGACAGGATGATCGTGCGCCATCGCCACTACTACGACACCGCCAACGTGGTGGCCAACTTCGCTCCTACACGCCGCCAGTAAGTACTTGAAACGCGAAGACCCTTCGGGTTTTAGAAACCCGAAGGGTCTGGCCGAAAGGACCCCTGCATGGCTGAACCATCCCCAGTTCCACCGATCAGCACCTTCGTCGTCCGCTTTTGGCAAGAGTGGTCGGCCGCCGGGTCACGCTGGCGTGGTCGGATTGAGCACGTGCAAAGTGGGGAGAATGCCGCGTTCCTTGACGTGGATGGAATGCTGGAGTTTGTGCGCCGCATTGGTGTCATGGGGGACGACGAGTGTCGGTTCACGGAGAAAGAGTAGGAGGAGTGAGCGAGGGGCAACACTGAGCCGAGAACTGATACACGGAAGAGGCCACCACATTGATGCTGGTGGCCTTTTCTTTTGCCAAAAGGCCGAAGTATGACACATTGTTGATCAGCGTATCCGTCAGCCAAGTAGCACGCCAGGTGAGTTTGGAGGTTGTTTGTTCCTTTGACGTCGGGCCTTTCTGTTCGACGTCTCTAGCCCATAGGTCACCACCAAGTGTCAAAGCAGGAATTGAAGATGATTCTGGACTGGGTGCACGTTACCAATGTAGAGCTACCGTGTGGTTGATGGCCAGGCACAATCACCAAATAACGTTTTGCTACCGGACACTTTTTCGGTAGGACGGTTTTGCTAACCGCTATCTGAGTTTTTCGCCACGAATTGCACGAATTTCACTAATTTTTTGTCTCCACCTTCGTGTTAATTCGTGAAATTCGTGGCAGAATAAAAAAGTGTCCGGTAGTGAAAATAACGTAAGGAAGGAGAACCCATGTCAACACAGCTAGCCACCGCAT
>CAYWWC010000139.1:0-7399 GCA_964461615.1 uncultured Anaerolineae bacterium
CGTAGGTTGACTCGGTGGTCGTGTCGTCAATGGCGAGTGACCTGAAGTAGCCGTCTGTGGCGACCTGGATTTGGTAAGAGGCGGCCTGGGTCACGTCGCTCCAGTCGAAGAGGGGTTTGGGGTCGGCGGTGGTGCTGCGGTTTGCTGGGGAGAGCAACGTTGGCCGGCCTGGGGTGAGGTCGGGAGTGTAGAAGTGCCAGCGGATTGACCAGTCACTGCAGCCGTATTCGTTGCAGGCTTTGACGTGCCAGTAGTGTCTGGTGTTGGCTGCCAGGTTATCGGTGGGAGTGTAGGTTGATTCGATGGTCGTGGCGTCAATGACGGCTGTACTGAAGTAGCTGTCTGTGGCGACCTGGATTTGGTAAGAAATGGTGCGGGTCACATCGCTCCAGTCGAAGGCGGGTGTGAGGTCAGCGGTCGTGCTGCTGTTGGCTGGAGAATTCAGTGTTGGCCTGCCTGGGCTTAGATCAGGTGTGAAGTACCAGGTACTTGACCAGTCACTGCAACCGTATTCGTTGCAGACTTTGGCGTGCCAGTAATGCCTGGTTTTGGCTGCCAGGTCATCGGCGGGGGTGTAGGTTGATTCGGTGGTCGTGGCGTCAATGATGGTTGACCTGAAGGAGGTGTCTGTGGCGACCTGGATTTGGTAAGAAGTGGCGCGGGTCACGTCGCTCCAGTCGAGGGTGGGGGTGAGGTCAGCGACTGTGCTGTGGTTGGCTGGGGCGAGCAGCGTTGGCTGGCCTGGGGTGAGGTCGGGAGTTGCTGTCGCCGTCGGTGTCGCCGTCGGGCCTACCGACGTTGGCGTCGGTGTCGCGGTCGGGCCTACTGACGTTGCCGTGGGTGTCGCTGTTGGCCCCCCCGGTGTTGGCGTGTTGGTAGACGTTGGTGTGGGACCTTGAGCGCTATAGCTAACGTAGTTTGCAGCGTATCCCACCCTGGAGACCCCATAGCCAATGCGCATGTAGCCACTCTCGCCCCAGCCTGTACTCCAGGAGTTCTTCAAGATCCATATCCCTTGATTGTCATCCCAACCAACTAGCACGACAGCGTGATTCATATCCGTACACTCAGGGCCTAGAAAAACACCGCCGGAATACCCTTGAAAAGCGGAGTTTACGCAGACGGCTACCGAAACAGGCCCATAGTTATAAATGGCCTGTTTTATGGCCTCAACAGATGGAACACTCCAACTGCTTCCTACGTAGTGCCAGGAATTGATCCTGTAAGGATGGGAGTAGGGGCCGCCACAAGATGTGTCCCTTGCCACGTAGGGGTAGTCTGCTTCGAAGACCGCCCCAGCCTCGGACTCGCTGGACGGTTTTTTGTTTAGATGGTAGTCGTGAGCCCACCACCCACCATCGCAGCCCCAGCCATCCGTGTTGCAGGAAACGAGGTACTGCTCTGAGAGATTCTGTTCCCCCCCCCCGTTGATCTTGATATTAGCCTCCAATGGCCCCACTGTACCAAAGGCCCAACAACTGCCACAGGAACCCTGGTTCTTGACAGAGGTGACCCCTCCCTGATTTCGCCAATCAAAAGCGGTTGGGTATGACGATGATGAGCCTGGCGTGTTGGTGGGTGTGGATGTGGCAGGTTGCCCCGTTAGCTTACGGAGGACGATGTCGTCTACATAAGCCCCCTCAGAGTAGGTGAGGCTATAATCGCTTGCGAAGACGAAGGCTACCCAGACCTGAGGCTGGCCGGTGAGATTGCCCAAGGTGTAGACATTGGTCAAATCGAAGTTCACTTGTTTCCATCCGCCAGAATCTCCGCTGACGCCGTTGCCATAGAAATTGTTGCCGTTGATGGAAGCGCCCCAGAAGAGGCCATCGTAGTACGATTCGGAGTAGTTCCAATACCAGAAAAGCAACTCGGCATCGCTTGCGCTACTCAGGTCAAATGGTCCATAGACCATCCAGGTTTCGGCGTTGTCGGGATAGCTGGCGCCGCAGGAAAGGCTGCTGCCGTCAGCCCCGTTGCCTACACTCCAACCGCTGTAGGAGCCGGAGTGGGGCCTGCAATTGCGCTTGCCCCAGTAATATTCGCCGTAGCCGGCAGCGTTGTCAAACACGCTCCACGACCCTGGGAAACTCCCCTCGAAGCCCTCGGCCATGATGGTCGTCCAACCAGCCATACTTCCTGGCAGATCGACCTCCCCAGAAATACTCGGCTCAACGGCCGGCCCCCGCGGGGGTAGTTCCAGGCGCATAAACTCCTCCCGCACAGCGGGGCTCGTCAGCCCTTTCTCTGGCTTGGCGGCTGGTTGCCCAACCACCTGAATGGAGTATTCCCGGGCTGGTTCCACGTCCTTTTCCCAGGGACGACGATAGACCAGCTTGAGGGTGCTCTGGCCCTCGCCTACCAATCTGAAGCGTAGGGTTTGCTTCTCTGGGGCGCCAAGCAGAGGCGCCATCTGCTCGAACTCGGCTTGGCCTACCTGGCGCAGCATGTCCTTGTTCATTTCCGCCGCTTCCCATGAGTAACCGGTGGACGGATTGCTCTCCAGGCTGATAACCAGGATTTGATCCTCGCCCAGCTCGGCCAGGCAGCCGTTATTATCCTCGGTCAACCTGATTTCCTGAGGAGTGGGCGCCGCCGGCGCGGACGGCGTCAGACCTGAAGGGGATAGGGCGGCAGGAGGAACGGCCAGAGCGTTGGGAAGCGGAAACAGGCTCGCGCAAAAGACCAGGCAGCCCAAAATGATTGCTAACTTCTTGATGGAAAGAATGTGCTTTACCTTCATCGTTAGTGCCTCCTTAAATGGTAGACATTGGAAACCTCGGAGATCTTTGAAAAGAAAAAAAGCGTGCCGCCGCAGCGATTTGCTCGGACAGCACGCTTCTCACAGTCCTCATCTCGGCAACTCGGCTGTCCTATTAGCTAGTAGCTGTCGTCCATCAAGACATCGTAGAGAATCAGATAGCACTAACAGCATGTTGAACCATCATAACATCGTGGAATCTATTTTGCCGCCCACCTACTGCATCTAGTGGTCGGGGCCCTGATTCACGGCTCTTACCACTACCGTTGGGATAGCTCCCTACGATGCTCTGATGGTTATCAAGTTAATCCCCTCCACGATGTCCTGACGTTTAGCCTGTTAGTCTCTCCACGATGTGCTGATGGACGACAAGTAGCTCCTTGCTGGCAGCGATTGACTCTCTGCTAACGTAGACCCGTGGCTTTGCGTCCCCACCTTTTGATGGGTTTGCCTTTATCGGTAGAGATTGAATGGTTGTATTATTATATTATGAGCAGCGTTCGTAGATTTGTCAACAGAAGTGCGTCTGGGGTCGCAGCCAGAACGATGCCATTCTAGTATAACACATATTGAAGGTTTTGTGGGTGAAAATAGCGTGAATTCTGCGTGAATTCTGCGAGGGGATATTGCGCTGCCCCCGGCTTCGAGGCCATCCATTTGTATCAACTTAAGCTCTGAGCCATGTGCATTTCACTTTGGGGGCAAGACTAAGGGTTGGCCCAGTTTGTCATTGCGAGGAGCGCTTTTTGCGACGAAGCAATCCCCAAATGCAGAAAGGGAGATTGCTTCGCTTCGCTCGCAATGACACTTGCCCCAGAACTGAAATGCACCCTCTGAGCCCCGTCCCCGGGCCGCCCCGGGGACGGGGCTTTGAGCCTTAAATTGACACTAATGCGAGGCCATCGTCCCTCTCAGTAGTAATAGTGGGGCCGACCTTTGCAGCGCACACACACGGTGTCGCGCCTCACCGCTTCCCGCCGAAACGCCTGGCGGGAAGCGACGTAGAAGTCGTTGTTCCAGATGGCCTTGATAGGCTCGGTGAAGGCGTTCCCAAAATCGTTGGCCGGATCATCGTACCAGCAACAGGGTGATACCCCTCCCTCCCAACTGATCACGCAACTCTCCCAGAGATAGGGGCATGCTTTGACCTTCTGCAGCGTTCTGTCCTGACGTGTTTTATAGTCATAAAAGCTGTGTCTCTCGTTCACGGGTAGCCACCTCTCCATGTCCTCTCGGCTGTCCGTGTTCACCATTATGGGGGCCACCACCACGTTATCTACCCTCAGTTGTTTTCCTAGTCGCCTGATGGCGGGGATCTGGTTTTCGTTATGCCTGTTCAACAAAACCCGGATGGTGAGGAGCGGGAAAGAGCTCTGATGCGCCTCTCTTTGTCTGACCAATGACTTTATGTTTTCGATGACTTTGTCGAGGCTTCCTCCGACTCTGTACGTTTCGTATGTCTCCTGATCTGCTCCGTCCAGGGAGATGACCAACTCCTCCAGCCCCGAAACGACGGCCTGCTCGGCCATCCCCACGTCGAAGTAGTTGAGGTTGGTGCTGACCGTGGTGCTGATGTTTCTGGAACTGGCGTAGTTTATCATGTCGAAGACCTGGGGGTGTAGGAACGGTTCGCCCCAGTTGTACAGATCGAGGAAGTAAGCGTATTCTGCTATCTCGTCAATTAGCTTTTTGAAATCATCGAAGGCCATCTTGCCCTGGCGGCGCTTGAGGGCGCCCCGGCCCGTGGGGCAAAGTGGACAGTGCAGCGCGCAGATGTTGATGGGGTCAACGACGTAGTGATAGGGGTATCCCCACACCTTCGCCGTTCTGAAACGCCTCTGAACCTTTGCCAACAGCCAGTTGGCCAGCTTCCGTGGCGTGCTGTGTGTCAGCAATTTGGCGAGGCGCTGCTGCCCTTTTTTGGCCACCGATCTGGGCCCTGCGGTTTTCGTGAACAGCGATATCGTCTGGCGGTTTATCATGAGTATCCTTGCTCGTTACTACCCTTGTTTCTTGACTGCTCAGGCTGGCCGCTTGAAGGTGCCTGGCACTTACAGAATTCGATAGAAAACGCAGAGCCTGCCTATCATAAAATCGTATGGAATGACCAAATCAGGCAAAAGTGCCAGGCACCTGAGCAGTTACCTTGTTTCTTGACAAATTCACCAATAGATTATATCATATTGGCGCGACAAAGGCAATGAATCTCGGCTCTCTGGTAGTTTGCATGGTTGCTTTGCCAAGTGGTCAATTCTTTGCCACGAATGACACGAATTTTCACTAATTTTTATTTTTCGTGTCAATTCGTGCAATTCGTGGCAAATTTCTCAGCTTGACCCTGTGAAATCCTAAAGAGCCTGAATCTCAATGAATTTTGACGAATTCACGAAATTCAAATTCGTCTTCACAAGCCGTATCTTTTGCGGCATTTTTATGTTATGATGTGTAGAGATATCTCTGAGCAGGAAGAACGGGAATTGATCGAGCGGGCGAAGGCGTGCGATTCATCTGCCTTCGCCAGGCTCTATGAGCATTACTACCAGGGCATTTATAATTATGTCTACTTTCGGACATCTGACGTTTCTCAAGCTGAGGACCTGACGTCGGAGGTTTTTATAAAAGCCCTGGAGTCCATTGACTCCTTCACCTTCCGAGGGCTCCCCTTCTCGTCGTGGCTCTACCGCATTGCCAGGAACATGATGGTTGATTACTTCCGCAGCCATAAAGAGCCAATTGATCTACCGCTAGAGGATGAAGTGCTTCCCGCCGGGAAGGATCCCAGCGATGTTTTCGAGAGAGAGATCACCCAACAGGAGTTGGCGCGAGCCCTCAGAAATCTGACTGAGGATCAGCAAGAGGTGATCATTCTCAGGTTTGTGGAGGGATTCTCTCCCCCTGACGTGGCGCAGGTGCTGGGTAAGTCCGAAGGGGCGGTTAAATCGCTACAACATCGGGGCCTGAGCTCGTTGAACCGTGTCCTGGAGGAGTTCTTTCCTGACAAATAACTACCTTGACCAGGTTATTGGACTTTGGACAAAGCCGTTTACACTTCCAAGTCCGGGGAGGCAGCCAGAAACCAGGTTTTTTGAACCCTCTGCATCCAAAACGTGCGTGACTGTCAGCGTTTCCAATACCCTGAGAAGCACTTTTGAACGAAAAACCTGGTTTCTTTCACTTTGTCCAAACTCCAGTACTCAGGCAGGCAGCGAAAATAGCCTCAGTAGCGCCTGTCGCCCCCCCCAGCCCCCCAATCCTGGGGGGAGTAGAATGGTTTCCCCTCCAGGATTGGGGGGGTAGGGCGGGGCGGCTGAGTAGCTCGACAATGTCAGATTTGCCCAGAAGAATGAGCTGATGTCCGTAGTCAGGTTTGTAGTCAGGCACGAAACGGAGTGGAGCGCCGTCAAATGCAGTGCGGAACGCCACTCCGCTAACGCTTCGTCGCTGACTACGAACGAGATGTGACATTGTCAAACTACCCACCCTGACAGGAGCCAGGATCCTTTTAACATAAGAAACATTAAAATATTCAATATTGGTCGCCGGTACCCGTATCTAAATCGCGGTTTTTACGTTATATATAGTAGAGAATGGATATACTTTACGGGAGCTTAAGACTGGATGGGGAATATGATGGAGATTGAGAGGAGACTGAGACCATGAGGCGGGGACTTGAACGCGCTCTCAATGAGTGTCTCTCTCAATTGAATACTGATGACTTTGGCCTTCCTCTTCTTGAGGAGGCGCTCGCGCGTTACCCTGAGCACGAGGTCGAGCTCCGTCCCTTGCTGCGGACGGCGATGCTGGTTCGCCAGACGCCGCAGGCCGTGCCCTCGCCAGAGGCCAGGGCAGCGGGGCGGCGGCGGCTGCTCGCGGCAGTGGCCAAGAAGAGCAAGAAGAAAAGGAAGAAGACCCCGGCTCGGCGTGGCTTGCTGCGCCGTCTGGGGCAGAGCGCGGTCACCCTGGTGCAGCCCTGGGCGCAGTCTCCTCTTGTTAATAATAAGAATAGACAACCCCTGAGGCTGGCGCAGACCATGGCCGCAGCGCTCGTTATCGTTTCCCTCATCGGCGCGGGGACGGTGGGGGTGGCGGCGAGCAGCTTGCCCGATAGTCTCCTTTATCCCATCAAACGCACTACCGAACGAGTTCAGCTTGCTCTCACCACTACCGCAGCGGGCAAGGCCAGGTTGCACATGGATTACTCCGAGAAGCGACTGGCAGAGGCCCAAACTCTGTGGGAAGCGGGCAAGGGCTTGTATGAAACGACTCTATGGGCCATGGAGAGTGAGAACAGCGGCGCTCTGGCGGCCATCAGCCGGGTCCCTGATGAAGAGTGGCGCAGCCTGTTGGACGACTTCGACCATCTAGCGGAGAGACAGCAGGTGATCCTGGAGGGAATAAAGGCGGGGGTTCCACCTTCCGACCGGGGGGCCGTCGAAGAAGCTCTCGAAACTTCTGTGGAGTATCAGTCGCTAGCGGCGGAGGCCATGACAGAGCCTGACCGGTTGCTCACGCCGAGGCCGACGGAAACGGCGGCTCCAGGGGACTCCGGCGTGCCGGCTGCTCCATTGCCCACGGCGACTTCAGCGCCGCCCACGTCCACACCCGTTCCGACGCCGACGGCGGCGCCCACGGCGACTT
>CAYWWC010000139.1:7499-10892 GCA_964461615.1 uncultured Anaerolineae bacterium
GCGCCGCCCACGTCCACACCCGTTCCGACGCCGACGGCGGCGCCCACGGCGACTTCGGCGCCGCCCACGCCCACGGAGACGCCCCAGGCGATTGTGCCCTTCCAGCCGACAGTGGAACCGACGGCTACGGAGACGCCCCAGGCGGACGTGCCCTTCCAGCCGGCCACGGTGGAGCCTGTGATTGAGCCTACCTCAACGCCTACGCCGACGAGCACACCTACGAGCACGCCTACTCCATTAGCGCTGCCAGTGGAGCCTACGATCACGGCGCAGGCGCCTTGAACATAAGAAACCTTAAAATATTCAAAATTGGTCGCCGGTACCCGTATCCAAATCGCGGTTTTTACGTTATATATAGTGAGAATGGGCACATTGTTTTTTCACTTGTTTTTACTTGAAGGGAGGTGAGGCCGTAGGCCATAGAATAGGGACTGGATTATCCGATAGTTGGCAGCTTATGACCCAAGCTGTCAACCCAAGTTTTGACCACTACATACTAGCACAAACTAACTAAGGAGGTTAGTAACAAATGAGTAAGAAATTTCGACTGTTAATGGCACTAGTGCTGGTGATCGGGCTGTTTGGCGGCCTGCTGACCGGCAGCACCGTCTCGGCAGACCCGTCGCCGGGCATCAGGTTCCAGCTCCCCCGCATTGACCTGGGCGATGTCTTTGGGACCACCCCCGCCGGAGACTGGGACACCAAGATCCAGATCCAGAACGTGGGTGGTACCACTGCCGTAGTGACCGTGACTTTCTATGGGCCTTTCGAAGGGGACGGCGAAATCACGGCCCTTGGCACCGAGGTCAGAACATTGGTTCCCAACGGTGTCTGGACTCTGCACAACGTGTTGAAGACGCAAACATGGTTGACCGCCGAGTCGGCCATCGTCTCCACGCCCACTGGCAATCTGCTAGCAGTGACGGTGGACCGCTGGGGAACTGACGCCTTCGGCGTCTACGAGATATCCAGCAGCTACACGGGTATCGCCGATGACACCGACATGGTTGGCCCCGGTGGTCCGTTCAAGTACTTCGCGCCCTACATCATGAACTCCTACCACAACCTGGATACCACCCTCACCATCCAGAACTCGGGCGAGCTTGCCACCTCGGTTTGGATCTACTACAAGGAAGAGGGCAACTGTGAGTGCATGAAGGCGCAGCACATCGAGGTTCTGGCGCCAGGTGAGGCCATCCGCGTTGGCCCAGGCCCTGATGCTGACCTGGACTTCCCTGGGGCGGATGCATGCTCGCCCGGCAATGGGAACTGGTTGGGGTCGGCCTTCATCTCCGCCAACGAGGAACTGGGGATCATCGTAGACCAGCTCAGCCTCAGTGGACTTGATGTTGACCAGGAAGCAGTGCTGCTGACCTACCGCGGCATGCCCTACACTCCGTTATCCACATACGACCCCGATGGCCCAGCAGGCGACGACCTCGGACATTGGGATACCAAGTGGTATGCGGACCTGCTGTACCGTGAGATCAGCGGCTGGCTTTCCAGCATCCAGGTGCAGAACCTGACCGAGATCTCCCAGCCCACCTTCGTCACTGTGGAGTTCTTCGACCAGAGCGGCGATTCCATCTTCTTCGTGGGCGACTGGATCTGCAGGAATGGCGCGAAGACCTTCTATCTGCCGGCCCTGGTTGACCTGGGCGTCAACTACCCGTTCGGGTACGTTGGGGCGGCTGAGATCGAGTCCCACGCGCAGGTGGACTATCCTGGTAATGAGCATGATGGAGCGCCCATCTTCGTCGTGGTTGACCTGAAGAAGGACAAGCTGTGGGATGGCGCTGAATGGAGACACACTCTCGCTGGCGAGTCCCAGGGTGGGTCCTACAACGCGCATCCGGAAGGCGAGAAGAGAAACGCGGATCTGTGGGCCATGCCCTACATCGCCAAGGAGCAGAATGGCGTGACCTCTCGTATCGCCATCCGCAACAACGCCAACTGCAACAAGATAACTGGCAGGATCTACATCTACGACGAGACCGGGACGGACGTGGCCTGGATTCCCGTGCCATACCTGCATCCCAAGCACATGAAGATCTTCGACCTCAACTACCTTGGCGTCGTCTACCCAGGCTTCGTTGGCTCGGCCGTGTTCGATGTTGATGTTGCTGCCACAGAGCAGCTCTGCGACATAGACAACGATGGCCACGTGGACAACGCGGACTACATGCCTTCCGTCGTAGTGATGAACTACGGTTGGGGGAGAGAAGTGCCAGTTGATCCCTACACCCCGCCGATGGCTCCAATAGTTGAAGGCGACCTGACCAGGATCTACGAGGCTATCCCGTTCTCTACCGACGCGGTGGAATGCGACGGCAGCCTCTACGGCACGGTTACCGTTCGGCAGGCAGGCAGCGGGTATGACCGCGAAGAGCTTGATAGCGTTGTGGTGACCGCGGTGGGCTCGGCTGGTGGCACCACTGACCCCACTGGCGGCTATCAGATCGCCACTGTGCCGGCAGGCACTCCCGCGATGACGTTCACCAAGAGTGGCTTCTTCGCCGGCGCTGAGACACCTACTGTCACTTGCGGCGATGATACCCAGCAGAACTTCGAGATGATCTGCTCCAACCCGCTGACCGTTACGACCTACTACAGCGCGTCGAATAACTTGACCGGAGTGATGCTCCCCGGTGTCCTGGTCACTGGCACAGCGACATACGATATGGGGAGTGGGCCGACCGTCGAGACCTTGGATTACACTGTCACGACCGACAACAGCGGTGCAGCGATGGTCGATGTTGCTGGTAGTGACGCTCTCACCGTTTTTGGCACAAAGGTGGGTTATGACCGCACCTCCGGCGGTGTAGCGGGTCTGGGTACTGTAGGGGGCGATACCATCTGCACAGTCTCACCCTCTGTGAGCGTCACGCTGTGCCAGTGGAGCAGCATCGTGGGAAGGGTCACCATCGGCGGCCAACCGGCTGAGGGCTACACGGTCGAGGCTGTTGAGAGAACCACCTGGACTGTGGCTGATACCTCCGTCACCACTAGCAATGGCGTGTTCGCGCTGGATAACCTCAGTGCGGCGGACAGTGGCGCAACTCTTGGCTATGAGCTCCGTCTCTACAACGACAACATAACGCTCATCGACACGTCTGGCCACTTCCTTGTCGACGACTACTGCGGCGTTACTGGTCAGATCACCTACACTACCAATGTTTGGGATGGGCCAACTTGGTAGTAACGCCAGCGGTTTTTGCAGGCTGAGAAGTTCAAAAGCCACCGGGGGGAAACCCCTGGTGGCTTTTTTGTTGCGGCAACAGATATACAGCACCGAGACTCCGGGTCATGGTCGCCTCCCGCTGCTGCCGAGGAGCGTCCTCGCCTCCCGCTGCTGCCGAGGAGCGTCCTCGCCTCCCGTCGCTGCTGAGGGGC
>CAYWWC010000140.1:0-10781 GCA_964461615.1 uncultured Anaerolineae bacterium
GACCCCGCCCCCAGGGAAAGTTGGTGAAGGCGCACCATTCGGCAGAGATGATCGGCGAATGGTAACGGTATTTCCGAGGGCCGACGATGCGGGGATGTTCGTTCAGGGCAAAAGCGATCTCCGTTTTGAGAGTCAGTCGCGTGCCTTCCAGAATGATTTTGGGACATAGCTTTGAAGACACCTCACTTCTCCCCTGTCAGCACCATCCCCGAACGAGGCGGTAGCGTCGCGCCGGTAATCCGCCCTGCGGCCACCTGCACCCGGCCACCCTGCCACAGGTCGTGCAGGGCCGTGCCATCGGCGAACAGACCCCGCGCCGGCACGTCCAGCTCATAACTGGCTGAGCTGTTGTTCAACACTATTGCTAATGTCTCCCCCTCCCCCTGGCGGGCAAAGGCGTAGACCCCGTGTTGGTCGTCGGCGTGGAGACGGAGGTAGCGCCCGCGTCGCAGGGCGGGATGCTCGTGACGCAGAGCGATGGCCCAGCGGAAGAAGGCCAGCAGGTCGTGATCCCAGCGGGCCTCGTCCCAGGGGAAGGCGCGGCGGCAGTCGGGGTCGGCACCACCCATCATACCGACCTCGTCGCCGTAGTAGACGCAGGGCGCGCCGGGGAAGGTCGTCTGGAACAGCGTGGCCAGCTTCAGCGCGGCCTTATCCCCTCGCACCAGCGTCAGAAAACGAGGCATGTCGTGGCTGCTGAGGAGATTGAGCTGCGCCAGTGTCACCTCCCAGTCGTAGAGAGCCAGCATGTGATCCACGGCATCGGCGAACTGGACTGCGCTCAGCGGTTGCAGCTCGTAACCTCCGGGATGCTGGGTGGTGTCCAGCCGCTCTCCGCCGAAGAAGCCGAGGCAGGCGCGGTTGAAGATGTAGTTCATCACTGCGTCGAACTGATCCCCCTGCAGCCAGCGCTGGGCTTCGAACCATATCTCGCCCACGATGTATGCCTCTGGATTGGCCGCCTTGACCACGCGGCGGAACTCCCGCCAGAACTCATCGTCGTCTATATCCTCGGGCACATCCAGCCGCCAGCCGTCTGCGCCGAACTCGACCCAGTGGCGGGCCACGTCGAGAATAAAGCGGCGCACGGCCAGCGTGTCGGTGTTTAGCTTGGGCAGCGCCGGCAGGTCCCACCAGGCCTGATAACCCAATTCCTGCAGACTGCGATGACCGTTACGCAGGCGACGCTTCTTCTCCGGAGAGGGATAAGCGTCCAGTTGCTCCCCGGCCCGCAGCCGCTCCTCGTCAAAATAGAACCAGTCCAGGTAGGGCGAGGCGGCTCCGTTCTCCAGCGCGTGGTTGAACTGGTAGAACCCTCGGCTGGCGTGGTTGAAGACGCCGTCCAGCACTACTCTGATCCCACGGGCGTGGGCCACGTCAAGCAGTTCGCGAAACGCCGCGTTCCCGCCCAGGATCGGGTCCACCTGGTAGTAGTCGTGGGTGTGGTAGCGGTGGTTGGCCGCCGATTGGAAGACGGGGTTGAAGTAGATAGCCGTGATTCCCAGCTCTGCCAGGTAGTCCAGGCGCTCGGTCACGCCCAGCAGATCGCCCCCTTTGAAACCGTAGACCGTCGGGGGGCTGTCCCACGGCTCCAGGTTGGACGGCTTGGGAACCCGCTCACTCGTGGCGAAGCGGTCGGGGAAGATCTGGTAGAAGACAGCGTCTTTGACCCAGTTGGGGGTAACGATTTGTGTCAACATTCACCTCCGTAGTGAGTATACCACAATCTGACTCAGCGCGTACCGTACTTACGGATCATGCGGTAGGGGTAGCCCTCTTCGATGACGCTGACGGCGTCCAGCCTGTCCAGCTCCTCAGCGGTCAACTCCCAGCCGATAGCGCCCAGATTGTCCATTTATGAGCATTAAAAACCATTGGCGCGGGCGACTTCACCGAGCCACCGGCCACTCAGTTTAACAGTTCGCGTTTGTGTCTCTCTGTCAACCGCGATGAGACCGAAAGTGGGCCGATAGCCGAGCATCCACTCGAAGTTGTCAAAGGCAGACCAGGCGTAATAGCCACGTATGTCCAGGCCATCGTTCAGGCAACTGACAACGCCTCGAAGCGCCCGGCGATAGTATTCCAGACGGCGTGTGTCGTCGGCTGTGCCAATGCCGTTTTCGGTGACGATCATGGGAACGCCGGTTACCCGGTTGGCATAGCGCAGGGTCGCTTCCAGAGCCTCCGGCCAAAACTCGTAACCCATTTGGGTCAGCTCCACACCTTCTTCAGGGGGCAACGGGCCGTCTGGCCCAAAGCGTTCGCGACTGTAGGTTTGTACGCCCACAAAGTCATCCCCTCGCGCAGCCTCTAGAAAGACATCCTGGATCTCGTGGCGAAAGCGGTCGCGTGTGGCTTCGCCGCTTTCGGCAGCCTGCATATCTTGCAGCGCGATCGTCATCCCCACAGGCAAGTCGCCACGTTCCGCCTTGATCGCCACGACGGCCTGCTTGTGCGCCGCCAGAATCACGTCGCGCCCCTGCTCTGAGCCGGCGAATGTAAAGGGACCAAATCTATCCGGCGGCACGCCAAAGGCTTGCGCAGCCGCTTCCATAAACGCAGCCTGTTGCGGATTCCCTTCCTGGTCGGATAGCCACAGAAGCCGAATCATCATCGGAATATTGACCTCATTGATGGTGCAGGCAACGTCAATGAGATCGCCGAGGTATTGGGTTGCTTTGGCACAGTAACGGGCAAATCTTTCAGCAGTGTCCTCGTCCGTCCATCCACCGGCGCCAATCAGCCAACGGGGTGAGGTAAAGTGGTGAAACGTCACTGCGGGCTTGAGGCCGTTCTCGTGGCAAACCTCCAGCATCCGCCGGTAGTGATCCAGGGCTGCTCTGGAAAAGCGTCCTTCTTCCGGCTCGATCCGCGCCCACTCAATGGAGAAGCGATAGCTGTTGAAACCCGATTCGGCTAACAGGGCGATATCTTCAGGATAGCGATGGTAATGGTCAATGGCATCGCCTGACGGCTCCTCAAATATGGTTCCCGGCAGGTGCTCCAAGACCCAAAAGTCACTGTTCAAGTTGTTCCCTTCGACTTGATGAGCGGCTGTGGCAGTGCCCCATAAAAACCCCTGCGGCAATTTCGTTTGCATGCTAAGATCCTCCTTAATTAATTACGAGGATACCCGATTCTCGCTATTTACGCAATGCAGTTACGTTCGACAGGTTTCCTTTTCAAGGTTGATAGAGCGGGATATGATTTGCCTCACCTCCGGTGGACGGGCGGATGCGGATGGCCTGCCCGCCTCCAGGAGCAAGTCTGAGATTTAGCACGGTGTTGCTGTCAACCAGGGCCTCGTAGATGTCAATGGACAACGGATTGCTCTCCCAATCGGCGTCAGCGGCATCGGCGTATATTTCGGCCACGTACTTTTTGCCCGCTTTGAGGAAAGTGAGCGGCGTTTCAAGTGTACGCTCACTTTCGCCGGTGATGCTGCCTATGTACCAGTCCTCGCTGTTTCTGTCCTGGCGAGCAATGGTGACGTGTTCGCCAATTTCGGCCTGCAATACCTTCGTGTCCTGCCAGTCAACAGGTACATCTACGATGAATTGAAACGCAGGATGCCCCTCGTAGTTTTCGGGCAGGTCAGCGGCCATGTGCAACGGACTGTAGATAACTACGTAAAGGGCCAGTTGTTTAGCCAGCGTGGTATTGACCCGGTTGTTGGGCCGGTATTCCTCAAAGAACAGAGCGAAAATGCCAGGCGTAAAGTCAAAGGGGCCAGCGAGCATGCGGGTAAACGGGAGGATGGCGGTGTGCTCCGGCGGGTTGCCGCCCTCTACATCCCACGCATTGTACTCCTGTCCCCGCGCCCCTTCGCGTGTCATCATGTTTGGATAAGTCCGCCTGATACCCGTGTCTTTGATGGGTTCGTGAACATCCAACATTATCTGGTACTTGGCCGCGGTTTCGACCACCTTTCTGTAATGTCTCACCATGTACTGGCCGTGATGCCACTCCAATCCTACGAGATAGCCTCTTTCGTCCCTGCGTCTAATTCCCCGCCCCCAGCCCACATACCCCGTTTTCACTGTGTTGATCCCCAGATCGCGGTAAAAAGCGAAAGCGTCATCTAACTGCTGTTCGTAATTCTCCACGGCAGCGCCTGTCTCGTGGTGGCCAACGAGCGCGACCCCTTTGGCTGCTGCGTAGGCGCTCAGTTCTTCGATGGCAAAGTCGTCATAAGGGGTGGTAAAGTCGAAGTGCTTCCCATATTTAGTCCAATCGCCGTCCCAGCCCAAATTCCAACCTTCGACCAGCACCCCTGGGAAACCGTATTGGGCCGCAAAGTCAATATATCGTTTGGTATTTTCAGTCGTCGCGCCGTGTTTGGCGCCGGAGCTCCATGTGTACTTATCAAGATGCATGCCCCACCAGATGCCTACGTATTTTCCTGGTTTGACCCACGACACGTCTTCCAGTGTGTTGGGCTCGTTGAGATTCAAAATGAGGTAGGACGTGATCAAGTCGCCCGCGTTTTCTGCGATCTGAATGGTACGCCACGGGGTCTGGTGCGGGGTAGAGGCTTTCACTTTGACGCCGTCTGACCACGGGACGAGATCGCAAAGCAGCGTGTTGTTATCGGATCCCGCCAGCGTCATAGAGGCATAGTCCGTCAAATTGGCCTCGTGGATACTCAGGAACAGGCCGTCGGCGGTTTCCATGGTCAGCGGCGTATGAACGGCCTGGAGGTCCTCGCTGAGGGAACTGATGGGAGATTGCGTGTACAGATATTCGTAGCGGTTGTCCCGGTAAGCAGGAATCCACCAGGCCTGATGGTCGCCTGCCAGGACAAACTCGGTTTCCTCATCCATGATTTGGAAGTCGGAGAGGTTGTCTTGCTTGGGCACCTCGTAACGGAAGCCCAACCCGTCGTCGTATACGCGGAAGACCACCGTCATCTTGCGGTGCGCCCCCGTGGTTTCTTCGAGGTCTACCCGGAGCTCGTTGTAATGATTGCGGATTTCCTCGACTTCGCCCCAGGGCTGGGTCCAGGTCTCGTCGAGGCTGTCCAGTTTGCTCTCGGCGACAGTCAGGTTCTGGTTCAGAGGCTCGGCATCTTTGAAGACGAAGCCAAGTTTCGATGGTTTGATCACGTCCTGGCCGGAACGGCTGACCGCATAGTATGGGACGCCGTCCTCAAGCGTGAAGGTGACTTGAATCCTGCCATCTGGTGAAGAGACGCGGCTACCGTTATCCGGTACAGGCGTATCAGTTGGGTGAGGTGTGGGGGCTGTTTCAGGCGCTTTACAAGCGACTAACAGAGATGCGCCGCACAGAGCGATGAGAACTAGAACCAGTACGTGGGGTATTTGCGACCTGCTGAGAATATTACTGACGTGATACACAGGCTTACTCTTTCTGCAAAATCTCATCATTCAGCGTTGAGGGCGAAATCGAGCAGCTCGTCCAGGCGACACGTCGCCAGACCAATCACGTGGTCACCGCCGCCATAGTAGACGTAGACAGCGCCATCCACCACCGGGTTGGCGCACGAAAAGACCACGTTGGGCACGTCCCCCCGCAGTTCCCACAACTCCTCCGGCCAGAAGATGGGCTCGGATGGGCGGTTGATCACCTGGGTTGGATCGTCCAGGTCGAGGAGCACGACGCCCAGGCGATAGACGTGGTCGCCGTCGTAGGCGTGGTTGAGGAGCAGCCAGCCGTGTTCCGTTTCGATTGGCACGCCGTTGTTGCCGACGCTCGTGCAGTCCCACCAATTCTCCGCGCGCGGACCATAGATGGGGGCCATATCCGCCTCCCGCCAGGCCAGCAGATCGTCCGAATAGGCCAGCCAGACGCGAGGCCAGCGGCGGTGCAAGGCAGCGTAGCGGCCGCCGATCTTGCGCGGGAAGAGCACATGGTCTTTGTTGTCCTCGCCGCGCACGATAGGCCCCAATCGCTCCCAGGCGATCAGGTTTTGGCTGCGGGCGATCATGGGCAGGATGCCGCCGCCATCGTGGGTCGGTTCGCCTGACCCGTGGAACTCGCGCCCGTAGGCGGTGTAGGTCATGTAGAACACGCCGTCAATCTCGACCACGCGCGGGTCTTCGACGCCGCGCGAGTCGGCGCCGTCCACCGGTTCCAGCACCGGCCGGCGCAGGCGGTTCCAGTGCGCCCCGTCCTCGCTGACCGCGTACCCGATGCGACTGACCCAGTCCAGCCCTTGGGCGCGGTAGAACATGCGGAACAGGCCGTTGTGATAGAGGACACCGGGGTTGAAGACGTTGTAGCACTCCCAATCCGAGGCCGGGTCGGGGAGCAGGATGGGGTTGGATGGATGACGTTGAAGTTTCATTGAGCAATAACCTCCTTAACTCTAATGCGTAATTGGATGTTGGCCCGACGAGTCACTCTGCCAGCGCCTCATTGGTCAGCTCATCAAACAAGGGAATCAGGTCACGAGCATACTGATCGAGGTAGTGTCGCACGCGCTTCACATCCGCTCCAGCTTTGACAAGCTCAATGATATCCACTGTAGCCCGAACATACCCATGAGCTCCGACAGCAAGCCCTCCTGCCAACGCGTAGCGGATGCCGAGATGATCCAACTGGGCTGCAGTTTTGACAGCAGCGTCACGCACCCTGGGCGCAACAAAGCGAAAGATGTCTCCAAGATTCATACGATTCACACGCCGCCGAGGAGTTTGGGCATACGACCTATGCATGGTCAGCCTCTCCGTTGGTACACTTGACATTCTTGTCATCAACTCTCATCAATAGATTTCGGCTTCCCTTCTCCTTTTCGGGCGGGATAGCCTACCTGGCCCATCGTTCGTGTGCGTTTGCTCGTCTGCGTTTAGAGTCCGGCCTACCTCTGTTTTACGTGGTTCCCTGTGTACGCCTCAACTGTTTCGTTCGGTTATGTTCACTCCTCCTGAACTACCTTCCTGACAGTCGCAACACTCGGTATGGGTGGGTGGTTAGCCCTTACTTAGAGGGTACTTGCACCCCTCAAGAAGCGCCAAGCTTCGCTTGGCGCACTAACGGATGGGCTCAGCGGCAGCGGCGGGACCGCGAGTCAACACTTTCTGCTCCAAGTGTTTCATCGCTAGATTGCCCTGCTTCAAATGCTTGCCTCTCTTCATAATTCTTTACCTTTTCGTAGGTCAATCCATGTCTCTCAAAGCTTTTAACTGTAGCCTTAAGATCTCCTTGCCATCTATAAAATTGACTCTCTTCTAGTGGCAACCAACAGGGTTTCCCCCATCGAATAACAGGAACTATACAAAGCCCATTTTCTTTTTTATGAGATTCTAGCTGCCAAAGCAGTTCTTGAGCCCGAACGACAGAATTTGCCCTGGAATCTATGGTGTAAATGGCCTGATGACAATACTCCTTAGACCCTTCATAACGGGGAACAATTTCCGAGAATGTTGAGCACGAAACTTTAACTTTAACTATCTTTTCTTTAGGTCGCCTATCTGTGGATAAAACTGCAGGTAGCCTAACTTTTTGTGTTTCCATAAATAAAATTTGGGGAGCCTCAATTCCACTCGAAGTGCGTCCTTGAGTATTGATAATTATCCCCCCTTCGCTATTAACCTTGTCCTGCCAATTGTGAAATTCGATTAGTTTTTCTTCCCTGTATTGAGCTTCGGTTTTAGGTTCAAAGGTTTCCCGATATTCCGTCTTCTCCCAACCTACTTCTTCCTTTCTTCTCCAGTATTGGTCCACATAGTAACGATTTGCATCATCCACTGGGCCACCTGGCAGGATATTATCATCTCCAGATAAAGAATGTGATACCGAGGAATGCCTAGATGAAGAAGATGGCTGTGAAGGATGACCGCGACGCGTGCCCTTACGACTCCTTGAAGAATGCAGGTGCCAGCCTATGGAGCCGAAAACGACAATAGCTGAAAGGATTGCTGCGCCAAACAGGATGAGAAAATAGTGATCCTCAAAAGATAAAATCGCTGAGGAAGCACAAAATAAGATTGTCGCGACAATGATGGTGATAAATAAGACCAAGCCGCAGGTGGGATTCTTGTTCATAATGCCTTTCCCTTCTTAGATTTCAGTCAGGAAGATAATCTATCTGTTATACCTTTCAAGACTATATGATTGGGTTATGCCCTCAAGTGACTATACCTAGGTATGTTGGCAGATTAATGCCGTCTCGGTGGTAAGTGTCTTCGTGCCCCTCCCAGTCCCCGCTGTAGTCACGGTGCATCTGTCCCCACTCACCGTCTGGGTAACGTCCATAGCCATCCACATCCGTATGATCATAACCACCATCTACATCAGTATGAGAATGACTTTCATCAACAATGCACTCCTTTGTGGATAGAAGCATAGACTCTTGTTTGTCCGAAAGAGAACCACTTCGATATATCCTAGCGAGAACATCAGCCTTTTGCTTACGCTCCTCTAATTTCATACACGGGTCACAAATCTTCTCAAGAAAACGCCGTATCGTAAAGGTATTGGGCTGAACTGTCAGGGCTCGCACCGCGATCTCTTCAAGGCTTTCATCACTCAACGCGGAAAAAATTACATCACCTGAACTCGATAGATCAATCGAACTCAACGCAATCGCAGCCCCTTGGCGAACACTCAGCTTCGAGTCCCGCCGAAAAAGATGGGTGAGTCTAGGTACAGCACGCTCATCATTTGTGGCACCAAGCCCAATAGCTGCGGCAGTACGCGTTACGACTCTGCGGTTGTGTGTCAGTTGCGATAACCATGAAACAGCACGTCCCCTTAACATTCTCCCTGCCACCACAGCAGCTTCTACACTGCCATCCTCGACCGCTTTTTGAAGGTAAGGTACAGCTCGTGGCCCATCAAAGTCTGCTAGTTTCTGTGCTGCAGCTTCGCGAAGTTGCCAACCAGGATGACTCAATGGTGGCTGACTTTTGGTCTCTTCAGATCTCCAAGGGAAGTTAGAATACGGACCTGAAATGTTAACATGAGTGAGAATATCTATCGCTGCACTGCGAGCTGCTGCCTTGTCAATCGTTGTCAAGGCCCCAAAGATCTCTCTTGGGAATATGCATTTCTTCAAGAGCGACTCAAGTGGCCCCACTGCATTCTTGACACGTAGATGTCTGAGCGCAGCGATTACCGCACGTTGTACTTCTGTATCACGGTCTTGTAGCGCGTAGACTAGTGACTGCTCGGCTTCGGTACCCCCAATCTTGCTCAACTCAACTACTGCGGCGCTTCTAACTATTTTGCTCCTATCTCTAAGTGAATGTATGAGCCATTCAACGCGCCGGTGGTCTTTTTGGTCTCCCAAGATTTCTACTGCCCATGCTCTTACCCGAAAGTCCTTGTCCTCAAGACAACGGATAAGCACCTCAGAAGGAATATGAACTTTCAGGGCAGCCAGACGACGAGCTGCAGCCCATCGAACTTCAGCTTTGTAATGCTGTAAGGCCGAAAGAAGCCACTGCTCATCTCTTGTCCTTTCAGCTTTCCGCTCACTCCGTGTCCTCCACCGTTCAATACACCACTCCGCCGTGTTCCTCAACGCTATGACGGTGCGCCTTAGAACACCAGAGACTATCTCCAGGCTGACAACACCAAGCGAAATGATCGCAAGGTGCCAGCGAAACTGGTCAAGCTGGGTTAACCAACGCTGATAACCTAACCATGGATAGTGATTATAGACATAAACGAAAGCTCTATACTCAATGAACAACAAACCAAAGGTGACCAGATATGGCCCAGTCAAAGCAAGAAATCTACCAGAGCAGCCATCAGCGTCTTGGCCGGCAATGTTTCCAGCTGTAGCTGCTGCTAACATAATGAGTTTGGACAGAATAAGGACTAACAAAAGCATGCCATATATGAGGAGGACCTCGATAGTAATCATAGCTTTTCTCCTTATCAATTATCCTAGTCTTACAGAGATCTGAAGTCTGAAGACATCAACCGTAGAACCTCGCCCTGCCGCAGTATGCCGGACGATTGATCTGGGTCCTGAAGCACGGCCTCGATATTCCCTTGATCAAAAACTTCCGCTAAAGCTCTCGAAATAATGTGACCAAACAGTTGCTTATAGGCTGAACACTTCGGGTCTCGAAAATTACCTTTTGTGAAGGCAATAGCATTGTATGGACATCCTCCCTTGCAATAATCAAGATGAACGCACTCAGCGCAAACCACTTCTACAATCCAGGCCTGCCAGCTAGACAGCCGTTCCCAGGCCTTTGTCTGTGACAAATCTTCTTCATTGGGATTATCTTCAATGTGCCCCAATCGCCATTCTGGATGACCTGCAAAGCGGTTACATAGATAGATATATCCTTCTGGCCCGATTGCGTAATAGCGCCCTAGACAGTCTGTAAAGGTGCATAGACCATTCCTATGTTGAGAGATACTCTGCGCTATAGAGTCGAAAGTTTTGATCCTGATGGAAGGTGTCTGGTCGACATACAAGTCAAATAGATTTACTAAAAGTTCACCTTCTTCTTCTAAAGACAGGCCCAAGCACTGTGATTTCTGGTTCGTCTCACCGACAATTGTATGGATCCCAAATGAAAGCCTTCTCTGCTCAAAGAAATCAAAGATTTCTTTATAGTACGGAGCGGAAAGTGAGGTAAACGTACAAATGGTACCAACATGCAAACCCTGGCGATGGGCAAGATTGATACCTTTCATTGTCCGCCTATAGTATCTCTTCCCACGTTGTCTGTCGTTGATCCAAGCGGGGCCATCTAGGCTAGTGCCTAACGAGACTGAGTATGATTTGAACATCTGGCAATAGTGTCTATCAAGTAGCCAAAGATTGCTCTGAATGCTCAAATTGGCTCTATCGCCAA
>CAYWWC010000141.1:0-10741 GCA_964461615.1 uncultured Anaerolineae bacterium
GGGGGTTCGATACGCCCCGTACGGCCAAACAAACGGGGGATGCCCGCTATGCCCACAAGCACCCCCCCCCCCCCCCCCCCCATATTGACAAGATACACTCTCAGTATATCCAAAACTGATCTGGGAGGATCCATTCGACGGGCCCCTGGTTTTGCCTCCCAGGGACGAAGTGCTCAGGACAAGTGCCAAATCCCCGCTTTTGGCCTGGACGTTCGTGAGCCTCAGACTTCGGCGAGTTCAGTCGAGTCGTCGAACGATCCGGCGCTTGTCCTGAGCGTAACCACATGAAGCCAGGCCGAGCAAAACTGGATCTATTGAGTCTCTTTCTCTTCTTCCTCTTTTTCACCCTTGCCTTGCTCTTCGTCCGCGCCCGAGACAGCGCCGCGAAAGTCGCGGATCGCTCCGCCCAGAGCGCCGCCGATGTCACGGAGACGGCTGGCTCCAAAGAGCAACAGGATGATCAAGAAGAACAGCAGCAATTCAGGTACCCCTATTTGTCCGAACATATTTTCCCCCTTTGAGTAATTTCCTCTTGATGTTTGTGTTCTTCGACCGACTCTTCAAGAACCTTTCTTGGGGATTATAGCACGGTATTGATTAAGACAAATCAGCAAAGCCACCTCACATTTCGCTCTTCTCATGAAACCTCGCCTCCTTCGGGGTTTGCGCAGCAATAGAATCGAGTGAGGGCAACGCCATCAGGCCACCGGAGCACTAAACCGCCGCCCCTAGAGGAGCAATAGCCATCTAGCCAGGAAGGGCACCAGGGGCATAAACTCTTATCGCCGGCTCACCTTCCACGGGGCATATGTACTCGCAGATTCCGCATCCTATGCAACGCTCTGCCACCACGATGGGGAATACACCTTTCCTTGCCCCTACCCGTCCCTCCTCGAGGGCCTCCGTCGGACACGCCGGTATACATTTCAGGCATCTTATGCAGAGATCAAAATCAACGTGAGGGCTGCCGATGACTGCCTTTCGCTTCTCTTCCAGTGGGATGGGAGGGATGGCCTCGCTGGGACAAACCTGACCGCAGGCGTTGCACGAGTAATCGCAATAGCCCACACGAGGCACGAGCATCGGCGTCCAGAAACCCTCCCAGCCCCCCTCAAACAGGCTCATTTGGAGAGCGGAATTGGGGCAGACCTTGATGCACCGGCCGCAGCGCACACACTCGGTCAAGAACTCGTTCTCTCTGGCTCCAGGTGGGCGAAGCAGATGGGGACTCCTCTGCTTGGCCAGGCCTGTTTTCAAGAGGCCGGTCCACACCGCGCCTGCCGCCAGCGAGGCCAGCAACTCGCGGCGGGAGAAATCGTAGTCGTAGCCCCAGCTCAGGCCCAGCTTTCCACCGAAGCCTATCGCCCCCACCGGACAGGGAGTCAGGCAATCCAGGCACTGGATACACTCACCCGGATCGCTGGTGAAATCTTCCCCGTCAATGCATCCCATGGGGCACACTGCTTGGGCGCAGGAGGTACATTCGGAGCATTCGGAGCAGATCCAATTTAGGCACCTTTGCGCCTCTGCTATAGCATCTTCTCGATTGAGTCCGACTCTAACCTCATCAAAGCTTTGCTTACGCCTTTCGATCGGTATTACGGACATTCTTCTTGTTTCCCTCTCCTTGGGAAGCTTTTCTTTCGGGAAATCTTCAACTTTAGTCCTCTTGGCCCCTATTTCTTCTGGGAAAGGCATGTCTCGTAAATATCCGTTAATGGCTATCGCTGCCTTTCTGCCCATCCCTATCGCCTCTGCTACCGTGGCGGGTCCTGTTACTGCGTCTCCTCCGGCGAATATCCCGGATTGGGTCGTCATGCAATGATCGTCCGTTGTAATCCATCCTCGTTGTGTTTCCACTCCGCTATCTTCTAAAAAAGTTAGGTCAGATGATTGCCCAATAGCAGGTATCACCATGTCCACATCCATCACAAAGTCAGAACCCCCAATCGGTATGGGACGGCGCCTGCCCGATTCATCCGGTGCTCCCAATTCCATACGAATGCATTCCATCCCCTCTACATTGCCATCCTTACCGATAATTCTGGATGGTGCGGCCAGATAGGTTATTTTTACTCCTTCCTCCTCTGTTTCTTTCACTTCTTCCTCTCTGGCCGGCATCTCTTCTCTCGACCGCCGATAGACAATGGTAACCTCCGCCCCTAAACGAAGCGCACATCTTGCGGCATCTATCGCTACATCCCCACCGCCCACCACGGCAACTTTATTTCCCACTTTTACTTCTTTCCCCAGATTCAAATCCCTAAGGAAATCAACACCATGAACAACTCCTGGTAAATCCTCTCCCTCTATTCCCAATGTCCGGCTCTGGTGTGAACCGACAGAGATAAACAGGGCATCATACTTCTTGCGAAGGTCCTCAAATCTTTGTTTATCTACCTCAGCATTGGTTTCTATCTCTACCCCAACCCCCCTTACGTAGTTAATGTCCTTTTGCAACACCTCTCGTGGCAACCTGTATTTGGGAATGCCAGTGGCTAACATACCCCCAGGCACGGGCAACTTCTCAAACACTTTGACGTAATATTTCATCTTTCTGAGGTGAAACGCCGCCGACAAGCCAGCAGGCCCTGACCCGATGATCGCCACTTTTTCCTTCTCTCTGACTCGACCTGGCTTTGCTCCGTCCTTCCCATGCTCTAGCACGTAATCGGTGGCAAATCTTTCCAATGTCCCAATAGCAACGGGTTCCTCGATCTCGCCGCGATTACACTCAGTTTCACAGGGATGCGGGCATACGTGACCACAAACTGTAGGGAACGGGTTGCTTTCCCTGATCAAATCCACTGCTTCCTTGAACCTACCTTGAGAAATCAAAGCGACATATCCCGACACATTGGTTCCCGCTGGACAGTCCAAGCTACAAGGACGCTGCCCTTCCACTTTCTCCACGCGCCGCTTGATCCAGGCGAACCTGGACAGCAGCCCCAGGAGGGCCCCCAGAGGACAGAGGTAACGACACCAGAAACGCCTGGTGACGAGGTTCAGCACCAGGACGACAGCAAATGGAAGGGCGAGATCCAGCAGGATGAGGGGTTGGATTCCTTCGGGAGGGAGGGTAGCTACCCGTTCGACGAAGGGTTGGATTTGGGGGTAGGTGGTGGCTGCCTGCTGGATGCCGGGATAGATCACGCTGGACAAAGCGCGTACAAAGACAGTTATCGGGTCTAAGAATAGCAAGGTCAGGTTGGCAAAGAGGGCAGCGAAGATGACGACAAAGAGGATAAAGTACTTAGTCTGACGGAGCCGATCAGGGATATTTCTCTTGCCTCGGAAGCCGAAGAGGTCGAGGACCGTCCCCAGGGGGCAGATCCAACCACACCAGAACCTTCCCAGGACCAGTGTAGCCAGCACGATGATGACGGCCGGCACGAACGTCAGGATCACCTGCCGCGAGGCCACCATTGAGCTGAGGGCTAAGAGGGGGTCCGAGCGGGCGAAGAGATTGACGGGAACCGGGGCTTTGCCTTCCGGTATCGTATTGACAAACAGATACAGAAACAGGACTAGCAGTAAGAGCTGAACGAATCGGCGCAGATATCGCCACAGTCGAGCGTCCATGGGGAAGAAACCTCCTGGTTATAAAGATTTCAATGCGTCTTCCAAAAGTCCCGTAAGGGTCTCACTTAGGGCTTGTATTTTACTGCATCGCTTGCCGCTTGTCAAGGAACAATCAACGGGAAGCGAGAGACCCCAACCAGTGGAAAACACTCAGTTGGGGCCTCAGCGGTTAAAGCCAACGTCGGATGGGAGAAGCCCATGGGCAGGCCGCTACGCAATTGGAGCAGTCGGTACCATTCTCCCGCCAAAACAGATAGCACTTTGCTACGTTTACAGGCCACCTCAAGATGCCTGTTCGGTTAGAAATCGAAGTCAGTTCGGTGGTCCGTTCTTCCCGCCTGATGGCGTCAGCAGGGCATGAATGAGCGCATATGTGACATCTCTCGCAGAACCTTTGTAGCCCGAAGTCAACTGGCTGGTCAGGTTTCAGGGGCAAATCCGTAAATACCTTGCAGATTCTCTGTCGTGGCCCGAACTCAGGAGTGACGAGCAGACCATTTCGCCCAAGCTCTCCCAGACCCGCGTCAATGGCCAGAGGAATGCTCTGCGTTGTGTCGTTGCCGGACGGTACAGCCTCGTAGCCCAGACCGCGTATGTACTTGGCCAACGATGCTGAGATTTCAGCCATCTTCGAGTAGGCAAGAGCGGTTGCGGCACTGGCTGGGAACCCCGGCGACTCGACGATCCCCACCCAGTCCATCTCGATCCCCATCACGACGGCGTACTTATAGGGAATCTCCAGTTTGCCATACGCACTGGTCTCCCGGTCGAAGTAGTGCGAATACACCCAGCGCTCGTCAATTTCACAGATACCTACCAAGTCTGCCCCATAGAATCGAGCCACCCCTTTGATCCGTTCAGACATCTCCGCCGGATCAGTAACAGGATACTTCTCGGGATTCACCGGATCGTCCCAATCGTACAGTCCGCCAACACCCTGCACGTGTCCAAAATAGCCAATATAGTTGGGGTGAAGACTGCCTGCTGTCCTGTCCACGTATATCGAACCCGCCAGCAATGCTCTTCCTTCGAGCATCTCCGACACGGATTCACGCCTCTGCCGCGGAGTGACCTTCTGCAGTTGCTCTTGATACTCCTCATCCCACAGAATTCTCATGAACACGATGTTCTTCTGGTCAAAGCGCTCTACCGGTCCGACCAGAAATTGGTCATAAGTGGGGCGGCTGACCCTCCTTGCTCCGGGCACTTTCCGCCCATGCTTTGCCATAATGTGGTCCATGAACGCCTTTTGCGTGGCGAATCTCTCTTCACAGCTTGGGCACGACCAGACGGCTTCCTCCCACATGACGGGAGTAGGGGTCGCTGTAGGTCTGAACACGGTGGGTGTCGGTGTTCTAGGTGGCAGGGGGGTGGGCTGCCACTCTGGAGTGGGCACATCACCGTCTGTATCAGGGATGTAAATAGGAATGTGAAAGGGGAACGGTGTAGATGTAGGTGTGAGTATGGGTGTGGGCGTGGGTGTGGGCTTGGGAGCACAAGCGGCCAACGCCTCGGCTGCACCCAGGGACAGGCCCAACGTCGCCACGTACCGAATAAACTCCCGTCGCGTGATCTCACCCTGGCGTAGTTGCTCGGGCAGCTCAGAAACCTGTTTGAACTTTTCTTCTTCCATCCTCGCTTCCTCCTTGCTTCCTCCATACCCTGTAGAACCTCAACAAGCCAGAGCCTTTGTCAATGCTGACATAGGAGGCCAAACGGGAATCTTGTCATAACACACAATGCTCATCGGGGCGTAAAGCCCGTGGGTGCGGTATACCTCACGCCCCGATAGTCGAAGGTGACCGTGATGGGTACGAACATGCCAGGGGGGTAGTCCTTGACGTGGACTGCGCACACTCCTGCTCCATAGATGACGAGTACGTCGCAGGACGAGGTCCCGCTCTTCTCTGTCTTGTCTGGCCATGTCGCCCGCATCATGATGCCGCCAAGGTGAACGCCGTTCTTGATGAGGCTACCCCAGACGTTGACCCGCGAGTTCGGGGACGGCGTACGGTTGTCTACCCAGGCTTTCACCTCGAACTTGTCATCAGGAGTCGCAGACGGCATTGGAGTGATTTCCGGGAGTGTCGTTGGTGGCGGCACAGGCGTCAATGTCTCCGTGGCCGGGGCGGTTGGATGCGGCATGGACGTCGGAACTGCCGTCGGTGACGCCTTTGGGGAACACGAAGCCAGAACCAAACAGAAGATCAGGAAGAACGGCAAACGCTTCATAGAGTTGCTCCCGTGCATGGTCATCAGAGTCTGCAGCGACAGCAACCACAAGCAAATACAACAGGTCACTCTGACCGCAGGCGAAGTTTGTTGTGGAACATACTTGCGACCAAGCACAGAACGCCAGCAAGAACAATCAAGTACAATCCAGGTCGGAGACTGGCGCTTACCTCAGTAGGTGCGAACCCTTCATACCACACTACTGCGCGTCCCTGTATGGGGATGTCAAACCGTGCTGCCACCCCAGTAACCCTTGCTATGAGGCGCCAGGCTCCCAACAAAGAGAGAACGCCCGCAGCTCCCAGTATGATTCTCCCAATCCTCCCTTTCAGGACACTTCCCACGAAGCAGAGAACGATGCATGAAATCAAAACGCCGGTCAACAGAGTCATCTGTGGGCTTCTCTTATAGCCCACGAGTTCACTGGCTGGACCAGAGATTACGTAGGGATAGATATCACTCTCTTCTGAGTACTCCAGAGCAAAGCTCCACCATGGGAACAGCATGGCTGCAATCATCACACATCCAGCTAGCAGTCCAAGAATATTAAGGACGGAAATCCATCGCCTCACCGCCCCCTCCTTTCTGTACTCACCCTAACATCCGCGTGAACAGCCGTAGAAGCCGTTTCGACCTTGTCAGCCAGGGCAACTGCCGCTGTATCCCTTCCCGCCGTGACAGCCGCGAGATCAGCCGTCGTCCCAGCCCAAACTTCTTGATGCTTGCCGTTGTTGGTGTGATATGCCAGTAATATGGCGCGACGACAGGTTTCCATTTTCCGGTAATCAGCTTCAGGATCTCCATGGCTGCCAGAGATGAGGTGATCCAGACAATGGTGCAGAGCTGGGCATGGGGTAGCTCCCCCTCACACCAGCGATCAAACCATTCCTCTCTCCATGCGCCCTCTGTCACGTAATACTGCAGTATTCCCCTGGCCTCGGGACGCTCTGTATACTCTTTCAGTTCCTCGTACCCAAACCCGAAGGGCATGGCCAGGCACTCCGCCACAGAGGGGCTGTCGGCCAGAAAGGTGCAGACCCGCCCCAGTGCTCCGACAGGGTACGACATGATCGCGGGCTTACCTGATTTCCTGGCAACCTCAAGGACGGTCAGGCTCAGTGGCCACGCATCCATTGCGGGCACGATGATATCCCCAAGCTTGATGACTTCTTCGATTTCAGCAGGAACTAGAGCTCGCTCATGGACCGTGACTTTCGCCCCCGGGTTGATCCTGAGGATCTCTTCTTCTGTGCACACTGCCTTGTTGATGCCGAGCGTATCAGTGAAGCAGGCTATCTGCCGGTTCATGTTCGAGAGTTCATAGACCTCAGGTTCCATGAGCACAAAGTGGCCAAAACCACTTCTAGCCAGGGCAATTGCAATGACTCCACCAATGCCACCACAGCCGATGATCACTACTTTGGCGTCCCTGATCCTCTCCTGCTCCTCAGGCTCAAATATGCCAAAGTTTCTCTGGAAGAGCTCCTCATAGTCCATACCACTTGTACCTCCTCGCTCGATCTTCAGCCGGCTCCTCTCATGGCCAAAACAGCAGGCAAGAGGCCCCAACCAGATGGAAGACACCCGGTTGGGGCCTCAAGCACGTCCTCGAGACTCATCTTACGACTTGCCCGAGAATAACTTCGTGTCTTGAGCCGCGTTTTCGCGGAGAGAAGTCCGAAGCTATTTCTGGGCAGCTCCCTAGGAGATAGCCTAGCGAAGCTGCGCAGCAATGTCCTCGGCGATATCGTCGATCCCGAGCTCCTCCAGCGCCTCCGCCGTGGGTATGCCCTTGTCCTCGGTCCAGCCTCTCTCCTTCCAGTAGGCGGGCAATCCTTCGTCCAGCAGTTTCTGGAAATCGCCCCCCCACGCCACTGCGCCTTTATGGGCTCCGGTGGGCAAGGGGTCCTTGAACCACCTCGGCGGGAACAGGGAGTCCCACTCCGTCTTGGGATCCTTGATTTGCTGAGTGTGGATGTCGAAGATCCTGTTCAGAGCGTACTGCCTGGCGCCGACCTTGAGGATGTCTTCTTCCGTGACGTCGGTCCACCCCGTTGCCGCTTTGAGCAGATCTTCGGTCTTGCCGGCCCAGTCGCCCGCGGCAAAGGTGCAGTAACATAGGGAGTCACGCCCCACCTTGCCATTCTGTCCGGCAATGGCTGCTGGATAGTCACCTTGCTTGAATGCACCGCCGCCGCCGCCGGTGTGCTCGCAGGGTCGGCTTACCGTGACATACTCCAGGGCGTTCTTGTCTGCGGGGCTGCGGACATCGTGGGCGGGCTGACCATAGCGGTGGCCAGTCATGGGGTAGTCCATGATCTCCGGGTTGCCCTTCTTCTCAGCGAAGTATTTGGCGGTCTCCCAAGTCCCGTTGGCCAGTTTGTCACCGACGCCCTCCCTGTGGACGATCTTGTTCAAGAGGGCATCAAAGGCATGGACGTCGCCCCACTCCGGCTTGATCCCATCCAGGTCTGCCGCGTCAATGAGACCGCGCTGGTAGAGCTCGGCGACCAATGCCAGGTTGGCCCCGCCTTCGATGTAGTCCAGACCATAGTCGTCATGCAGGAAGGTCGTGAACTGCGTCTTGGCCAGGAATTCCGCCAGGTCCTTGTACGTGCCGGTGAAGGGATCGCTGGGGGTCTTGCCCTGCTGCTCCAGATAACCCAGGTTGCCACCCACCATGCCCATGGCTTCCCAGTCAGGCATGTCGCTGATGGTTCCATCCATCAGTGGATCCTGGCTGGTGACCTGCGTTAGGTACATACAGTGTAATGCGCAGCCTGGACACGCTACCTGCTTGACAAAGCTCGCTATATCCATCCATGCCCCTTCCAGCGCCTTCACATTCGTCGGGTCAGCCCAAGCACCCCACTGCCAGTTCCGGATCGGGAAGGCATCTTCGGCATTGGCACTCCGTGCGCCGATTCCTGCGGTGCCATACGAGCGCCAGAAGTAGTTTTGGGCTTGTGAAGCCTGGATCTGTCCCGTGATTTCCAGGAACTTGGCTTTGTCGGCGAGCCGATGCCCCTTGGTCCCTCTGATCGCGATGCCCTTCAGCATCTTGGAGCCCATCACCGCTCCGGGGCCGTGTCTCCCGTGAGCCCTGGCGCCTTCGGTCATGACATTGGCGTACCAGACCATATTCTCGCCACCAGGCCCGATGACCCAGGCAGTGGCCAGCCTCTTGGCCCCTATACCTTGGCGCTTGACCGGTCTTAAGGCAGCCCACTCTGGGGTCAAGTCCGCATTCCGCAGGATGCTCTCCCTGTACTCCAGGGGCGCGACAACGCTCTTGATCAGCTCGCGCTCCGTCTCTTCTGCGCCTTTACCCCACAGGTGGCTGGCGTCCTTGATCGTGACCTGGTCATCAATGATCTCGATGTAGACAGGCTTCGGAGACTTGCCGACGACCTGGACGCCATCCCAACCAGCGAACTTGAGCTCAGCCGCAGCGCGGCCACCCGACGTGGCGATCGAGATAAAGTTGTAGAAGCTCTTGGTGATGGTAATGGACCGAGCATTGGGTCCTGCCCCGGTCACCGGCCCGATCATGAACTGCAGCATGTTCTCCGGGCTGTCAGGCTTGACGCTTGGATCCACTACGCCTTCCTTGAACAGGAAGTAGACCCCCATGGCCGAGCCCCCAAGGAATTTCTTGTAGACCTCCTCCGGAGGCTCTACGACAGATACCGTTCCTTGTGTCAGATCGACTCGAGCAATCTTCCCGGTCATACCTCTCAACTCAGCCATTAGACTTTCCCCCTCTCATTATATATCTTTTGGTACACCAGGTCGAAGTAGGCCTCTGGCTGGTTGGCGAAGTACCTACCGTTCGTCTGTAGCGGCACAAATCGCAGGGCCTCCGGTTCTGGACACGCCTCGACGCAGGCCGGCAGGCCTCCACACATCGTGCAGACCTGGGCTTTCATCTCGATCGGGTCGAAGGAGATGCCGCTTGCGAACTGGTCCTCGCAGATCTCTAGACACCTCCAGCAGACGTCAAGCCCCAGGCATTTCTCGCGATCTATGGTCTTGTAGCCCATTCCAGTGAAGCCTGGCTTCCCCTCACCTTCGGGGACGAAGATGATCGCGTCTTCCGGGCAAACCTGCTGGCAGGGAGCCTTATCTGAGCCCTCAGCCCAGTCTATGAGTTTACAGTAGTTACATACGTTGACTATGTCAACGTACTGCATCCTCATCGGGCGTATCCTGGAGAATTCCAAGTTGACGACGTCCTTGGTTTCCTCCGGGAACAGCTCTGCCGCCCACTTCTCGGCGCAGGCAGTCGCGCATAGCAAGCAACCTGTGCAGATCGCGGGGTTGAATCGCAACATATGCCCTGCCTTCGCTTCCTTCTCAACCACTGGCGGAGCAGCGGGAGCAGGGGTTGGTGTGGGTGCTGACGGAGCAGACGTGGGTGTTGGTGGAACGGGCGTGGGTGTTGGTGGAACGGGCGTGGGTGTTGGCGACCGTGCGCAAGCGGCAAGGGCCTGTGCTGCCCCCAGGGACAAACCTAGTAGGCCAGCGTAGCGCAAGAAGTCCCGCCGGCTTATCTCGCCTCGGCGCAGTTTCTCCTGCAGTTCAGCAATCCGATTTTGCCGTTCTTCTTCCATTTTTCCTCCTTAGATTCTGGAAACTCTGAACAAACGAAAGTCCATGCGAACGTTCAAAGAATCTACTCGATACGAATCACCTCCTCTCTCAAAGTTACAAATTACCGGATACACCAACCTCAATTAAAAAAGGAGGCACCCATCGGCCACCACAGTGACCAAAAGATTTGCCTCCTTTGCATACTGGCGGGTGTGGGAATTACTCCCCACGCCTTATCGCTCATACGTCCCGGCGGGAACATGATGAGTCGGAGACGCCATACGGACACGGTAAGACACTAACACAACATATTACATCATGCGTATTATACCAT
>CAYWWC010000142.1:0-10722 GCA_964461615.1 uncultured Anaerolineae bacterium
CTTTTTCAAATCTTCAAATAACTCGTAACCTATCACAGCAAGGCTAACCATCCCCCATTACCACAAGTACCTTTAGCGGCAATACAGCAGTTGATGATGGAGGTGGTGTTCACGTGGAGGACGCCAGTGCAGCAGTAACGCTGACAAATGTCACCATCTCTGGCAACGATGCAGTCGTGGATGGTGGGGGCATCCACACCACGGATGGACCCACCTTGACCGTCATTAACAGTACTATCACCGATAACGAGGCCGGTGGTGTCGGTGGAGGGGTAGATGTTTCATCTGGAGGTTCCCACACCCTCAGAAACACCATCGTTGCCGGGAACACGGCCGGTGATAGTGGAGATAATTGCGAAGATACAATCACAAATGGCGGCTATAACATTGACTCTGGCACGACCTGCGGATGGGGCTCGAACAACGGCTCAATGAGCGACACCGACCCCTTGCTCGACGCGCTGGCCGACAACGGCGGCCCCACCCAGACCCACGCCCTCCGGGCTGGCAGCCCGGCGCTGGACGCTATTCCCGAAGGAGGCAACAGCTACAACGGCGCACCGGCCACCGACCAGCGCGGCGTCCCTCGCCCTCAGCCCACCGACGGCAACTGCGACATCGGGGCCTACGAGGGGGGGCAGAGCGCCATTGTCATTGAGAAGCACGCCGGATGCGATGGGGTCTCCGGCACCTTCACCTTTGAGATTCCCAACCTGACACCAGGTACCTACTCCATCACCGAAGGCGACCCCGCGCCGGGCTTCGACCTGACCGCTATCACCTGTGATGATGGCGCTAGCGCTAACCCTAGCTCCGGGGACTTGGGTACGCGGACGGCTACCTACGAGCTCGACCCGAATGAGACCGTGACGTGTGCCTTCACCAATGCCTATGTCCCTCCAGTAATCATCGGCGGGGTCATTCTGCCGGTGGACAAGTCGGAGTTGTTGGCCCTTTGGCTACACCCTTCGACTCTGCTCAGGACAAGCTCGGAACGGGCGCTGTGGATGGGGTTGACGGCGCTCGCGGCTCTCACGGTTGCGCTGGTCAGGAGGCGCAGGGCCTAGAAATCCATACCTCCCAAATAGAGCACCAGGCAGAAGGTTCTGGCGGATGGTTCGCCAGAACCTTCTGTTGTGTTTGGGTCATTCGTGATTTGCAGAACTGTGAAGTTGTGGTACAATCCAGTCAGCCTGTTTGTCATCGCCGCCCTGCTGGCAGGCGTGACCCTGCTGCTCGCCCAGGCCCGACCGGCCTACGCCGGCCCCAACGCTTGGCCCTGGATGGGCGGCTCGAATACCCGCCACCAGTGCGGCGCCTGCGGCGTGATGGGCGTCCCCACCTCCACCAACATCCCCGGCGCGCGAGAGGGGGCGGTGACCTGGGTGGACGGGGCTGGCAACTCCTGGCCCTTCGGCGGCTATGGCTGCGACTCTGTCGCCGACAACCGACTCGTCTTGGATGAGGAAGTGCGAAATTGAGGCCCCGGCGATTCCTGATCATATTGGCGATGATAACGGCGGTGTTATAGGGATTCACGGAAGGCCTGGATTCTGGCAGATGGTGTAGTAGTCTAAACCTGACACTTAGCACTTTGGGTGCTGAACCGCCAGCCCTGAAAGCCGTTTATCCTGTGCTAAAAGCGGCCAATCAAACCGCATAATCGTTCTTGTGTGACTACGTCGACAATGCTAGATTCTCACCAAGGCTACCTGGGCGCGGGTGATACAAGAGCAAGATTTGCAGAATTGTCGGATTTGGTGCTCTCTCGGTAGAGTGTTGCCGGCCTTGGCCGAGCGATGAGTAGCCCGACTGAGACATAAAGTGAGATAAATCGTTTTCGCTTTGGCGGATTTCCCGAATCAGCCGAGGTCTGCCGAGGTCTTCAGATCAAGGCTAACCGACAACATCCATGAGAAAGACCACCTCGGACTTGATGGCGTATTTATCCTTTAATCCTGTTAATCCTGCTCTACCCCTGAGCAGTCACGTTTTTGTTTTGTAACTACCAAAGCAAGCTGAAAGCTGGTGGAAGTGATCCCTGTGGCAAATAGGTGCAGACAACGGTTACTCGTCTTGCTGGCGGCCATGTTGGTCTTGAGCATTGCTGTGCCATTAGTGATGGCAGAAGGGGAGGTTACTTGGTATTGGAAGGACAGGGTTGCGAGTGGGTTCAGCTTTCCAGTGCATAAGTCTGATGAGCTCATGGACAAGATAGCTCCGCAGGGAGGTACAGACAGCAGCGTAACTTTAAGTCCTGGTGAAAGGGGCTGGTGGTATGCTGATAAGGCTGTTGAGGAAAGTCTAACTTTCCCCGTTGGGGATTGGACCATGACTTTCTGGGCAGAAACGAACTCACCAAATGACGAAAGAATGTATTCTAGAGTCGTAAAAGTCTTTGAAAACGGAACTGTAGAGTACATGACTTCAACGTCTGTATATGAGAACATAGAATCAAGCGACGGCATCAAGGAGATCACAGAAACAGTAACAGCAGCCGGGGCAACAAATTTGCAGCAAGGAGATAGGATAGCTATCGAGATCTTACTTAGTAGTGGGGCTGAAGTCGGTGAATGGTTGAAGGTTTATTATAGCTCCACCTCCCACAACAGCCGGCTGATCTCGCCACCGAGCAGTCCCCACTATCCCCGTGTATCAAACCGTCCACCCCCGCCCCCAGCTTTGTCGTCACCCCCAGATGGCTCACGCACCAAAGATCAAACGCCGGCCTTCGACTGGACGGATGCCACCGATCCGGACGGCGACCCCGTGACTTACGATTTGCAAGTGGACGATGACAGTGGCTTCTCCAGCCCAGAGATAGATCAAAGTGGTTTAGCAAGCTCGGAATACACCCCTGGCTCAGACCTTAGTGGGGGGGCATACTACTGGCACGCGAGGAGCTCGGATGGTTCCGACCCAAGTGATTGGACCTCTGCTTGGACTGTGACGGTAGATCTCACGCCACCTGGTGATGTGACGGACTTCACCGCTACAGTGGGTGACGAACAGGCGAGCCTGAGTTGGACAAATCCCAACGATGCTGATTTCAAAGGAACAATGGTGCGCTACCGAACCGATGGCGCTTATCCCACTAGCGAAACAGATGGAACCCTGGTCTGCGATATAGCCGCCTCGCCGGGGTCGTCGGATTCGTGCACCCACATCAGCTTGACCAATGGCGCCACTTATTACTATACCGCCTTCCCTTACGATACGCTGGACAACTATGCGCCGGCGGCAGCTTCTGCCCAGGATAGCGCAACTCCAGCGGCGGCGGTGCCAGGTGATGTATTGATCAACGAAGTGGCGTTTGACGAGACGAGCGACTGGATCGGATTCTATGTGCTAAAGACGGCAAGTTACCAGGGCTTGAGGATCTACAGAGGGGGGAGCAAAGTAGAAGAGTTTCCTGCCATCACAGCCTCAATCGGAGACTACATCGTCTTGCACTTCAAGGGTGATCCGGCTAACGATGAGAGCGACGCTACTGGCAAAGGCGCAAACGGCTATTGGGATGTATACACTAACGACACAGGGCTGACGGCGACGGATGATGTGGTGAGAATCCAGAGAGTGGAAACTGAATCCGTCCACGAGACCGATACCATTGATGTTGTTATCTGGTCAAACGACAACGGCAATTTTACAGGTAAGAAAGAGGTGGCCAACGATCTGGTTGCCACTGGGCATTGGGATGCTGGTTCGGACTTCTCAAGCACTCGCGACAGTGATGCCTGGACGGACAGTGACGACGTCAGCCCGGGCAAGTCAATAGGGCGGGATGCGTCCTCCACCGATACCAACGCCAGAGCCGACTGGCATTTGTTCACCAGCCAGACCCCGGGCGCGCACAATCCGACTATGGGTACTCCTGGGGATGTGCTGATCAATGAGGTGGCGCCCAATGAGGACAACGACTGGATCGAGTTCTATAATGCCTCTGGGAATGGCCTAAACATCCAGTACTGGCTCGTTAGGGAACGGAGCACCGAAATAAAGACTCTCCCCTCCTATGCGATAGCTCCGGGTGAGTACATCGTCCTCCACTTCGACGGTGATCTGGCCGACGACGAAATCGCGGGAGATACCAACGGCAACGGGCATCGCGATTTCTATGCTGCCGACACTGGCCTCATAGGCACGGATAACGTGATTGTCTTAGAAGACGGGGCGAGCACCATGATTGACGCCTTGGCCTTCGCCAATAACGACGAAGGGTGGGCAGGTCCTCAACAAACTGCATTCAATAATATAGTCAACGCAGGTCATTGGGCAGGCACGCCCGATGGTGGAGTAGGAGTAAACGAGCCTGAAAGCGCCGACTGGAGCGAGGGAGGTGAAGGTAAGTCACTGGGCAGAGACAGCTCCTCCACCGATACCAATGCCAAAGCCGACTGGCATGTGTTCACCAGTCACACCCCTGGAGAAGCCAATCCTGTCCTGGGCAACCCCGGCGATGTCCTGATCAATGAAGCGGCGCCCAGCGAAGACGAGGATTGGATAGAGTTCCGCAACATGTCAGGCGAGGGCCTGAACATCCAGTACTGGCTCGTGAGGGAACGAAGCACGGTGGTGAAGACTTTTCCGGCTTACACGGCGGGTCCTGGGGAGTACTTCGTCCTCAACTTCGAGGGCCATCCAGCCAATGATGAAATCGCAGGAGATACCAACGGAAATGGTTATCGCGATTTCTACGCCACCGATAGCGGTCTCACAGGCACGGACAACGTGATCATCTTGGAGGACGGGGCGAGCACTATGATTGACGCCCTGGCGTATGCCAACAACAATGGGACGTGGGCGGGCGTCCAACAGACAGCCTTTAACAACATAGTCGAGGCTGGCCACTGGGAAGGCACAGTGGATGGGGGAGCGGTAGTCAACGAGCCTGAGTGCGCTGATTGGAGCAATGGAGCCAAAGGCAAGTCTCTGGGTAGAGATGCGACTTCTAAAGATGTGGGCGGCAAGAACGACTGGTATGTATCGCTCTCAACCAAAGGCGGGGTGAATCCAGGCCGGCCCCACTTCGTGACCGTAACGGCTGAGCCCGCCAGCATCCCTGCGGACGACATCTCCGTCTCTACCATCAGCGCTGTGGTTGAGGACATCAACAACAAGCCCGTGGCCGACGGGACGCCGGTCGCTTTTGCCACCGACCTGGGCGCTCTTCAGGGACCTCAGGGGGGACCTCTGAGCGACGCCACCACCGAGACCGTTGATGGCGTAGCCACAGTGAGCCTGAGAACTGGCACTGTACCAGGAAAAGCCACGGTGACGGCCAAATCCTTCAGGGCCTCCGGCCAGGTCAGCATCCAGCTCGCTTTCATACCCACCCAAATCGGCGCACGCATCCAGTTGCCCGCTGTTGATAACGAGGGCGGCTGGGAGACCCTGATCCAGGTGCAGAACGCGGGTGATGAAGACACCGGAGCGATCGTGTTCTTCTGGGGGGAGTACTCAGGCCAGTGCCCGGACAACGACCCAGGGCCGATAGGCGTTGCTTGCATGATGATTCCTGAGAACGCAGTCTGGACCCTGCGAACTCAGGTCCCTAACCTGGCAAAGTCAGCCATAGTCTACTCGGTGGGCGAGGCCCTCTTTGGCGATGCCTGTGAGGACGCTGTTGATGCTGTGGACGACAGCGAAGACTGGGAGGAATGGGAGGATGATTATCAGAACACTGGTCAGCCAATGGCGGTGATAGTCCAACGCCAGGGGCCCAATGACTATGATACGATGGTCGCGAGCGCGTACACTGGCATCTCCGAGGACATGGAGGGAGGCGGGCTTCCATATCAGTACTTTGCACCCTACGCCATGAGGCAGTATTACAACTTGGATACCGAGGTGATCATCCAGAACTCCGGCCAGAGGTGCACCTCCGTGTGGCTCTACTATCAAAAGCAGGGAGGGAATTGCAACTTCAGCCATGTGGAGTACATTGAGCAGTTGGCGCCGGGGGAATCCGCGCGGAAGAGGGCACCGGAGGCACTGGGTGTCGGGTGGCTGGGTTCGATCTACATCACGGCCAACGAGCCTCTGGGCATCATCGTGGATCAGACCAGCTTCCTGCCGTCGGAGGATCGGGGGGTGCTGCTGACCTACAAAGCCCGGCCCTACAAGCTCACCACGGACACGCTCTTTTACGCTGACCTGGTCTGGCGAGAGCTGAACGGCTGGGACGCCAGCATTCAGGTGCAGAACCTGACCCAGGAGTCCCTGCCCGCCTTTGTGACTGTCGAGTTCTTCGACCACAGCGGCGATTCTATCCTTTTCCTGGGTGATTGGGTGTGCCCTGCTGGAGGGGCCACCTTCTACCTGCCAGCCATCGCTGGCCTGGGGGTCGAATACGCTGGGGCAGCAGTGATCCAGTCGCACAGCCAGGTGGGCTATCCCAGTGGTGCAGAGATCGATGGCCAGCCCATCTTCGCAGTGGTTGATCTCAAGAAAGCCGGAGGGGATGCCCAAGGGGGGAGCTACAATGCTTATGCGGAGAGCGAAAAGATGGGAGCCAGCGTGATCATGCTTCCCTTTTTGGCCAGGAACTACCAGGGCGTGACCTCTCTGATAGCTGTTCGCAACAGTTCCAACTGCAACGACATCAAACTCAAGCTGGAGATAAGAGACGAGACTAGCGCCGTCGTTGGCTACCTGGGCAACTTCTGGCTACGCGCTGGGCACGTCAAGCTCATGGATTTGGACAGCTTGGACAGCGTGGTGTCCGGCTTCGTTGGCGCGGGGATAGCAGAGATCACCGACGTGCGACAATTGTGCGACACGGACGGCGATGGAGATGTGGATCAGTCACCAACCATGCCTTCTGTGGTAGTGGTGAACAAGGGCGTTGGTACTGAGGGACGGAGCGAAGCCGTCACCTCGGTATATGCGGGCATCCCCGCCTGGTGAGAGTTGCATTGCAACGCGCTCTTGCCTCACTGTCAGCCAACAGAGAAGCCGCCAGACTAATTCTGGCGGCTTCTTTTGTTCATCCAGCCCTCGGTTCGTGAACCAGGTCCTTATTTCGCTCATCTGTGCTGGAGCAAAGACCGCTATTCGATCACCGGGATGCCCTCGTAGATCGCCGTGATGTCGCCGGGGCCGGCACCCTGCTGCACCACCACGGCGGAGGGCATGACCCCAGTCAGGCCGCCATTGCCCACAACCTTCACCCTGCCCGCGCCGACGAAGCCGGGAAACAAGCCACCCATATTGGCCAGATCAATTATCTTCAGGTGGCGGGACGGGAGCCAGAAGTCGGGAACCCTGGTAACTACATTCCCGGTTTCGTCGGTGATCTCTACCGTGAGCATTACCCCGTTGTTATCAGAGTTATTGCGGACGGCGATCTGGGAGGTCACACCCTGGTACCCTTTGGCCAAGGAGGGGAGTGCGATGTCCGTCACCCCTTCCTTCTCGTGCTCCGCATGGGCGTTGTAACTCCCGCCCTGCCCTGTGGCAGGATGTTTCAGGTTGACCACGGCGAAGATAGGTTGACTGTGGGAATGGATCACGGCTGCTCCCACGTAGTTCATCCCCAGGTCAATGGTCGCCGGAAAGTGGAAGTCGGCAGAGCTATTGGCACAGATCCAATCGCTGAGGGAAAGGAGGTGGTCGCCGCTGTTGTCCAGGAATTCCACGGTGACGAAACTGGGCTGGGATTGTTGGGTCAGGTTCTGCACCTGGATGCTCACATCCCAACCACTCCACTCTCGGTAGATGAGGTCGGCATAGAAGACCGTCTCTTCGGAATCCTTATAGGGACGAGCCCAGTAGGTCAACAACATGCCCTGGTCCGTCGAAGTGCGAGCAATTGGAGGCCTGTCCTGAGCTTGTCGAAGGGCCCCGCCGCTTGCACTGAGCGCGGGATACCCTCCCGTCGAAGTGAAGGGCCAGGCTTTCAGGATGACGGGCAGGTAGATTACAGAGGCTCGCGGCGTTGACGTGCCAGTCGGCGTTGCCGTTGATGTGGGACTGGCTGTAGCCGTAGGTGTATTCGTCGGCGTTCTAGTGGGCGTGTTCGTGGGGGTTGACATTAGCAGGGAGAGCGTAGGTGTGGTCGTAGGCGTGGGTGTTGTCGTAGAAGTGGGTGTAGAAAAGCTCGTCTGATCCACGATGATGCTCAGGGGCTGGCTGGCGGTGATATAGGCCGAACCCAACCAGGCGCCATCGCCGCCCAGTTCCGGCAGGCGGGGCACCCTCACCCGCACAGCCTCGCCCGGCGCCAGTTGCTCGATATGCTGGGCGTAGCTCAACTCGCAACTTTCCTGTTCCCGATAGTAGATCCAGACGGAGACACAGTACCGGCCGGAGTTCTGAATGGTCATCTCGGTATCCAGGTCATGATAGCTTTTCATGAGAGAGGGCGCGAAGTAGCTATAGGGAGGCCCCATCCCTTCCATCGTCTCGTCTATTCCCACGTAGATGCTGGAGACAGTGGCGCCAAAATCGTTGGGGCCAACTCGGTTGACCGTCACCGCCAAAGGCTGGCCGGTGCCCTCGTAGTCCCCCCTCCAGTCATTCCAGTCCGCCGTGGTAGCGAGATCAGCATCGTCGCAGGCGTCTTGGAAGTCACTGTCGTCAACGGAGTAGATGATGGCCGAGTAGGCACCAGACGGAATCTGGCTGCGCAGGGTCCAGACACCGTTCTCAGGGATGCTCATGCAGGCGTGCCCCATAGGCCCAGGATCGTTGGAGGGACACAGCCCCGAATAGGCTCCCCAGAAGAACGCTACCGCCCCCGTCCTCTCGCCCCCCACGTTCTGCACCTGGATCCAAGTGCTCCAGTCCCCTGCTTTGTCAATGCGAGGGATCTGAACCCTTCTGCCAGGTCCAGCAGCCGATGCGGTGATGGCTGTCGGGAGCTGCAGCGCGCACACCAGCCCCATGACCGATGCTAAGGCCAGGATAGAATACAGCTTTTTCATAGTAATGCTCCTTGGCTTATCAAGCTTGAGATGATCCCTTCTCTTCTACTTCTTGCGGGAGACAAAAAGCAAGAGAAGCAACGTCATTGCTCCCAGTGCCAGCAAGGCCAGAAACTTGTAGAGGCGGGATGAGATGGCCAGGGCGAGAAGTCCGAACGAAGAGCAGAAGAGATAATAGAGTAGAACGATCTGTCGCTGGGAGAGGCCCAGGTCCAGGAGACGAAAATGAAGGTGCCCCCTGTCTCCTACGAGGGGGGAGCGACCCCGGCGTAATCGGTCGAGGATGCGCCACGCCACGTCCAGAATGGGGATGCCCATCACCAAGAGCACGGTAGCCACCTTGGCCCCAGCCATGATGGCTAGAGCTCCCACGACGAAGCCCAAAAAGAAGGAACCCGAACTACCCATGAACACCCTGGCGGGGCGGAAGTTGTAAGGCAGGAAACCCAAGGTTGCGCCCAAAAGGGCCAGGGGAAGGAGGGCCACGCTATGCTGGCCCTCGCGGTACATGTGGATGGCCAGCACAGCCGAGAGGATGGCCGCCACCCCCGCTGCCAGCCCGTCTAGGCCGTCCAGCCAATTGACGGTGTTCATCATGCCCATCAGCCAGAAGAGAGTGAAGGCCACCACAAAGGGCCAGGGGAATGGCGCTGTCTGCTGATTGGTGAAGGGGTTGTTGACGTACTCGATGAAGATGAGAAATCGGATGGCGATGAGGGCGGCTATGAGCTGGGCTATGATCTGGGGAGATGAACGGAGCTCGCGCTTGTCATCGTAGATTCCGACCAAGAAGATGAACGCGCCCCCCAGCAGCAGCCCCGCCAGTCGGGTCAGCTCCTTGGGATCTTGCCGCTCCACCGGCAGGAACTGGGCCAGCGCTGCCGCGACCACGAAGGCCACGAATAGCGCCAAGCCGCCCAGCCTCGATTTCGTGCCGGCGTGCTTTCGCCTGCCCCCCGGCGTGGCCACGAAGCCGTGGCGCTGTCCCAGCAGCCGCGCCAGCGGGGTCAGCGCAAACGCCAGCGCGAAAGCCACCACAAAGACTACAAGAAAAGGCATATCCTTTCTACCTTGCTACGAAGGGGCGTCCCCGCCCCGATTTTCAGGGCTAGAAGGCCACCAGGCGGGGCGGGGACGCCCCGCAACAGCAGTTTTCGTCAGCCTGTTCCAAACAGCCTGTCGCCGGCATCGCCCAGGCCGGGCACAATGTAGCCTATTTCGTTTAGGCACTCATCAACGGCGGCGAGGTGGATGGGGACATCGGGATGCGCGCTGGAGAGGCGCTCGATTCCCTCGGGAGCAGCGATGAGGCCCACGAATTTGATGTTTTGCACTCCGCTTCTCTTGAGGATATCCACTGCTGCTGATGCCGATCCGCCCGTGGCCAGCATGGGGTCGAGGATGAAGGCTACTCCAGTCGTCGCTTTCTTGGGCACATTAGTGTAGTATTCGATGGGCCGCAGGGTCTCCTCATCTCGATAGAGGCCGATGTGCCAGACGTGCGCCCTGGGGATCATTTCCAGGGCTGGCCCCACCATCGTCAGGCCAGCCCGTAGGATGGGAGCAAAGGCAATCTCCTCCACCAGGGCTTTGCCTATCGTGTCGCCCATGGGCGTAGTAATGGCGCGTTCAACCGGGATTAAATCCTCGGTCGCTTCGTAGAGCAGCAACCAGGTTACCTCCCTTGCCAACTCCCGGAACCTCTTAGGCTCGGTTCTCACATCCCGTAAGAGCGTGAGCTTGTGTTGTATCAAAGGATGGGTGGACTGAAATACGTTGGTCATTGGATCCTCTC
>CAYWWC010000143.1:0-10706 GCA_964461615.1 uncultured Anaerolineae bacterium
CCCTATGGGAAAGACCTGTAGATGTCCTTTCGGTGCAGGAATCGAACAAAATAGTGATCTACTGAATATGGGGTGTCGGGCATGGCTAATTGCTGTGAGTAGTAGCGGGTAACCAAGCTGGTTCAGGGACTCGAAACGACCTTGCAGCGACATTTTGGCACGCCACAGGTACGTGATTGGGTGTGTTATGCTGTATCGGAACCTGACTGCCAGGGAAGTTTTATGGTATTGTCGAAAAAGATAGGATTGCTCCAGGCCCAGCGACGCAGAGTATCCTGGCACGCCACCCGCACATAGCGCAACAATTTCTCGCTCCCCGGATATCTCTCCCCTAGCTTATAACGCGCCTCGGTCAACGTTTCGCCCGGGGACGCAACCACTCTGTGGCAGAGCGGGCCATTGCCGATAAAGTCAATCGCCACCGCCGGAGAGCAGCGCACATAGATCTCGTCTCCCTCCAACTGCAAGTCGTGGATCTGCGGACCACTGCTAGCGTAAAAGTGTCCCTGTTCCAGTGCATCAAGGATCGCCCCTTGTGTCAGCTCTGCTGCCTTGACCCACACCCAGCCCAAGCCAGCGTCGGAGCGACCGGGCCACCAGTGGCAATCATCCGCACCCAGCCCCCACAGCCGGCGGCCGGCAGCCAGCAGGTCATCCCAGTGCACAGTTGAGATCCCCTTGCAGTCCCACACCTCGCAGGCGCCATTCCAGATCTCCAGGCCGAAGCAGCCCTCCATGTCCAGCAGATCCTTGGACACCTCGCCCGACCAATAGGGATGGCCCAGGAACACGCAAGCGCCCACCGCGCGCAGGCTATTGATCATTTCCTGCATACCAAAGATCGTTTCCTGCCAAGGGGGGTCTTCCTCATAAGTAACTGAGGTCAGGTGCTCTCTTGAACCCCAAACCAACCAGGTGGAATATGCCTACCGTCGGGTCTATGCCATCCATCTCGATACCGCTGAGTGTGATAAAGTCCTCCGCCACTGACCAAGTCTCCGATGGAACACGATGGTCAGTCAGGGCCAGAAAATGATAACCCCGGCTCCGGTACCATTCAATAACCTCCTCTGGCGTAAGCTGGCCGTCAGAGTTAGTGCTATGAGCGTGCAGGTTGCCTTTGAACCACTGGCCTGATAGAGCGAAAGGATTAGCAAAGTGCATCATTGTGTTGAACATCCCTTTCTACCCAAGCTTGACACATGGTATCCGAGCCAAATCGACTCTGCAAACGAGGTGATTTGACGATGATTATATCATCTCAAAATGTGAGAGAGGTCATTGTTGTTGGCGAAGGCCACTGTGTGCCTGGAGAGCGGCAACGGGTAAAAAGCGGATAAGCATATGGGCAGCAGCATCCCTATGCCGTGACCAGTTCTTTTGGGTCACGAAGTCCGTGACACGTCCACGAGAGGTTGGAAACTGGCGTCCAGTGGTATACGCAGGCGCGGTTTTGGCTGGGAGAAGTGGGCCAGGAAGTCAATGCCGGACGATTACGAAGATGTAGGTTGGCGATCTGCAACATCCCCGCCTCACCGCCCCCACCCTCAACTCTGGGCAGGCGTTGCCCGGTGTTGAGCCGGGTAGGATGCCGGCCTGCGTGCGGCCAGTCTCCGGGAGCACCCGTGGTGCTGCAACCGTAACAGACGGGGACGCTCGCTACGTTCCAGCCAGCACAAACTCGCCCGTCACCGACAATTTAACAGGAATGGCGGGCGAGGAGAAGCGCCTGGCAAAGTCAGTAACGGTCACGCCCACAATCTTCCGTGTCTCGGGATGCACACGAAGAATGACGTAATTTCCAAGCTCGACGTACTCCATACCTTTCTGGGGCTCACCGAAAGACAGATATAGTACATCAGCCTCTCTGTCATACCCCAACATTAACTCGTCGCTCATGTTTCTCACCTTCCGATGAACTTTGGATAAGCGGTAATCACAAAGTTATTCCTGACCAGCTTTACCACTACGATGATGTAGTTGTAGTCCGGCCATAGGGCGTCTGTCTCACGGTAGTATGTGTACTTGCGCGGCTCCAGGGCATCCTGCTTTCGCCAGCCACGCTTGATGGTGAGCAACACTTCATCGAGATGTTCAGTCAGATCGGGATGCCATTTGCTGATGTATGCCCATCGCTCATCTGTCAGCTCAATGATGTTGCCCCAGCGGTCCCTCACCTGCCACACTATACATCTCCCTTAAAGATTGCTCGTGATCAACCCGTATCTTCTCAATAAGCCGGGGAATGTGGGACAAATTGGCAATTTGTCCTACGTGTCTACCCCAGAGTATTGAGAGGATACATCAACCCCACCAGTCGTGCTGCAACAGCGGTATCCACCGCCTGCCCCTGCCAGTGGTTGTTGGCGAAGGCCGCTGTCTGCCCGGAAGGACGGCAACGGATAGAAAGCGGACTTCGTCGAGAGCTCAGTCGAACGATAAGCGGATGGGCAGTCTTGTATCCGATTATCCGCTGCCCATCCATTGCGCTCATTCAAATGCCCTCCCACAGCTCAGACACCGGCCTTGTTTCGCCTGCCAGCGCTTCTTTCCAGCCTTGCCGGAAGCTAGTACCTTTTCAGTATGATTATGATGCATGTCTTTGCGAGGAGCGGAGCGACGAAGCAATCCCCACTTGTGCCAAGCAATCGATTTCTCACGAGAACGTGGGGATTGCTTCGCTGCGCTCGCAATGACAGATATGTCACTTTCACCTTGAAAAGGTACTAGCCTCGGCAGGCTTCAGGGTGACACTCTCGCGAAACAGGCGGACAATCTCTAGCAAGATGGGCAGATATTCTTCGGGCGTCTCTCTGATTTCGTAGACAAGTTATTCTGCGTAAGCTGGAACTTGTGTAGCCATAGTTACACCTCCTCCAACAACATCTTAAGCTGCCGCGCCGTATCCACCGCCTGGCCCTGCCAGTGGTTGTTGGCGAAGGCGAAGGTCAGCTCTGCCTGCTCGTCCAGCTTCTTGATCTTGGGCGCCCACTCGGCGAGCTCCTCGGTGGTGTAGGTGTAATCGTAGCGCTCCCAGGCCTCGTTGTGGCGCCACCACTTGGCGGCGTTGCGGCCATGAAAGCGCACGTAGGCCACCGGGCTGGTGGCCTCGGCGATGGGGGGAATCAGTCCTCTGAGACGCGGCTGATCCACGCAGCAGAAACCGAGGCTCAACTCGCGCAGCAGATCGAAGACCTCCGGCCTGATCCACTTCTCGTTGCGGAACTCCACCACCACGGGCAGCTCGCCCATCCGCTCGCGGAAAGCGCGCAGGTACTCTCGGTTCTTCTTCTCATTGTGGAACGAGTAGGGGAATTGAGCCAGGACGCAGCCGAATTTGTCCGCTTCCAACAGGGGCCTTAACGCCGCACAGAACTCGGCGAAGACCGTCTCGTTGTCCTCCCGCTCGTGGGTCATCTTCTTGTTGGCCTTGACCGCAAAGAGAAAACCCCCAGGCGTCTTCTGCGCTATCCGCTCTAACGTCCAGGGGCTGGGCACCCGATAATAGGTGAAGTTGAGCTCGCTTGTCTGGAACTCCTGAGCGTAAAAAGAGAGCCATTCCTGCTTGGGGAGGTCCGATGGGTAGTAAGGGCCTACCCAGTCAGCGTAGCTATAGCCGCTAGTGCCGACGTAGATCATTTCCCCTCACTTTACTTTTTGTAGCGATAAGTGATGCGGCCGCGGGTCAGATCGTAGGCCGATAGCTCCACCAGCACCGTATCGCCCAGCAGGATTCGGATGTAATACATCCTCATCTTACCCGAGATATGGGCCAGAATCTCGTGTCCAGTCTCTAACTCGACCCGAAACATGGCGTTGGGCAGGGCTTCTATCACCTTACCCTTGACTTCGACTTTATCTTTCTTGATTTTCCTTGGTTTTCTGGCTTTCCTGGCCATGCTTTCTCTCCTCCTTCTTAATTTCTGGAGATTGGAGGTTAGAGGTTGGAGGCCGACATCCAACTTCCAACTTCCAAAACCCTCAATCTAGCTCCCCTATGTCCTCGGTCGAAACTTCGTCCGTTGTGCTGATGAGCACCTCGCGAGAGCGCCTATCGTCTTTGAGGGGGCTTATTATGCCCTGCTCCTCCAGTTGGTCCATGATGCGAGATGCCCGCGGATAGCCAATGCGCAACTTCCGCTGCAGGAAGGAGGTCGAGGCGCGATCATGCTTCTTCACTAGCTTGATGGCTTCTTCCAGGAGTTCGTCTCCCTGGGCCGTCTCCATGATATCCTCCCACGGCGACTCTTCCTCCTCTTTTTTCTTGAGCTGATCCGGCTGAGCCTTTGTCTGCCAGAATTCGACCACCCGCTTTATCTCCTCGTCGGACACGAAACAGCCCTGGATCCTGACCAGCTTGCTGGAGTCCGAGGCCATGTAGAGCATGTCCCCTGAGCCCAGGAGGCTCTCGGCTCCAACTGAATCGAGGATCACCCGGGAATCTATCTGAGAGGTCGCGGCGAAGCTGATACGGGCCGGGAAGTTGGCCTTGATCAGCCCCGTCACCACGTCCACACTGGGCCTCTGGGTGGCGATGATCAGGTGAATCCCCGTGGCGCGGGCCATCTGGGCGATGCGGCATATCAGCCACTCTATCTCGGTGGGCGCAAACAGCATCAAGTCGGCCAGCTCGTCAATGACGACTATGATGTGAGGCAGTCGCTCGTGACTGGGCTCCACTTGGCGGTTATAGTCCTCCAGGTGGCGCGACCCCGCTTCGGCGAATCTCTTGTAGCGCTTGTCCATCTCCTGGGTGATCCATTTGAGTACCCCGATGACTCGCTCCGCTTCGTGTTCCACTCCACTCAACACATGGGGCAGACGTTTGAAGCGGTTGAGCTCCACTCTCTTGGGGTCCACCATCACCAGACGCAGGTCCTCGGGGGGATTGTTGAAGACCAGGCAGGTGATGATGGCGTTGATACAGACAGACTTGCCCGACCCTGTTGCCCCGGCGATGAGGAGGTGGGGCATGGTGGCCAGGTCTGCTGCCACCGGCTGACCGGCTACCCCTTCCCCCAGGGCGAGTTTGAGCTTGGAGTCCAGGCGGCGAAACTCTTTGGATTCCATCACCCCTCGCAGAGAGACCTGCGAGATCTCCGAGTTGGGCACCTCGATCCCGACTATGGAGCGGCCGGGCACAGGGGCCTCGATGCGAAGGGGAGAGGCGGCCAGGGCCAAAGACAGATCGTTAGCCAGCGCGGTTATCTTGCTTATTCGAATCTTTCTTCGCTTGATACTGCCCTCGGCCCCTGCGCTCTCGATGTACCCCGGCTTGACGCCGAACTGGGTGACCACTGGCCCGTGGCTGATCTCCACCACTTTGGCTGGCACCCCAAAGCTGGCCAATGTCTCCTCGATGACCCTGGCCCGACGGCGCGCCCCTTCCTGGCTGAAGGCCTGGGCGGTGGTTTGGTCGAGAAGATCGAGAGAGGGCAGGTTGGCCTTTCGCTTCTTGGGGGTTGGCCTTCGCTCTTTCTTGGCCTTCGCCTTTTGCTTGGGGGTGACGGCAGCAACAGGGGCTTCTGGCTCCTCGATGATCACCTCTGCTGACGGTTCCGCGGAAGAGTCCGCGTACCCTCCCGCCGGCGGCGGGGCCGTCGCGGTGGAGGAGGTAAGGCGGTCGTAGAGGGAAAGAGCTCTGGCTATGATTTCCTCGGCTACCGCCTGAACATTGATCGGAGAGAGATCAAAGGCCATACTAATACCAAGGCTCAGGATCGCCAGGAGTATCAGCAGGGCGATAGGCCATCCCAGGGCTTCGATCAAGAGGTTGGAGATGGCCCAACCCACGAAGCCGCCACCGCCGCCGCTTTCAGCCAACCGCCAGAGGTCGTGTTGGCTGAAGGACGACAGCAGGTGAACGAGAGCCAGACCAGCTACGAAGATGATCTCCAGGCCGATGATGATCTTCCAACCAGCCGTCAGCTCTTGCCCCAGGTTGCTGAGCAACAGGGATATGCCAGCGGCTGCCAGCCCCACGGCCACCAGGTAGGCCCCCCAGCCGAAGACACGGCGCAGAAGCCAGGTCCACCAGTTACTCAGCACGCCAGAGGTGATGGATAATAGGCCCAGAATGGTGATCGCTGCCAGGGCCAGCACCAGAAGGCCCAGTATCTCTCGCTGGAAAGGCTTAAGGTTAGCGTTCAGTTGTTCCCAGAAGGGTTTCTTCTTGATTCGTTTACGTGGCATATTCGCTGATTGGCGGCTCGGCGAAATGGAAATCGTCCGAGCGCAAATCGCTCTCCTCATTATGTTCTTGTTTTTCTTGCTCTTTTCCAGTCCGTCGGAGGCTGAGTCCCAGGCGGTGCTTAACGCTGTCAATGTTTATGATCTGAGCGGTGACCACGTCGCCTTCTTTAACCACGTTGCGGGGGTGGAGGAAGTTTCCCTCGGCCAACTCAGAGATGTGGATCAACCCTTCCAAACCTTCCTCGACACGGGTGAATGCTCCGAAGCTGACCACGTTGGTGATGGTGCCCTCTATCAGTTGGCCTACCTGGTAGCGCTCCTCTACGGTGGTCCAGGGGTCTGGCTGCAGCCTCTTCAGGCTGAGACTGATCTTTTTCGCTTGCTGATCTGCATTGATAACGTAGACCTCTATTTCGCACCCACACTCGAGGACGTCGCCTGGATGCCCCACCCGTCCCCAGGACATCTCCGAGATGTGAATCAGCCCTTCTATTCCCCCCAGGTCTACAAAGGCGCCGAAGGAGCAGAGATTGGTGACCCGGCCCCGCCTGATATCGCCTTTGTGCAGTTTAGCCAATAGCTGTGCTTCTCGTTCCTCGTTGGACATCGCTGCTCGTTCCGAGAGTATAAGCCGGTTGCGGCTCTTATCCAAATCAATGATCTTGAGCAGAAGGTCATTTCCCTCTCGGCTGGATAGCTCGGCATCTCTCTCTGCGTATTCCAGATGGTTTGGTGAATCCATGAGCTGAGAGGCTGGCACAAAGGCTCGCAGTCCGTTGAACTGAACTAACAGGCCGCCACGGTTGTAACCCATAACCTTCAACTCTAAAACTTCTCCACTCTCGAAGCTTGTCTGGGCCAGTTGCCAGGCGCGGTCCAGGTGAGCTTCATCATCTAGGTATGGGCTGTCCTCTCCGGGGGGCAATTCCTCGCCAGATTCTCCCCCGGCCCAACCCATGCCTGGCTCTATACCGAGCCCGTGCCAGATTTCCTCTTCCTTCACAGGCGACACGGCGCTCGTGGACATCTCGCTTTCCTGTAAAAGTGCCTGCCAATAATCCTCTCCTAAGGACACCTCTCCAAGGTCTTTACGCAATTCTGATTCCCGATTCATGGTTTGCCTTTCTCCTTATAAGAACCTGTTCGACAAAACACCTGTCAGCAACAGAACATCCTCAAATTGCTCTCTATTTCACCTCCTTCTCTTTTCTCTGGAAATGAGCAATGAGTGCTAAGTAACGAGTCGTCCATTACCTCATTAACCGCTATTCCCGCGTTTCCTGTTCCATATCGGCTATTGTCTTGGCAACCTCCTCAATGGCCACTCGCTGCTTGCGGTAGAGGTCCGATTCACTTATGGCCAAGCGCATGGCGATGTCCCTCACTCGCAAGCCCTGGATGAATTTCAGTTCCAGGATGTTGTACAGTATCCACTCCGCAGTAGTCATCTGGCGCTTGCCATCGGGTTTGAGAGCCTCAATGGCCCGACCGAGGACGGCGCGCAAGGCTCGGACCGGATTGCCGTCGTGTTCCTCCAGAGCCATCTCCACGACTTTGAGGTTGAGGAGGGGGCTTGTGGTCAGCTTGGGGCCGCCCCAATAGTGGCTGAGAGCGTCCCAGACCCACTGCTGGAAATCGGGGCCGTACAGAGGCCCCTCTTCGATGGTCTCCAGCCCTGGTGAGCCGAGATAGCGAACGGTGCCTCGCCAGCGTTGGATGCGCTCGATGTGGGGGATGATCTGCCGCAAGGCGACGAAGACCCCTTGCTGGAGTCGCCGATCCTCCAGGGCTAGCTCGGCCTGGGCCACCAAAAGGCGCACAACCTCCAGCTCATCCTCCATCAGATCCGGTTCAGGGCTGCGGGCATCCACCCCCAGAACACCCAGTGTGGATTCCCTAGTTTCAGTCCGCAGGGGCAGGAGCCAGTAGCCGTTGCGAACGACGAAGTCATCTTTGCTCAATTCCCCATTGTTAGAGGGCGACTGAGCCAGAGTCAACAGGTCGGCCGAGCTCAGTTCTGGCCGAGACGAGCTAAGCGGGCTACGTTCTGATCTGTCATCCTGAGCTTGTCGAAGGGCTGTCGAAGGGCCGCAAAAGGCTTCCAAGCGGGGCTCTCCCCCGGCCATCACTGCCACGAAGCCCCTTTGAACCCGGAGCAGCTCGCAGATAGCGGTCAACACGTTCTCCAGAAACTGCTTTAAGTCGGTGGTGGTCAGCAGCCGTTTGTCCAACTCCTGAATCCAGGTTATCTCCTCGCGGTCCTGGCGGTAGATCAGGCGGTCAATGAAGGGCTTGGCCAGGTTTATGGCAATCTGGAGCAAGACGATCAGGCCGACGACGGTGGAGGTGAGCACCGTGTCGCGAGGCAGGCCAAAGATGCGCTCCGCGCGGGGGATGGTCAGCATGGCGATGATAACACAGGTGGCCACGAAAGGCCCTCGGAGGAGGTAATGGATGAGGCTGTGCTTGATCACGCGGTCGGGAGTGAGGACGCCGAAGTAGGCCACGCTGTAGGCCATTACCACGATCATCAGGGACACGCCGACGTTGCCGATCAGGGAAAGAACCAGGACAAGCCCTGGTGCCGAGTATGGAGACATGCTGGCTGCCACAAGATAGGGGAAGACGCCCAGGCCCGGCGCAGCGAAGGTCAGGGCCAGGTAGGTCATGCGTCGCCTGGAGGTTGAGGTGAGGCAGCGTTGGCGAGCACGTTGGATATTGCGCGCCCCCCAGGCTACGGTGATCAAGAAGTAGAGGGCGAATATCCAGAAGAGGGGGCCAGCAGCCAAGTGGGAGATCTGCGGCAGGCACCGCCCATCGTGAACCAGGAGGTCAGTGGAAACGGCCAATCCGAACAGAAGCGCGCTCATCAAATAACTGGCGCGGACGGCCCTCCGACGCCAGGATGAAGTGAGATTGGTTGTCATAAGAAGGGTGTCGGAGAAGTGGAGATAAGCGGCCGGGACAAAGGCGATGCCCAGCCACTGGAAGCGAAGCCAGGGGATGGCTGCCTCCAGGGTCTCGATTCTGGGCAGCGCGACGTCACCCATATACACGACGGTGACGAAGGCGATGAGGGCGCAGAACGAGCGCGCCACTGCACTGCGCAGGTTGTGGGTGAGGATGTAGACCAGCAGAGAGAAAGCAATGATGACGATAGCTGAGGACAGGATCAGGTTGGCGAAGGCCAGTATTGAGGTTAGATTAAGAGAGAGTTCCACTACGTTCTCCAGTTACTGGTAGATTGGTAGATTAGGAAACTGGTAAATCCGTAAATTCGGAACCCCATAAGCTCGGAAATTCGGAAACTGGTCTACGATTATACGAATTTACGACTCTACCAACTAAGCTATATGCTACGGGCGAAAAACAGAGCGATGTCTTGATTGGTGTAATAGCGATCGTTGAAGCCGCAGAAAGCGAAGCCGTTTTTCTGGCAGAAACAGATGGCTGGGTAGTTCTTGGTCTGGATCTCTAACATCAATCTCATGAGTCCCTGCTGGCGAGCCCACTCCCCAGCGTCCTTGAGGAGGGCCGTTCCGACGCCCTGGCGTCGGTGGCCCGTGGCTACAGCCAGGTTATCCACCCAGGCCGTGAGATGCCAGGATTGCACAGACATGTCCAGATAGCCGCAGACCACGCCGCCCTCTTCAGCGACCAATAAGCATTCGCCCCGCCGCCAGCTCTCCAACAGATTATCGTAATTCTTGGGATACTTGACCCACATGGACCGCGGCAGTCTGGTGGTGCGGAAAATCACCGTGACTTCTCTGGGGGCCTCGCTTTCTTCCATCTGCCAGACGTGGTTGGTCACGTAGGAATGGTCTATTGCTAGGCAAGCTTTCAGGTCGGTCAGTTCGGCAGGGCGGACGAGCATCGCTGTTTACTCCAGTCGTTGATAAGATGCAAGGTTATGCTGATATTTTATCACCTTAAGCCTAAAAACGCAAGCTCAACAAAAAACGGGTGGGGAAATGTGCTCCACCCATTCTGGATGAAGGGGACATGATACTCCCGAACCTTAAAATTTCTCCTCACCCCCCCGTGTCAAGTCAAAAGATAAAGTCACCGAGAGGCCATCGTTCAGTCAAAAGATAATGTCACCGTGGTGTCCGCCTCCTTTCTTTGTTTGTTGTTGGTGATGCAACCAGTGATAGGTCTGTAGGCCCTGGGGGCGACCTGTGGTCTTGGAGCAAGCACAGGTCGCCCCCCAAGGCAGCACTGAGAACAGCCTGGTGTAAGGATCAGTTGTTGATTGTGGTGCGATTGAATGCCAAGTCTGACATCTCATCGTTTTCCTTTTCAGAGTTTTCGGTGAGGGTCAGGAAGACATTCTCGGTGACGCCAGGAGCGGTGTCAGGCAAAGAGAAGATGTGATCGATGGCATCGTAGATCTCTTCTCGTAGGTGGCGGGGATTGATCTGATTGCGCAGTCTTTCCAGAAATAGACGATCTTCGGGTAGTACTACAACGAGACTTTGAGATGGTATTATTCTGCCCATCATGAATCAACG
>CAYWWC010000144.1:0-10597 GCA_964461615.1 uncultured Anaerolineae bacterium
CAACCTAAGGTTAGTCACTCTCGTTTTTCTACGATGTCTTGATGGCTGACACATAGCTGAAAGGAATGAAATCAGAAGAGCTATAGCCTATCTCTTCAAGCATCTCAATGATGCGAGAATATCTTTCGGTAGGATTGTACGTGTCACCGACAACTGGGTAGCCCTGGCAGAACCCGGTAATGAATACAAATTTCCTATTGGGTATTCCATCAGATTGAAGACCCGCTTGTACATTGGGCAGTAGGATAATCGGTGAAGCTACGATCATTATGGACAAGCAGATCAGCAATACGATGTTTGCAATAGATCTTAGCTGTTTTGTGTCTATATCGTTCACTTGTCGTCTCCGTTGCATGATTTGGTTTTGAGCAACTTTCTAGAAATACTGCGCACGCAGGAGTCACACAGCTGCCGCCGTCAATCCAAAGGTGAACTGGCCCAGTACATATCGTCCTTGCCAAAAGGGTACCAAGCACATATACAACGCCAGCCTCAGGGCAAGCAAGAGTGCAGCCGTGGCAGCAACGGATAACAAGCGAATAAGCGGATAGGGACCCGCGCCAGCTCATCCGTTTATTCGCTGCCCATCCGTTGCCTCATAGCAGCCGCAGCTTGGTCACCCGTGGATCAATGATCACGCATCCGCCTCGAAGTCGAGCTTGAAGCGCCACTTTTGTATCGTGGACGCACCGATGATGAGCTGGGCTGCCCCCTCTCATACCAAAAACGCCAGCCTCAGAGCACGCAAGAGCGCAGCCGTGGTTGGCGTTGATGAACCATGCCCATTTTCCCCTTGCCTCAGAATTGCGGCTTGATGTGCACTGTCCATGTATCTTCCAAGTGTTGGGCATCGGCTGGCGAAACGTGCCCCAACCGAAACAACAGCAGGAATTGTTCCAGGCAATCCAATCGGGACAGGCGCACAGTTGAAGGAACGCGCAATCCACTGGCGTGCCAATCTATAAGGACCACATCGGTCGGCGTACGCGGCGCAGCCGACGTCACGGCTGCTACAACAACATCCTGGCCATCCAGCCATAGCACGAGCACGGGGCGCTTTTTGGAAGCGCTTCCGTCTGTAAACGGGATCTCTGCAACCCAAAAGTCACCGGGGGAGATAGTCATCATACACTCCCTCATCTTCAGGTGCGTAACTGTTCAGGAATGCGCTATGGCTGCGGATCGGTATGGGGAGAGGGTGTATTGTGATGAGCCAACGCCCCGTGTTGACATGGGCGATCAACGATTCTGGCAGGGTTAGCTTTTCGCCAGGTTCAAGTTCAATTTCGTAGGTCAGGTTGACCAAACTGTTTTTCATGTCGAGCACCTCCTGACGTATCGCTTGCGGAGAGACGACGCCGAATGAGGAAATACTACAAGGCAAGAGACCGTGTTTCTAAGAGCACCTCGTCCAGCGCCCCGCCCACTACAGTTATTCTAGCACAACGTGGCCCCCTGTCAAATCACAGACAGGCACGCCAGCCTCAGGGCGCGCAAAAGCACGGCCTCGGCTGGCGTTGTGTTCGGGGCGGTGTCCTGAGGCCGCTTCGCTTACAGTCGAAGGGATGTCGTTTGCCGTGTCGCTCGACTACGGCCCAGGCAGGCTGCGGTGCCCTCAACAACTACACCCTTTCTAGCATGATTCGGGCCTTTGGTCAAGACGGGGAGTGTTCGCCAGGCGGCCCTGGCAGGTGGCTTTGTTTCGCTGCCCAGGATCTATTGCTTCAGGTTTCAGGGGTAGCTCTTCAAGACGATGGGCAGGTAGATCAGGTTGGTCGGCGTCACTGTCGCCGTGGCGGTGGGGGGGAAGGTCGGCGTTGGTGTGTTGCCATCCCGCATCTGGCGAGGAGACAGCGAGTATCAAACCCGGTTCTGCAAACGTGGGGAGCGAGGCAAGGTCAAACAGCGATTGCCTCTCTTACTTCGACCGGGAGGGTAAAATGGCCGTAAAGGGGTAAGACCTGCCCTTTGCCCCGGGTGCGTTCCTCGAAGTTCAGAATGGTGAAGCCGAGCACTTCGTCGGTCTGAGGGTCCAATCTAACGTAAATTTCGTCCTCTATCTCCAGCAGGACGGACTCTCTGATCTCTCCCAGGAGAATGTTCAACTCATCGCTGGGTTCATAGTATAGTATCCTTATTCCTTTTTCCATTCGAGGGTACCACCCTTGCTTAGACTTTTGACAGGATAAGCGCTCTGTACATAGCCTCTGATCTTCCCAGCCTTTCTGCGTACAGCGACCAGGACATAGCGACACTTCAATCGTGGGTCGGTGTGCTCTTTGAAATGCAAATGGGAGTGAGGGCTTGATTTGCTGGTGTAGATGTAGTCCGGATCGGCTATCGTTTGGCGAACCTTGTCCAATAACGGCCTCATCTCGACGTGAACAACGCAGATGTGCTCACGCCAGCACTCTCTGGTTAAGGTCACGAGGTTACCCAGTGGGTCTATGGCTCGAAACAAGGACGGATTGCTCCTATCCATACTGATGCAGTCATATTTTGGCGGAAGGACGGCCTTTTGTCAAACAACTTCCCATCTTGCTTGAGAAAGGAAACGAGGCCCTTCAACCTGATGACCGTTAGAGAGCCCACCCCGCCTTCAAGTGGCACATGAATGGTCTCAAAGAATAGGTGAATCACTTGTTGAGTTCCCCGTAAATGCAGGCAATGTTCTCAATGTAAACCAGGGGAATCTGGTATTCACTCTTTCCCGTCTTCTGCTGAGCCAATGCTTCCACCTCATCGGGGTCTTCGCTTAAAGCGACCACCTGCTCATCGGAGACAGCTATCCATAGACCCTCATACCGCTGCAACTTGGCTCGGTGCTCTGCAATCCACCGGTGACCAGCCAGAATGTCCTCGTTGAGAACCAATTCTTGATCTGCTTGTGACTACTCAGGCATGCAGTGAAAATGGCCTCAGTAGCGCCTGACAGCCCCCCCCGCCCCCCAATCCTGGGGGGAGTAGCACGGTTTCCCCCCAGGATTGGGGGGTTAGGGGGGCTGGCTGAGTAGTTACATCTGCTTTAGTCATCACCATCTCAGTTTGCCCTCCTCATCGGCTACTTTATATTTTCCAATCCTCATCACATCAATCCGCTTGCCTCGGAGTCCGTTTGGAGATAATTCCTGTGTGATTGCGGCACGACCGCTGAGCACCTTCGGATAAAACCATCAGCCTCAGGGTACACAAGAGCACGGCCCTGGCTGGCGTCGGGTTCAGGGCGGTGTCCTGAGGCCGCTTCGCTTACAGTCGAAGGGATGATGTTTGCTGTATCAGGCTGCGTCGTGTAGGCCGAGTTCCAGCGCCCCGCTAACTACAGCTATTTTAGCACAGTTTGGCTCCCTGTCAAATTACAGACAGATACGCCAGCCTCAGGGCACGCAAGAGCGCGGCCGTGGCAGCAACGGATTACAAGCGGATAAACGGATAGTGGCCTGCGTCAGATCATCCGTTTATCCGCTGCCCATCCGTTGCCTCACTACAGCGGATTGGGAAACAAACGGATTTTCTCCCATACAGCCATCCGTTTTATTCTCAATCCGCTGTTGTGTCCCGGAGCAACCACTATCCGAGAGCACAGCAAAACGCCAGCCTCAGGGCTCGCAAAAGCACGGGCTTGGCTGGCGTTGTGGTTCGGGAATGTCGCTTGCTCCGTCGGGCCAGCGTGAAGGCCACCCTGCTAACTACAGCTATTCTAGCACAGTGCGGGCAATCTGTCAATCCTCACAACTATCTCCCCAATGCACCGTTACCAGCATGATGTCCATGATCATTAACGGCTCTTCCACAGCAGTGGGAGATAGACCTGGAACATAGTCGTAGGCGTGGCAGTCGGTAAGCGAAGCGGCGTCGGCGTGCTGGTTGGTGTCGCAGTGGGTGTGACCGTTGGTGTGGCTGTGGCTGTTGGCGTGCTGGTCGGTGTGGCAGTCGGCGCGGGGGTGACGGGATCCGGGATCATCGGTTCGCCCGCTTCATCTAGGGGCACCACCCGAAAGTTGTAGCCAGAATCGGCCAGGCCAGTGAAGACGGTGGTGGTTTCGAAACCGGTCTTGGGCTCCATCTTGAGCAACGTGGTGGGAAAATCGGATGGATCGCCGTAGACGCGATAAGAGGCTACGTCTGTCGCCCCGTTCCAACTGTAGCTGAGCGTCGTAACCGTGTAGTTTTCGGTGTCCACAACTAAAGTCGGCTCTGTATCTGGCCTGCCAACCCAGGGAAATCGGAAAGCGCGATAGTTCTGCATTTCCAGAGGCAGAAGCAGCTCAAACACTTTTGTGCCATCCCGTTTGACCTCTGCAACCGCCGGATGTCCAGAACCCCAGCCGATCAGCGTGTTCCCGTTGGGCAGTCGTTGCGCGTTGCCCAGGATGTGTCCATGGATGTCAGGTGTGTTCCGATACTCCCAGACCAGGGTGGCGATCTTGTTGATTTCATCCAGTTGGTACTCCACGGCTCTGGAATAGTTCGCCGCTCCCATTCGATTGTCGAACAGGGTGATGCCGCTTCGCTCACCGCCATTGGCTACCCTGCGGACATCGTGCTGCTTGATGAATTCCACATCTTGTGCCCCGATAGCATTGACGAATTCGAACTGGTTGCCTTTTCCACCAAGTCGCCAGATGATATCGCCCGTGTCTCTGTTTATTTTGATCACCTCATCTATATCGCGATTGGAGAGCAGTAGATGGCCATCGGTATCAAGCTCGACGGCATTGCAATGCACGTAATCAATGCGCTGGTTGAGCAAACTCACGGTGGTGTCGGTGATGGGGATGTGATCGAAGCTGCTCCACTCGAAGACGACGTGGCGAGCCTGGTCAAGCTCCTGGACACGGCATCCCACCACGGTGGCATCCGGGTAGCCGCCGGGCACGATCTGGCTCATGTCCATTTGACGTTCCTCGTAGATGAGCAGGAGGACGTGACCATTAGGCAACATCTGAAAATCGTGGAAGTCAGAATGATACCCATTGGCGGCGGTGATGGCATCCACGACGTTGTAGGAAGAGTCCATGATGTCGTGCCTGGACGACCCCCCGACGGAATACGAAAGCACCTCCCCGACCTGCTTCTTGAAATCCTCGGCCGCAGCAGGCTGCTTCTTGTAGTAGACCAATTCGCCCGTACCATCCACAATGAGCAGGTAGGGCGAGTAGGGCGTGCCGCCGATCCTGCGCTCGTAGGGCGCCATGAAGATGTATCCGTCACCGGCTTCGGGCAGATTGACGCTAACGGTGACGGGCGGCAGATCGTCGGGCGCGGTGACGTAGTCGGTGACAGCGCCGGTCGAGTAGGAGCGAGCGGAGGCTACGCGTCCGAGCGACGTATCGAGGCCAAGCGGGTTGTCTGTAGACCCGCTCGCATCCTGGGTTTCGATACGACCTGAAGGTCTACCCTTCGACGGGCTCAGGACGGCGCTCAACCGGCGGATGCTCGCTATGCCCACATGCTCCTCGGTTCGAGTGACGCCGGTCGGAGTGGAACGGTGGACCAAGGGCAGGAAGACGGATTTGGGGGAGGGAAAATCGCCTTGCACGACCAGTGACACGTCGTCGAGGTAGAAGCTGGTTTGGTGCCCCGCCTCTATCACGGCATCAAAACTGAGGACGTGGCCCTTCGACTGTAAGCGAAGCGGCCTCAGGACATGGCTGCCGCTGATGTACGGAGACACATCGAGCGAAATGGGAGTGTAGTGCTGGTAGGCGGCCTCGTCGGTATCAGGAATCGTTAGCAGCGTGGTGTCGTCAATGGAAACCGCGAACGTGTCCTCTCCCGTGTAGCTGGACTCCGCTATGCGGAACCAGAAGGTCAAGGTAGCAGTCATCACAGTACCGCTGGGCGCGGTGAACGCTTGCCTGACGTACGCCTCCTCTCGCTGCGAGAACCAGCCGCCAAACCAGACCCAGTGGTCGCCGCTATGCGATTGAGGAATACCGTCATAGCTGCACTGGCCATCACAGATCACGTGCGGCAGGTTGGTTGATCCCTGCTCCCACTCTGAATTGTCAGCGCCCAACTCGAATCCCCCGTCGCGCGCGAGCTCGAGGCGCGGGTATTGGCTGAAGACCGCAAACTCACCCAGATAGGTGGTGGTGAAGGTCAAGCGGTTGTGTTCGGTGTCTCGTTCGACGACTGCCAGTCCCTCACTAGTCCACGTCTGTTCCTGGCGATCCCAACGGCGCACCTCCAACTTGCCTTCATCCAAACCCGAAAGGGCTTGATCTGTGTATTCCAGTTGGACGGTAATCGGAACGGTGAAGCTGAAGTCCGTCTGCGGATTGCCATCCTGATGGGCGTTCAGGGTGAACATCATCTCGGTGGCGTGCCATGCCTCAGGCGGCGGTTGGATGAGGCCGCCATCGCGGTCGCCGCCATCGGTGTAGATCAGGACGACGGTATCGCCGACCGCGCCGGAGGCGGCCCGCACTGTGGTGATAAAGGATGGATCCGGCTGGGTACTGGTAAACGTCTTGGTCACAGGCGCCGCCGGCGTTAGCGTCGCCACAAGCTCGCAACTGGCATCGCCAGTGAACACAAGATTGGAGTACCTGGTCTCGTTGCCTTCCGTATCAATGGGCATCACGCGGTAGAAATAGCACCCCGCGGTCACGCCATTCGCTCTGCGAATGGTGGGCAAAACGGAGTTTTGCGCGCCGTCGCTCAACACGCTGCTGGTCTCAAAGCTGGTCTTCACCTGGGTATCTACCAGCTCGGATGGGATCGTGGACGCGCCGCCGTAGACTCGATACGACGCCACGTGGGTAGCGCCATTCCAGCTATAATGCAGGTTGGTCTCGGGTTCGGTTGCCGAGACCACCAGCGTGGGAGGCTCGAAAGGACGGCCTTCCCATACGTGGCGAAAGGCGCGGTAGCTCGACTCGTTATTTATGAAGTACATCTCGAACGCCTTCGTGCCATCGGGTTGCACTTCCGTCACCACAGGTAGGGTTGATCCACTTTGCGCTCTGCCCCAGTTAATCACGGTGTTTCCATTGGGCAGCCGCTGGGCGTTGCCCCTGGCCCCGCCGTAGAAATCGTCCGGTTGGTTGCGGTACTCCCACACCTTGGTCGCCGTTTTGTTCACTTCATTCAGTTGGTACTCGACGGCGCGCGAGTACTGCGGATCGTTGGTGTTGCCGTTGTCGTACAGGGTGATGTTGCCGTTGGGGAGACGACGAGCGTCATGCTGGTGCGAGAAGGGCCGGTCTTCGTTGATGAACGTGAACTCGTTCCGCTTGCCACCCAGGCGCCAAATCACATCGGCGGTGCGCCGATTGATCTTGGTGATCTCGTCAATGTGACGGTTCGAGATCAGGATGTTGCCATCGTGATCCCATTCCACCGAGTTGATGTGGGTGACGTCTACCACCTGGGCTGTCAGATCAATGTCGTCGCTGGCATCGGTGATGTCGAAATGGTCCCAGCTCCGCCATTCGAAGATCACGTTTCTGGAAGGGTCCAACTCTTGCACAATGGCGCCAACGACGGTGGCTGTGGGCACACCTCCGGCCACGATCTGGCTCATATCCAACGGCTGCCGGTCGTAGATCTGCAAAAGGATGTGTCCGTCCTCCCTTAACTGAAGGCCATGGCCATTGATCTGGTATCCGTTGCCCGCCTGGTACGTATCTACAAACCGGTAGGTGCTGTCCATAGACCGAAACACGCCGGACGGTGTGTCGTAATAGGTCAGCAAGCCAGAGGGCTGCTTCTTGAAGTCCTGGTATCGAAGGCCTTCGACCAGCTTTTTGTAGAACACCGGCTCGCCATTATCGTCCATGATCAGCAGATAAGGGTGTGGCGTGCGACGGGCCAGATTGGCCAGGAACAGGTAACTGTCCCCTGTGTTGTTGGCCGGTACGGTGATGGTGATGGGAGGGAATGTGTCGGGCACTGTAAAGGCATCCTGCCTGTATGAGTGCGCCGCCTGGCTGATTTCCATTGTTTGGGTACTCTCATCCGCGAGCGCATATTCGCGGTGTCCTGAGGCCGCTTCGCTTACAACCGAAGGGACGTTCGGTTCATCTACCTTGCTGTACTGGGCGACTGTGTCCAGTGGCTTTGATGAAACGGTGAATGTGTATGTCAATCCTTCGAGCGCCTCGCCCGCCTCAGTCCTGATTCCGGACGCCACGGTAACTGTAACGGTCTCAGAGGGCGCGAACGGCGCATCGGGCTCGAAAATGGTGGTCAGCTCGTCATCGGCTAGGATGACGCTGCCAGGGTGCAGCCCGCTTTCACCGCCCTCCACGGTGAACAATTCGTCGTGAAGGCTGGTTTCGTCAATGGAATCACCCTGACGCACGGCGATGGTGGTGTAGGCCGAAACTAGTTCAGCGCTTGGCCGGGGCGAGACGTACTCAAATGGACCCTGATGAGCATAGAGCTTATGTGCCCAGAAGACCGATTGCGTGGATGGGCTATCTGCACCAACTGTGCTGCCTGAGAGCAACACGACGGCAAGGAGCAGGCCGATCAGCAGCATGAACCACCACCAATTTTGCCACGTCGTGAGATGATTCCCTTTCTTCATGGTACTCCTCCTCCTCAGAGCGCTCAAGAGTGCAGTCTTCGAGGCAACGGATAGCGAACGGATAGGCAGATAGGTAACCTCGCACGCTCATTCGCGTATCGTTCGACTGATGGTTCGACAGACTCATCATGCAGTTCACGACGAAGTCCGCTGCCTATCCGTTGCCTCATGGCAGCCGCAGCCTGGTCACGCGGGGATCAATGATCGCCTCGTCCGCCTCGAAGTCGAGCTTGAAACGCCGCTTCTGCATCGTGGCCGCGCCGATGGTGAGCTGGGCTGCACCTTCTCATACAAAAACGCCAGCCTCAGGGCGCGCAAAGAACACGGCCTCGGCAGGCGTTGCAGTTCGGGGATGTCGTCTGGTCTGTCAGGCCAGCGTGGAGGCCACCCTGCTAACCGCAGCCATTTTAGCACAATGCGGCCAACCTGTCAATCCTCACATCTCTCCCCCCAACGCACCGCCACCAGCATGATGTCCACGATGTCAATCACGCCGTTGCTATCGAGGTCGTATGCTGGGGCGTAGTCTTTATCCCCTTCAGCAGTGTGCCAGCGGCTGGCCACCAGCATGATGTCGGCGATGTCCACGTCGCAGTCGCAGTCCAGGTCGCCGTCGAGGTCGCATGGTGGGTTGGTGGATGTTGGGGTAGCTCTTCTACGGCCGTATCGTGTTCCGCCCCCAGTGCTCAACGATCACGTCAATCAAATCGCTCGAGGCAACGCCGGTGTGGTTGCTGGGGTTGGGGCCGTGGCGGAAGTTGAAGTGGTCTACTTCCTCCGTCCACGGCTCCCACGCCGGATCCCACACCCACAGGGCGTGATTCATGCCGTGCTGCTGAAACAGATCCATCTCGTCGTCCATAAAGGCGGCTGCATTTGGCTCCCAGCGCATCACGCCGAACTCGTTCACCGAGACCGGCACACCGTGCGTGGTCTTGAAGTCATTCACCGTCGAGAGCAGACTGTCCAGCCAGACCTGATCAAACCACTCGTCCTGCCCATCCCAGTCTACGTCGCACCAGCCGGGGTAGGTGCAGACCCCGGCGCCCGGATCCTGGTGCGTGTACTTGAACGGCTCGTACTGATGTATCGTATACACCGTGCGCGGGTCGCCGGTCGGCTCAATGTAGGGCAGCCAGTCAACCGCGCTGTAACCATTGCCGCCGATGAGAATGGGTGTGTCGGCGTCCACCTGGCGGATGGCGGTGGTTATGTCCGGGTAGAGCTGGTTCCAGTCGTACAAAGTGCCCCCATAGGTTGAGTAAAACTCGTCCGGGTCCCAGATGTCCAGCGCATCGTAGAGGGCGTGGCTGCCGACCTCGTTGGAATTGGGCTCCACCATCAGGTCGTAGCCGACGACGATGGCGTTGTCCTGGTAGCGCTGGGCGGTGTAGGCCCACATCGCCGCCCATGCATCCTGCGCTGCCTGATCCTGCCACATAGAATCGTTGAGATATACTGAACGCAAATGGAATGAGTGAATTGTAAGCTTGCCAAGAAACAAAGGGATCTCTGGACAAAATGGCGCCCATAGGCTAAAATGACGGCAAAAACTGGGAGGACTCCCAATGGCCCGTCATATTCGCTCTTCCGATCTCAACTTGGACAAAAAGGCGTGTAAAAAGCTGCGACAACGGATTCGAAAGACTAGAGATCGCAAAATCGCCGACCGCCTGCGGGTTGTGTTGTACAAAGCAGAAGGCTATAGTCATAAGGGCATTGCCGGCTTGCTGCAAATAGGCATCAATCAGGTTACCAAGATTCTCAAGTGTTACCTGAAGGGTGGTCTGGAAGAATTACTCACAGACAACTATCAAGGGTCAAAGCCCAAACTGACACCGGAACAACAGCACCTGCTCACCTTGGAGCTGAAGACCAAGATTTACAACACCGCTGAGCAAGTTATTGCCTGGGTCGAGCAACAGTGGGGCGTGTGCTATAAAGTCCGGGGCATGCACTATCTGCTTAGGCGGCTCGGTTTCACCTACAAAAAGAATCGTCTGATTCCCAGCAAGGCTGATCCTGAAGCACAACGCCAGTTTGTGCAATGGTTCAACAAGC
>CAYWWC010000145.1:0-1918 GCA_964461615.1 uncultured Anaerolineae bacterium
CAAAAAATAAAAATTGGTGAAAATTCGTGTCATTCGTGGCAAAGAATTGGTCACTTGGCAAAGCAACCATGCAAACTACCAGAGAGCCAAAACGGTTTGCTGGGGTAAAATAGAGCCGAACAGAGGAGTGAAACCATGCGACGGATCAGCCTTGGGATCGCGATGATCGGCCTACTGATCGTGCTGGGCAGCACTCGCGCAGGCACTGCCGATTCCGCCGCTACGGAGTACTACGTCGCCGCCAACGAGCCGGGAGCCGACGACTCCAACAACGGCCTTTACCCCACTTATCAGAGCGGGCAAGATGGCCCCTGGCTGACCATTCAGCACGCGGCGGATACGATGACGGCCGGAGATACCACCTACGTTCGGGCGGGCACTTACTATGAGACGGGCGTCGCGTTTGCCAATTCGGGCGCGCCGGGCCAGCCCATTACCCTGGCCAACTACCAGTCCGAAGAGGTCATCATTGACGGGTCGGGAACCACAGTTGTCACCGCTGGTATTTGGATTGATAAAGTGCCTGGGCACTACGTTGTCCAGGGTATTGCCGTTCGCAACATGACTTGGAGCGGCATCGAAACCGATGGGAGTACCACTGAAGTATACCAGGACATCACCATCCGGGATTGCACGCTCTACGACAACGGCTGGTCGGGCATCGAGCTGGCTGCAGTAGACGGCTTTGTGGTGGAGAACATCGAAGCCTACGGCAATGACTACTACGGCCTGAACATCATCGGTTCTGCGGACGGCGCGCTATCGGCTGCCAACGGTGTGGTCAGAGATTCCAGCTTCTATAATCACACGGGCGATGAGGGGCATGGGTTGGCAATCAATCAGAGCCACGACATCACGGTTAGCGACTGCGTGGCTTACCACAACACCATCCACGGCTTCGACGTGTCCGACTGGCCGAAATATGGCGAGCTGTCCTACAACATCACCTTCGACCGCAACTTTTCTTATGACAATGGCATCAGTGGCTTCGCCATCAACTCCGATTCGCACCACGTAGTCTATCGGAACAACATCGCCTGGCGGAACAGTACCGACTGGGGCGGCTGGGTCGGAGGTCTAGGTTCGGGCTTCTACTGCTACGAAGGCTGCTGGCACGTCGAATGGGTCAACAACACCTCCCTCGATAACACCAAAGCTGGATTCAGGATTGATGGCCAGCTTGGCGACTATGGCACACCTGACGATCACCTGCTGGTTTTCAAGAACAACGTTACCTACAACAACGATCCCACCAACAGTTGGGGTTGGACTGCGGCTCTGTTGATCGAGAGCCTGGAAGGGGATACGTGGGAAGTGATTGCTACCCACAATGACTGGAGCGTGTCGACCAATCACCGATGGGCCGTCCACGTTCAAGGCACGACGTACAGGCCGGACGAGATCAATGGTGGGGCCTTTCAAACAGGCAATATCTCCGTGGATCCGCAGTTTGTGGACCCCACCGTGCCCGATGTTCACCTCCTCGCGAGCAGCCCTGCCATTGACGCCGGCGCCAACGGAGCCGCACCGGGGGTTGACCTTGACGGCAACCCCCGCCCCCTAGATGGCGATTCGGACGGGACTGCCGTGGCAGACATGGGAGCTTATGAGTTCACGCTTGTGGGCGACCTCGACCACGACTGCGCCATAGACATCGCCGACATCATGCTGGTGGCCGCCCTCTGGCACACTGCCGAAGGCGATCCCAACTACGACCAAGCCTACGACCTGGACGATAACGGCGACATTGACATCGTGGACATCATGCTGGTCGCCGTACACTGGGGGGATACCTGCGGGGGCTAGGATAGCCATTTCTAGGTTTCGCAACAGAAAGGGGAATAAAGTCATGAGTAAGAAAAACGTCGCGCTGTTAGTCTGTATTGTTCTTTGTCTCACTCTAGTCATTGGTTACAGC
>CAYWWC010000145.1:2018-10558 GCA_964461615.1 uncultured Anaerolineae bacterium
TGCACGCGCTTCTGGCATGACGGTCTTCGACGGGAGCCTGTACGTGGGGACAATCAACCAGACCGACAGCAGCCAGGTGTGGCGCTATGATGATGGCACCGCTTCATCACATGTACGTAGCGGCGCTAACTGGACCCAGGTCAACGAAGACGGGTTCGGGGCAAACAACATGGCAGTACAAGGCATCACGGTCTTCGAAGATGAGCTGTACGTCGGGACGACCAACTGGGTTCAAGGATGCCAGGTGTGGCGCTATGAAAGCGGCGCCAACTGGACCCAGGTCAACGCAAGCGGGTTTGCGCAGGGAAAAGACGCCGGGGTCGCCAGAGTCCTGATGGTCTTCGACGGACAACTGTACGTTGGGGTGCGGAACGACACCGGCGGTGCCAGCGACGACGATACGGAGAACATGGCGGGCGCCCAGGTGTGGCGCTACGACAGCGGTGCCAGTTGGACCCAGGTCAACGAAGACGGGTTCGGAAACACGCCGTCGGGGTATAACAGATCAGTCGAAAGCATGGCGGTCTTTGACGGGAGCTTGTATGCGGGGACATGGAACGATGACGACGGCTGCCAGGTGTGGCGCTACGATGATGGCGGCGCCAACTGGACCCAGGTCAATGAAGATGGGTTCGGGCAAGGGCCATTTGCGGGACTCAGCGTTGCTCTGGCCATGGAGGTCTTTGACGGACAACTGTACGTGGGAACGAGGAACGATGACGACGGCGCCGAAGTGTGGCGCTACGACGGCGGCGTCAACTGGAGCCAGGTCAGCAGCAACGGGTTTGGGAACGTAAACAACAAAGCGATCTGGGACTTGACGGAGTACAACGGCAGCCTGTACGCCGGGACAATGAACATGGGAAACGGCTGCCAGGTGTGGCGTTACGACGGCGGTGCCAACTGGACACAAGTCAATGAAAGCGGGTTCGGGAATGTCAAGAACAGCATGGTCACCAGCATGACGGTCTCAGACGGACAACTCTGTGCGGGGACGGACAACAAAACCGATAACTCCCAGGTGTGGTGCACTGTCAATTCCGAGCCGACGAGCACTCCCACGAGCACACCGACCACAGTGACCTCTACCTCCACACCCGCCGCCACACCCACTCCCACCGCCACCAGCACACCATCCACAGCCACCCCAACAGTCACGCCCACTCCACCTACCCAGCATGTCTGCCTGCCGCTGATCCTGAAAGGCACCACGCAAGCACACGCTCTAGCGCGCCCTCCAAATCCACCGAGCAAACTGGTGAAGCCGATCTTCACCACAGGTACCGAATACTACGTCTCCCTCAATGGGGCCGATGCCAACCCAGGCGCCTTCGATCTGCCCTGGCGCACCATCCAGCACGCCGCCGATGTCGTCCAGCCGGGTGACACCGTCTACGTGGAAGCAGGCACTTATGTCGAAGGTGTAGACTTTACCACTTCGGGCACAGTTGACCAGCCCATTACCTTCACAACTAATGGCCAGGCAGTCACTGTGCAGGGCAACATGGACCTGCGCCAGGGCGCGTCCCACCTGTGCTTGCATGGCTTCACGCTGAGTGGCTTCAGTGTATGGGGCATCACGCTGTGGGGGGATAATCAGGATGTGGTCCTCTCTGGCCTGGATGTGGGCGGGGGCGAAGCCGGCATCCACTTCACGGTAGGCTATTCCGGCCAGCCGCCGGAGTACGGCCCGGTGGAGAACGTGACTCTGGCCGATAGCGTCATCCACGACGCCGAGTACACCTCGGTGGATTGCACGCCCGGCCCCTGCAACAACATGCGTTTCCAGCGGCTGGAGATCTACGGTTCAGGGTTGGCAGCCGGTTGGGGCGCCGATGGTCTGGCAGTGGAACGCGGCCAGGACATTCTGGTGGAAGACTGCTACATCCACGACAACAGCGGCGACGGGATTGACCTCAACTCTCGCGACGCACCAGGTAGCGTTTCTGGCGTCGTGGTGCGTCGCAACCACGTGGCCGACAATCTTCGGAACGGCGTCAAGCTGTGGGCCGGTGGCCAGATGATCAACAATGACGTTTGGGACAGCGGAGATACGGCGCTGATACTGGAAGCGGGCAGCACCTATGTCGTGACTGACAACACCATCGCTAACCGCACCAGCTACGGCTATCTGGCCACGCTGGGCGGCTACGAGACCTCCATCCCTACCAGCATCAGTCTTCACAACAACATCTTCTACAACGACAACCCGGCCATGGGCGGCACCACCGTCTATTACCCGCAGGGGGTAAGCTTGACCGCCGATTACAACACGTACTACAACCCCTACCGCGAGGATGACATGATCTGCGCCGGATTCCTGGGCCGCTGTTTCAGTTGCTACGAGATCAACAGTGGCGCCTGGTATGCTGCCTCAGGCTGTGGGGAGCACAGCGAATGTGCCAATCCCTTCTCTTCATCAACACCCACTCCAACACCCACCACCACCATCATAATACCAACGCCCACAAGAACACGCACACCGACGATGACCATGACCCCCAGTCGGACCCCGACGGCCACCTGCACCCCGTCGCCGACGCCAACGCCGTCAGATACTCCAACGCCTACCGCAACAGGCGCCAGCACGCCCACGGAGACCAACACTGCCACACCCACTAACACGCCGACCACAACGGCCACAGAATCGCCCACGCCAACGATGACCGTGCCCCCCACCCGGACGCCAACCGCCACACCGACGGGAGCACCGCCCCCCATCGTCTGGATTGACCCTCCTGAGCAGACGGCGAACATCGGTGCAGGAAACTTCACCGTTGACGTAGTCATAGCCAACGTGGCAGACGTGGGAAGCTTCCAGCTCACCCTGGCCTTCTCGCCAGGCATCGTGGACGCGGAGGGAGCAGAGCTGGGCGACTTCCTGGGAAGCACGGGACGCAACGTCGCCCCACTCGGCCCCGACATCAACAACGAAGCGGGGACAATCGCCTTCGGCGCTTTCAGCTTTGGGGAGCAGGCAGGAGCAAGCGGGTCGGGCGTGCTGGTCACACTCTCCTTCTCGCCCCAGGCCGAGGGAGAAAGCGATCTCAGCCTGCAGAATGTGCGGGTGATGAACCTTATCCTGGAGACGATTCCCGTTGAGCTGCAAGATGGGCGCGTCACAGTGACGCTGTGCATCCCTGGCGACCTCAACTGCGACTGTGTCGTGGACATCGTAGACATCATGCTGGTGGCCAGCCGCTGGCACAGTTCGGTGGGCGATGACGACTACGACCCGGCCTACGACCTGAACGATGACGGCGAAATAGACATCGTGGACATCATGCTGGTCGCAATACACTGGGGCGAGACGTGCCAGGGCTGATGATTTGAGGAGAATTAGCATGAGAAACCTGCTTTCATCAAAATCAAAAGTGAGGGGACTCCTCGCCATTGGTTGCGTGGTTCTGGCTTGTCTCGTCCTTCTCCTGATGAGCAGCCACGTCGGCGTTGCCGATACACCCACCGGCGCCCAGACCACAACTTATTACTACGTCTCCACCGACGGCAACGACGACAACCCCGGCACAGAGGCCCAGCCCTGGCGTACTATCCAGAAAGCTGCTCAGACTCTGGTTGCGGGCGACACGGTCTACATCAAAGCGGGAACCTACCGGGAAAGAGTGATACCTCAGAATTCGGGGACTGCGGGCAACTACATCGTGTACGCACCATATCCTGGCCATGCGGTAACCATTGACGGAACAGGTATCACCTTGCCACAGGGGTGGGGCGGATTGTTCGATGTGTCGGGCAAGAGCTATGTCAGAATCTCTGGATTGAGAATAATGAACGCCGGGCCCGATCTCAACAGCGTTGGCATCCTGGTGGATGAGTCGAGTCACATCATCATTGAAGGGAACTACACTTACAACACGACTTCTTCCGGTATTGGTGTTTGGGGCAGCAGTGACGTCACCATTGACGGCAACGAGGTTGAGCTGGCCTGCAATGATGGCGAACAGGAATGTATCACCGTGGCCGGTACGGACACCTTTGAGGTCAAGAACAACCACGTTCACTACGGCGGCCCTGGTAACAATGGAGGAGAAGGAATAGACGTCAAGGATGGCTCTTCCAACGGCCAGGTTTTCAATAATCACGTTCACGATATGAACAGAGTGGGCATCTATATAGACGCCTGGGATAAGCACACCTACAATATCGAGCTTTTCGGGAACGTAGTACATGACAATGCCGCCGATGGTTTCGCCGTGGCTTCCGAAATGGGCGGTCTTCTGGAGAACATCAGCATCTACAACAATATCGTCTACAACAACAAATGGAATGGGATTTTTCTCTTTGAATGTTGCTCAGACTACGGTCCAAACTACGGCCCAGTGCACAATGTGAGTATTATCAACAACACCTTCTATGATAACGGATGGGATTGGGGGGACCAGTGGGGCGGGGGAATAGCCATTGAGAATCCAGCCGTGCAGAACATTGTCATCAGAAACAATATCTGTAGTCAAAACCTGTCATTTCAAATCGCGGTAGATGCAGGCATACCAGCAGGAAACGTTACCACGGACCATAATCTAGTTGATGGTTATAGGGGAGATGACGGGGAGATCTATGGCAGCGACTACGTGGAAGGCGACCCCTTGTTCGTGAACGCTGCCGGGGCAGATTTTCATTTGCAGGAGAATTCACCAGCCATAGACACAGGTTCTCCTACCGATGCGCCAAGTGATGATTTCGAGGGGCAGGCTCGACCCTCTGGTGCGGGGTATGACATTGGAGCCGATGAGTGGCTTTCCTCAGGGCCAACGCCGACGCTATCGCTTACTCCAACGCCGACGCTATCGCTTACTCCAACGCCGACAGCCACTCACACACGCACGCCAACTAGAACACCGGCTCCCACTCATACCCCGACGGCTACCGCCACAACAGCCACCCCAACGGCTACCGCTACAACACCACCAACAACGCCTACCCCCACGGGCACACCTACTAACCCGCCCTGTGTACTCGAAGGTGACCTTGATGGCGATGGCGACGTGGACATCTTAGACATCATGCTGTTGGCCGCCCGCTGGCACACCGCCCTGGGCGATCCCGACTACGTTGCCGCCTACGACCTGGACGGCAACGGCGTGATAGACATCGTGGACATCATGCTGGTGGCGATACACTGGGGGGAAAACTGCACGCCCCCCACGACCACTCCAACGGCTACGGCAACGCCGACGCCCACCACAACCTCCTTCCCCGACGGCGCCACCCGTCTTACGACGCCACCGGACGGCGCCAGCGATCAGAACCCTGCCTTTTCGCCCGACGGCGCGGGAAGTCCTCCTCCTCACATCGTCTTCACTCGCTTCGAGAGCGGTTACAACATCGGTCCGGCTGGCCTGTTCCTGCTCGATCCAAGCAGCGGCCAGACTACTCGCCTGACACCGTGGGAGGATCAGGACAACGTCAACCTGCCTGGCTCCACCTGGAACGCCGTTCTCGACCGCATTGTCTTCGCTTCCGACCGCGCTGAGGCCGATGACCTGTGGCGCATCGCTCCGGATGGCAATGACTTCAGCCGTATCACGACCCATACCGGCCTACCGTGGTACATCGAGCCGTCTTGGTCGCCCGACGGTCAATGGATCGTGTTCGAGGCCCGCCAGCCCGGCCAGAGTGAGGACGGCTATCTGGGCAAGATCTGGAAAGTGCGCGCCGACGGCACGAGCCTGACGCAACTAACCGGTGGCTCCGGCTTCGACGACCGCCAGCCAAACTGGTCACCAGCCGGTGATCGCATTCTCTTTCAACGCCGTGTTCCCAGTAGCGACGACTGGAACCTGTACACCGTGGCGACCGATGGCAGCGACCTCCGGCCAGTGATCACAGCCCCATCTAGCGACACCGACGCCAGTTGGTCGCCCGATGGCTGGTGGATCGTGTACTCTTCCGACTATGGCGGGCTGCCTATACCGAACATTTACGTCGTTTCAGCCGATGGTGGCACGCCTGTCCGTGTGACCATCGATAGCACCCATGAAAATGGTGCGCCATCCTGGTCCCCAGATGGAACTTGGATTGCATTTGAATCTCATCTGGGCCAGGATGAAGATACGCCGGCCGCCCTCTGGCGCATCGCTGCCCCAGTTCTGCCCAACACTACTCCCACGGTCACCCCAACACCGACCGTCACCTCCTCTCCCACCCCTTCGTTTGCCTGGCCCGAATGGGCGCACACTGCGCGGCTGGCCGGCGCCTCCTTCGACTCAGAAATGAGCAACGCCGAGATTGACGCCAAACTCCAGCAAGCCGCCGACGAGGGCGTCTCCGTGCTCCTGGCCGACGCACCCACCGGCTGGAGCTACACCGCCTGGGCCGACACCGCCGAATTCAACCAGGTGCTGGCTCTGATGCGCGACCGGGTCTTCCCCCGCGCCCACGCCAGGGGCCTCAAGATCGTCTGGTACCTGACCGGACTGGAGCTGATCTGCGAGAACTGTGTCAATACAGGACGTGACCCGGCGGCCGAGCATCCGGAGTGGATGCAGATCGACCAAAACGGCGACCCCGTCCAGTTCAGCGGTGTGCAGGACATCTTCTGGCTGGAACAGGATGATCGGGATGCCTGGCTGTCGCCCGAATCGCCCTACCGCGACTTCTACATTGACCGCATCGAGGACATCGCCACCGCGGACGCAGACGGGCTGTGGATTGACGTCATCTACCTGCTCAACTCCATCGGCCAGTTCGACGACCTGTGGCCCTCGTACGACACCTACAGCCAGGCCGCCTTCCAGACCGCCTACGGCCACGCCAGCCTCCCCACCAAGAACTGGAACGACCTGACTTGGCGAGAGTTCATCCGCTGGCGCATCATGTCCATCACCGATTTCGTGGAGGACGTGGCTGCTGCCGCCCAGACGGTGGACCCCAATCTGGTCTTCTTCACTGAGAACTGGTGCATGGACTCCAACTACGTCACCCAATACTCCCAGGATCCACTGGATTTCGTCGGCAACCCGTATGTGGCCACCGCCCACGAGCTAGAGCCGGTGGATCAGGACAACGCTGGCATGGCTAACGCCACCTACAAGCAGTGGCGCGACTATGCGCTAATGACCAAGTTCGCAGCGGCGTCCAACAAGGGCAAGCCGGGCTGGATCCTGACCTACGCCGGGGCGGTGGACGACAGCCTGCGCGAGGCCGGCGTCCATCTGGCGGAGGCAGCCAACTTCTACGAGGCCAAAGGGCCGGAGATGGTGGATGACAGCACCGGTAGCCGCCCCACCGTGTTTCCCTGGCTGGCAGCCAACGCGGACATGGCCTACCACAGCGCGTCTCTGGCCGAGGTAGCACTATGGTACAGCCCGCGCACCCGCGACTTCGTGGACGGCGAGAACGCCGGCGACGACAAGTTCGACTACGTGGACACCACCTACATCAACGAGTACCGAACCCGAGCGCAAGACCTGATGAAGGTACAGACTCTCTTCGACATAGTGACTGGCCAGTGGTCTTTGGCTGAGCTGTCGCGCTACACCTGGCTAGTGCTGCCCAACGCCGCCTGCCTGAGCAACGCCGAGGCTGCGCTGCTGATCAACTATGCCAACGCTGGCGGCAAGCTGGCCGTGACGGGGAACACTGGCTCAATGGACGAATGGCGCCAATCGCGCGCCACCAACGCCCTGGACGGCGTCACCACCTATCCTTTCGAAAACGTGACCAGCGACGTGCTGACCACCGACCTGTCAGCCGCCGACAAGGAACGGGTACTGATTGAGGCCCGGACGGGCACGGACTCCACCGGTCCCTTCGTCATCATCCCTCTGGCCAACTTCAACAGTAGCCAAGTCTTCAGCGACATAGGCATCACCGTCCGCCTGCCGGACGGCTTCACCCCCACGATGGTAACATGGAACGCGCCGGACGCGACCGGCGACGCGCTGAGCTACAGCGTCAACAGCGGCTACCTGAGCGTGACCCTGCCCACGCTGGACACCGCCGCTGCTGTGGTGATCCGGGGGTCAAGCTCACCGCCTGACCAAACAGCTACGCCAACAGCAACCCAGACGCCGACGGCCACGCCAACCCCGACGGCCACTCTGAGCTCGACAGCCACCCCAACTTCCACACCCACGCCGACCTCCGAAACTGAGATTGATAAGTGGTCGCTGTGGACAGGAGGCACACGACTACGCGGTGCCAACATCTGGCAGCGGCGCGTCTATCCCGCGCTGGATGGCCCCACCTTCCTAGGCCCCGGTCCCGTCGGGCCGCCCTTCATCCAGAGCGACTTCGACAACCTGGCCGCGCTAGGCGCCAACTACGTCAACATCTCCCACCCCGGCCTGTTCACCGAAAGCCCGCCCTACGTTCTAGATCAGGACATACAGGACAGCCTGGACAACCTGCTGGACATGATCGAGCAGGCCAACATGTTCGCCGTGATCAGCGCCCGCACCGGGCCCGGCCGCAGTGATTTCACCTTCTACTGGGATGGAGCTGGCGACTGGTTCAACGAGAGCTATACTGAGCGCAAATCAAACGAGTGAAATTAGGCAGAGGCAGGAGCCTTCCAA
>CAYWWC010000146.1:0-10452 GCA_964461615.1 uncultured Anaerolineae bacterium
ACCCAACTGTCATCTTCTGGCTCTTCACCATTCACATAAGCAGCATAGAAAGTCTCGGAGCGAACACCGTATTTGCGCTCGAAGTTCAGGAGTTCTATCTCAAGTACGTGAATATCGGTCATAATCTCGCGTAGATTCATTATTCACCTCCGTGCACAATTCAAGCTAGATTTAGTATACACCAACAAGTCGAAAGGTGCAAACACAATTCGATGTTTGCCTCTCAACCTGACACTCGTCTTACCCGACGGCCGCTTGCCATCCGTGAGAAGTACCATGCGGAGGACCCTCAGTAGTGGTAGCGTGCTTGCAGGAAGTCTATCCGGTCCTCACTTACCAGGTATACGATGCGGTGTTCTTGCGTCAATCGCCTGGACCAGGCTCCCTCCGCCAGATACTTCAATGGCTCTGGCTTTCCTATCCCCTTGAACGGGGCGCGGATAATGTCCTCCACTATCCTCAGCACCCGTAATGCCAGCTTCCGATCCGTTTGTACCCAATACCGCAGGTCCTCTATGAACTCGGGATGAAAGACGGCGTCGACTTGTTTCCCCTCGCCTCTATCTTCCTTCCGTGACTTCGTCAAGGCCGACCTCTCTTTTCAGTTCGGCGACGGTCTGTGGAGTACCTTCCTTCCGTTGTGCTCGCCCCAGTGCTCTCAACAGGCGTTCTACATTCCTGGGCGATCTTAACAGATAGGCGGTCTCCATCAACCCTGCCAGCTCGTCGGCCGAGATTAGAGCTACCGGCTCCGCGCCGCGCCGCTCGATGATTACGATCTCACGATTGAGAGTGACCGCATCCCAAAGCGACGCAAGATTGGCACGCGCCTTGGTATAGGTTGTTTGAATGGTCATGACACCTCCAAGTGACAAAATGTACAGTGATACTGTACATCATTTTGCGACGATTGTCAAGCAGGGGGAAATTGCTTTCTCAGACCTGACACTGCCGACTGCGATGCTAACCTACCTCGCTAATAATAACCCCCTTCGCCCCAGCCAATCGCAACATCAGTTCCACCCGGCTGCAGGTTTCCTGAGTGACCAGAGCGATGATGTTGCCCCCGCGCCCGGCCCCGGAGAGCTTGGCCCCCAGTGAACCGCCTTCGCGAGCGGCCTCCACCAGGCCCTCCAGCTCCGGTGAGGAGACGCCGATGAGCTGGAGCAGGCGATGGTTTTCGTTCATCAGTCGCCCCACCGTCTCGATCTCGCCCCGTTCGATAGCACAGCGTCCCATCTCAGCGATGGTCCCGATCTCATCGAAGAGCTCTTCGTATTTCTCCCGCTCCCTTTCCCAGGCTCGCCGCACGTGGCTCACGGCTATCCTGGTAGGGCTGGCTACACCGGTGTCGGCGATAACCAGCAGAAAGGGGCTCTTGACCGAGAACATCTCGATCTTCTGGTCCCTGACGAAATACACTGGCTTCTCGAAAGCGATGACGGTGTTGTCAATGCCGCTGGGCGTGCCGTGGTGAATCTTCTCGGTTTCGTACACCAGGCTGGAGATCGCCTGGGGGCTCATCCGGTTCGCGAAGTGGTGGCCGAGGGCGCGGACGATGGCTGTGGAAACCGCGGCCCCGCTGCCCAGCCCTCGCGCGATGGGGATGGTGGAACTGATGGTGATGGTCAGGTCGTGCTTAGTCCCCACTCCGATGTGCTCCAGGGTGCTGACCACAATGGCCCGCAGTACATCGTCGGGCGGGGCCTGTCCGAGGGTGTAGCTTCGCTCCAGGTCTTCGGCGACAATGGTGATGCCCTGGCCCTCATCAGAAGAGCCTACTTCGACCGTGGCCCTGGCCCGCACCTGGGTTACAGGCACGGCGATGGCTGGCTGGCCATAGACCACCGCGTGCTCGCCGAAAAGGATGACCTTCCCCGAGGCGTAGGCAACCGTCATCTTAATAATCCGTTCCCTTCGACAGCCCTTCGAGCGTAAGCGAAGCGACGCTCAGGACAAGGCTCAGGACAAACCGTTCTCAATTCGTGTAGTGACGTGTCAGAAGAAGTACAGGATCGCTATCACAGCCAGGGCCCAAAGACCGAGGTCAATGATGATGGGCAGGTCGCTCAGGAAGATCTCTTCGGGAGAGCCGCCCAGGCTCTTGACGTGGATCAGGTAGAGGTAGCGGAAGACGCCGTAGAGGACGAAGGGGATGGTCAGCATCATGGCGTGGTTGAGAGGCAGATTGGGCGCGGAGAAGGTGTAGAGGGAATAGGCGATGATCGTAGCCGAGGCGACGACGGAGATCATCTCATCCAGCAGGGGCAGGCTGTACTCGCTCAGGCTGGCGCGGTGCTCGTTGGCGTTCTCGGCCAGAAGTAGCAACTCGTGGCGTCGCCTACCAACTCCGATGAAAAGGGCCGCCAGTGTGGCGCAGATGTAGAGCCAGGGCGAGAAGCGCTCCACCTCCACAACTTCTGCCCCGGCGGCCACGCGTAGAACAAAGCCCGCAGCTACAGTCAGCACGTCGAGGATGACGATGTTTTTGAGGACAAAGGAATAGGTGATCATCATCAGGAGGTAGATTAGAGCAATGAGGCCAAGATGGGGGTCTATCAGAAAACACAGGGGCAGGGTGACGAGGGGAATCAGTACCGCAGCGGCGATAGCCACCGAGGGCTTCAGCTGACCTGCTGGCAGGGGGCGCAGGCGTTTGGTAGGATGCTGGCGATCCTTTTCGATATCCGCCAAGTCATTGATGAGATAAACTGCGCTGGAGGTGAGGCAGAAGAGGATGAAGGCAGCGATGGTCTTGAGCAGAGGCGCTGGCGTGAACAGCTTTTCATCGAACACCAAAGCGGTGAAGATGAACACGTTCTTCGGCCACTGCTTGGGCCGCATGGTTTTGAGGAGGTTCATTAGCATGGCTTTTCCACCGTCCAATATCCAACATCTAATATCCAGCCAGTAGATGATACCAGATTATGCCGATTTGAGCAAATCGGCTTGTACTTTTTCCCCTGCTATGGAGGGGCATCCCCGCCCCGATTTCGTAGCCAAGTCGCCCTTAAGCGGGGCGGGGATGCTAGTCGCCGCTTGACTTTTTGGCAACTTGTGACTATCCTATAGTGGTGAAGAAAAAGCGTTTGGATGTGCTGCTAGTTGAGAGGGGACTGGTCGAGAGTCGGGAGCGAGGCAAGCGGCTGATCATGGCCGGCCAGGTGCTGGTGGCCGGCCATGTGATGGACAAGCCGGGGATGCAGGTGGCCGGCGGCGCCGATATTCGCCTGCGGGCGAAGCCGCCCTATGTCAGCCGAGGTGGCCTGAAGCTGGAGGCGGCGTTAGACTGTTTCGCCGTCCAGGCGCCTGGGGCGGTGGCCGCTGATGTGGGGGCTTCCACAGGCGGATTCACCGATTGCCTGCTGCAGCGGGGCGCGAGCAAGGTCTACGCCATTGATGTAGGCTACGGCCAACTGGCCTGGCGCCTGCGCCAGCACCCGCGGGTGGTGGTCATGGAGCGCGTCAACGTGCGCTACCTGGAGAGCTTACCAGAGCCCATTGACCTGGCTACCATTGACGTTTCTTTCATCTCCCTGACACTGGTGCTGCCCAGCGTCACGGGCTGGCTCAAGCCAGCAGGTGACATAATCTCCCTCATCAAGCCTCAGTTCGAGGCTGGGCGAGCAGCGGTGGGCAAGGGGGGAGTGGTGAAGGATCCCGAAGTCCACCGTGCCGTCCTGGGCAAGATCCTCGCCTGGGCATTGGATCACGGCCTGACGGTGCGGGGCCTGATGGCGTCGCCCCTCAAAGGCCCGGCTGGCAACGTGGAGTTCCTGGCTCACCTGAACAAGGGCCGCGGGGAGGCGAGCATCAAGATTGAAGCGGCCATAGCTAGGTGCCTCGCGTTTTGACTAATACCTGAATTGTGGCTATACTATGTGGGCTCTTTAGGATTTCGCAGGGTCAAGCTGAGAAATTTGCCACGAATTGCACGAATTAACACGAAAAATAGAAATTAGTGAAAATTCGTGTAATTCGTGGCAAGGAATTGACCACTTGGCAAAGCAACCCTGCAAACTACCAGAGAGCCACTATGTGAAACGTATTGCGTATTTCGTAGTACTCAACGCAACATGCGACATGGTCTGTTTTTAAGGAGAAAGGAGCCGAATCGTTTATGAACGAGATCAAAGTAGCTGTAGTGCAGATGAACCCGCGCATGGCCGACGTTAGTGAGAACCTGGTGCAAATGTCCAACTTCGTGGACAAGATCTGCAGCGAGCAAAAGGTTGATCTGGTGGTGTTCCCTGAGCTTGTTACCACCGGCTACGAGTGTGGGGTGCGTTTCACCGATCTGGCCGAGCGGGCGCCTGGCCCCACCGCCAACTTGTTGGCCCAGCGGGCCGCTGAGTTCAGCACCCATATCGCCTTCGGGATGGCGGTCAAAGCGAAGGTGGAGAGCATCCTTTACAATGCTGCCATCTTGATCGGTCCCGATGGCGAGTTGATCGGCCAGTACCGCAAGGTGCACCTGCGCGGGGAGGAGCGCTTAGCCTTTCGCCCCGGCTATCGGTATCCTGTCCTGGAGACAGGGTTTGGCCAGGTGGGTCTCCTGATCGGTTGGGACCTGGCCTTTCCCGAGGTGGCCCGCAGTCTGGTTGTGGATGGGGCGGAGCTGCTGATCGTCTGCGCCAACTGGGCCCAGCCAGATGCGGAGGAGTGGCGAACCTATGTGCTGGCCAGGGCGTACGAGAACTCGCTGTTCGTGGCGGCGGCCAATCGGGTGGGGGAGGAATACACCTACTCGTTCTTCGGCGACAGCATGGTCGTAGGCCCGAGGGGCGAGCTGTACACCTCCGTTGATCAGGAGATAGAAGGCTACGGTGTGGCGCGCATTGACCTGGACAGCGTTCGGAAGCATCGCGAGGAACTTCAATTCCTGCAATGCCGCCAGCCGCAGACCTACCGGTCTGTCGTCAGGAGGTACTAGCGGCGGCTGATGGACGAGGTCTCCCGACCGAGTTCCTTCACCTGAGGAGGAGATGAGATGAGTATAAGTGTGTCGGTTTCTCCGCGAGTCTTGCGAGTTCTGAATCTGATCCAACGTCTGGAGACCCAGGAGCGATCGCAACTGGGGCAGCTATTGCCACCCGATGTGACGTCGCCTCCGGTAGTATCTGAAGAGGCGCTGGCCGAGGCAGTGGCATACTTTCAGGATAAGGCCCGCCGACGAGCGGCCTCACCCTCCCTGGAAGATCCCTTCATCGCTGGCCTTACTTACCGTCAGTATTTCGCCTTGCCAGATAATGAAGCCGATGCTGTCTGGGAGGATCTGGGAGGGGAAGCACCCTCGTTGGAGGAGCTACCGGTGATCGAGGTCCGATCGGATGCCCGCCTACCTGCTTGACAAGAGTGTCGCTCGGAGGACCCTTGAGGGGCTCGCCCGGGTGCGCCGGAGTCAGCCGCTCTATCCGGAGCAGGTAGTCTGCCTGACCATGCTCTATGCTGGCACCCGATATCGGTTCACTGCCTTCATCACGCCTCAATCTCTGCACATCATAGAGCGGTTGAGCGCACGAGATGAGGTCCGTGTTTTTCTGGCTGAGGTCGAAGTCATCCAGGTAACACGCTATATCCAGCGCTGGGCCAGACGGCTACGCGAGCACGGGTTCACGCGAGAGGATGCTGTCATCCTCAGCCTGGGCACCTTCGGAACCGACCTAGATGGGGGTATCCTGGGGGTAGATGCAGTGATCACCCTTGACTTACCACTCATCAACAACTTTCACACCCAAGGGACAGCTCTGGACCATCGGCTCCGGGCGATGACTCGGCAACTGCCTGCCCCTTTTCGGCATGCCAGCTTGCCAGAACTGTGGCAGCCCACGAAGGCTCTGGCCGAGTTGCGCTGAATACCATGCAAACACAGGAGGGAAACTTGAAGATAATAGACCTGCGAAGCGACACGGTTACTCTGCCGACACCTGCCATGCGCGAAGTCATCTACAAGGCCGAGGTGGGCGACGACGTTTTTGGTGAGGACCCGACGGTCAATCGGCTGGAGAAGATGGCCGCTCAGCGCATGGGCAAGGAGGCGGCCCTTTACACAGCCAGTGGCACGATGGGGAATCTCGTTGCCCTCTTGACTCACTGCGGCCGGGGCGATGAGTTCATTATAGGCCACCTGGCCCACACCTTTACTCACGAAGCCGGCGGCTCGGCGGCGCTGGGTGGCATTCACCCTCGCACCCTGCTCAACCAGCCCGACGGCACCCTGGACTTGGCTGACATAGAAGCTGCCATCCGCGGTGAGAACGTCCATTTTCCCCGCAGTAAATTGATCTGTCTGGAAAACACCCACAACCGCTGCGGTGGGGCAGTGCTTACGCCTGAGTACATCAAAGCCGTCTGCCAACTGGCGCATCGCCACGGCCTGGCTGTCCATCTCGATGGAGCCCGCGTCTTCAACGCGGCGGTTGCCCTGGGAATTGACATAAAAGAACTGGTGGAGGACGTGGACTCGGTGCAGTTTTGCCTGTCCAAGGGCCTATCGGCGCCTGTAGGCTCAATGATCTGCGGAGACGAGGAGTTCATTTACGAGGCGCGGCGCAACCGTAAGATCGTCGGCGGCGGCATGCGTCAGGCGGGCATCATCGCCGCGGCCGGCATCGTGGCCCTGGAGCAGATGGTGGATCGCCTGGCGGAAGACCACGCCAACGCTCGCTGCCTGGCTGAGGGCCTGGCCGTGATACCGGGGTTGGCTATTGATTTGGACCGCGTGCAGACCAACATCGTCATCTTTGAGCTTGCCAGCGAGTGTTTGACGCCGGCGGAATTGCAGGCCAGACTAGGCGAGAGAGGGGTGAAGCTGCTGGCCATCGGCGGCCGCCGTCTGCGGGCCGTGACCCACTACGGCATCGAAGCTGACGACATTGAGGTTGCCCTGGCTGTGGCGCGGGAGGTGATGGAGCAGTTGTGAAGGACGAGCGCGATAGTGGTGAAGAACGAAACAGCCTGGCGGCCTTCGACCCCTATTTGGCTTTCCTGATCTTCGCCGTTGTTGGCCTGGGTACCTGGCGAATAGGGGAGGAAGCTCGCTTGCTCATACTTCGGCTGGTTTTGCTGGGAGCCTGCCTGGTCTACGCCGAGGAGAAAGCCTTAGCCGTGCAGTATGGACTGGTCAACCTGGGGCGTGGAGTAGTGGTGGCTCTGGTCATCTCCTTGCCACTGCTATTGTTGGCCAGGGACGCCCTCAAAACCGTCTCGGCCAACCTTTTTCCCTTGGCCAGCGAAGCAGCCCTGTTCCAGAATCTGGTTCTCCTCTCCGTGCCCATTGAGGGACTGTATTTTCGGGGCTTCCTGCAGCGGGAGCGCGGGCTGGTTGTCGCTGCTTTGCTCTACGGCCTGGGCCAGGGCATCCTCTTTCTGCCTGGTCTCAGTAGCTTTCCGGCGGTATTGGTGGCGGTGGTAGTAGCTGCTGCGCTTTTGGGCTTTGTCTACAGTTACGTGTGCCAGCGCTATGGCCTGAGCGCCAGCATGAGCTGCCACTCCATGGTCAGCCTGGTCTTGCTATTCCTACCACCGGCGTTGGATAAGTGGTTGGGCGTGGGCAGCGCAAGCCTGGGAGTATGAAGGGGGGCTTGTTTCTCTTGTCACTCAGCAATTCCCGTTATGGGGTTCGTAGTAGCGACTTTAGTCGTTTGGGCCGCGTAATCAGCGACTAAAGTCGCCACTACGATGCCATATCACGCGGCGATGATGCTAAAACGGGAATTGCTGCTTGTCACTTCAATAGCGGCTTGCGCGGAACCGCTGCGCTGCCCATCGCCTGACGCAATTTGACGAAAATCGCTTTCTGTGCTATCATTTACCCGCAGTGGGGGCGTAGTGTAGTGGCCTAACATGTCGGCCTGTCAAGCCGAAGACCGCGGGTTCGAATCCCGTCGCTCCCGCCAGAAGACCGATCTGTTTTGAAACGGGTCGGTTTTTTCTTTTTTGGGTGTTGCTAATCTCGTTCAGGCATGGTATAATATGCATATCCTCGTCTGGTGAGTTGAAACCATGATCAAGAAGAAAGAACCGCATCTCGGCAAACTGCCACCCCAATACACCTTCATCCTGAATCCCTACAGCGAATACCGTTTCACTCGTTGCCCCGGTTGTGAACAGAAGATGAAGCAGCGCAAGCTGCCGCCGTGACGTCATGTGATGAAACGGCGTTCATTCACGTGGATCCGATGACTCCGGTGGCGCTTAACTACACCTGCCGCTACTGCCCCGACTGTGACCTGTTGATCGCGCATCAGAACCAGATTGAGGAACTGCTGGCGGGTATCTTTGCCGAGCTCAATCCTTCGGTCATTGGCAACGAATACTTGATAATGGGTACGATGGAACGCCAGGCCTGGCGAGAAGGTGTGAAACGGCCCAAGGGTATGCCAGAGATGCTGGAGCACCTCCACATCTTCAAAGAAGTGCGCAGCGTGCGGGTGCAGCCGGGCGGCTGGTACCCGGATGACCTGGAGCCTTCCGAGCTACCCATCCAGGAGCCCGCCCCCTTGAACACGTCGTGGCGAAAATTGGCCGGTCCGCCTGACAGGTTTCCCAAGCCTACCAGGTCTCCAAAACTGAAGAAGCGCAAACACAGGAAGCGTAGACGCAAAAGAAAGGAGCATTCTCAATGACCAAGCCTACTGTTGGTTTCATCGGTCTAGGAGTCATGGGCAAGCCCATGGCCAGGAACCTGCTCAGGACGGGCTATCCGCTGGTGGTGCACAATCGCAGCCGTGAGCCCGTGGAGGAGCTGGCTGCTGAGGGAGCAGAGCCAGCGTTTTCCCCGGCAGAGGTGGCGTCCAGGAGCGAGTTGATCATCACCATGCTGCCCGATTCGCCCGATGTGGAGCTGGTGGCCCTGGGCGAGGGTGGCCTTATTGAGGGGGTGAGCGAGGGCGATATCGTTGTTGACATGAGCACCATCGCGCCGCCTGTGGCGGTGAAAGTGGCGAATGCGCTGGCCGAGAAAGGCGTGCGCTGTCTTGATGCACCGGTCAGCGGCGGTGATGTGGGCGCTCAGCAGGGTGCCCTGTCCATCATGGTCGGTGGCGACGCGGATCTCTTCAACGAGGTGTTGCCCGTTCTTGGGGTGATGGGTAAGACCATCGTGCATTGCGGCCCAAACGGCGCTGGTCAGACAGTCAAGGCCTGCAACCAGGTGCAGGTCGCTTTGAACCTGATCGGCATGGCCGAAGCGCTGGTTCTGGGGGCCAAGGCTGGAGTAGACCCAGCCATCGTGGTCAAGGTGCTCAGTGGGGGTTTTGCCCAGTCACGGGTCATGGATGTGCGTGGGCCGAGGGTCATCAAGCGCATCTTCGAGCCGGGGTTCAGAAGCAGGCTGCATTACAAGGACCTCAGCATAGTCCGCGAGACCGCGCGGGCCTACGGCATCTCGTTGCCAGCATCAGCCCTGGCTCACGAGCTATTCGGCGCCATGCAAGCGCAGGGGTGGGGCGGCCTCGATCACTCGGCGGTGATGCGGGTTGTCGAGTTGCTTTCTGATGTTGAGGTTCGCACGGAAGAAGGATAGATGCTTCCGACAACTACAATACAGCAGGAATCGAGTAGAATATGCTTGAATTCACATGGCGAACATTGAAATACTATAATAAAGCTGGGAGCAATGAAGAACTGATAGATACATATTGAAACACATTTGGGAAGCGGAGAAGATTCGGGAAACGGCGCGCCTGGCCATCGGTGATAACGTCCACATGGGGGGGACGGTATCGGCGGATCTGCACGAGGACTTCGTTCTTCCGTACCCTGATCTCTACTTGGATGGAGAGGTTGTCATGCGAAGTGGCCAGTTAGTGCGCCCTCGGTCTGTCAATTGATCCAGTTGGTGATGTGAGTGAAAACGGCGTTTTGACAGTGGGATAGAGTAGTGGTATAATTTTCCTTGAGGATTACAATTCGTCTCGTGGGCCAGAGAATCTGTCGTTGCGGATGGGCAGTTGGTCCACTTTCCCCTGATTCCTGCCCCCATCCCGGTAAAGAGTGCGTATGCTGAAAGGAGGTATGCCTATCGCACCAAAAACGTCGGGTTCTCGCGTTAGTCTCAAAATACAAGGAGGAACAAACGTCTAAGAAGACGCTGTGCCAACGAAAACGAGTTGGCCTCAACCTGTTTATAGTGTTGGCCATGCTGCTGCCCCTGGCGGTGAGCACGGCCGGCGCTGCTCCATCAGCTCAGGAGGAGCTGACCTACACGGTCAAGCTGGGCGACAACCTCTGGAGCCTGGCGGAGAAGTACCTGGGCAGCGGCCCGGCCTATTGGGCCATCGTCGGCGCTACCAACGCCAAATACGAAGAGGATACCAGCTTCGCCAACATCGAGAACCCCGGCCTGATCCATCCCGGCTGGAAGTTCCTCGTCCCCAGCGCCGAGGATGCGGAGATGTACGCCGCCCTGGCCAAAGGCGAACCGGCACCTGAGAAGAGAACTCTTAACGT
>CAYWWC010000147.1:0-10450 GCA_964461615.1 uncultured Anaerolineae bacterium
CAGTTGTGCTCCTTGTCGTAATACAGATCGTCGGGAAATTCGTACTTGTCAATTTTCATGATTCTGCTCCTTTCTTTATTAAGACTCCATCGCCCGCCAGACGAACTCGCTGATGTCTATCGTCCGCAGGCGGATTTTCTCTCGGCGGGCGGAAGTCAACAGGGTGCGCTTGCACTGCTGGCAGGCGGTCACGATCCATTTGGCTCCCGTGGCCTGGGCCTGCTCCATGCGTCGCCGGGCCACGGCAGCCGATAGCTCCCGGTCGGCCATCTCTACGTCGCCGCCCCCGCCACAGCACAGCGAGCGCTCCCGGTGGTCTTCCATCTCGGTGAAGGAAATGCCGGGCACACTGTTGATGATCTGTCGGGGTGCATCGTAGACTCCGCTGGTCCTGCCAAGATCGCAAGGGTCATGGTAAGTTACTGGGTCACGGAAACCCTTGAGCTCAATGCGGCCGGACTCAATCAGATCAGCCAGTAGCTCGGTGGCGTGAACCACCTCGAAGCCAAGCGGCTCGCCGATAACGTGCGAGTAGTCGTGTTTCCAGGTGTGGTAGCAAGAGGGACAGGCAGCCATCAGCTTCTTAGCGCCCAGAGCTCGCACGGCCTCCACGTTGTGACGAACTAGCTCCATGGCCGACTTCCCCATGCCGGCGATCACCAATGGGAACCCACAGCACCATTCGTCGCCGCCCAGGGTGGTAAAGTCCACCTCGGCCCTCTCCATGATCTGAGCCATGGTCTGGGGCACGCTGTAGACCATCGGATAGAAGGCAGCCACACAGCCTGTGAAGTACACCACCTCGGCACCCGCCCGACGATCAATACCCTCCGGCACGTGTTCCAGGTTGGCGCTCCAGCCCAGCCGGTTCTCGTTAGGGTCGCCGGAGATGTTGTAATTGGCGGTCACGGTGTCGCGCAGGGTGTCCATCAACTCAGGATACTCGCCCAACTCCACCAATTGCTCGCGCATGGCGATCCACAGCGCGCGGGTGTCAATGTGCACCGGGCACACCACGTTACAGCGGGCGCAGAGGGTGCAGTCGTAGGCGCCGCGCGACCAGCGGGCAATGCCATCCTCGGTCGCTGGACGATAGCCGAACAAACGGGCCAGGAAGCCGCCGTATTCCCCCTTGATGAAACCATTCAGGGTGTGGATCTTGTCCAGCGGGGTTATCTCGTCAAGCTCCTTCTCCGTGAAGGTGGGACACCAGGTGATGCACTCCCCGCAGCGGGTGCATCCCTCCAATTCCAACAATTGCTTGATGCTGAACAGAGACAGGTCCAATTTTGTCATCGTTTACCGCTTCTATGAATCCGTTCTCAATGATGTTCCACGTATTCAGCCGGCGTCGCGTGCTTGCTCGCCGAGTTGAGGGCCACGACCAGCGGGCTGATGAGCACGTGCAAGAACTTACTGAAGGGCAGGTAGGCGACCAGCCCGGCCACCAGGGCCGCGTGGACGTACCACAGGTAGCCGTAGACCACATCCCAGGGTATGGATATGGGGCGCAACAGCAAGGCCACCAGATACCCTCCAAAGGAATAGACAGCCAGGCCAGGACGCAGATCAGTGGTCACGATCCGCGCCCCCTCCACCACGAAGCCCATCAGAAAGATACTCCCCAGCAGGGCGATAGCCACTGTGTCCTGCCCCACGGTGATGAGCTGTGGATCCCTGACGACAAAGCGCCGGTAGAGGGCCAGCACCGCCCCCACGATGACCAGCACAGCCAGGAAATCGTAGGCAAAGGCCACGCCGGGGTTGTTCTTGTCTACCAGCACCTGGGTCAGCGTGCCGGTGGGCGCGATGCTGACAAGTACCCAGGTGATAGCGCCCAGCAGAGCACGGGCCATGAAGGCCAAGAACATCAAGGCGTGGATCAACCACCGCTTGCGGCTCTCGCGCCACACGCGGAGATGCAGCACCCCATCCATCAGAAAGGCCCATAAGAACCTGAACACTCGCGGGGAGGCCACAAAGTCCCAAACACCGTACAAGAGGCGGCCGACGCGCTGCTGCAAGGGCAATCCCCTGCGCCCGGCCACACTGCCTCGCAACCAGATAGAACTCATCAGCACCACCCCCACCCCAAAGAGCCCCAAGCCAGCCCAGGAGAAAGCGTCTTTGACCACCAGCGACGCATCGTGGCAGGCCAGGCACAGGACGCTGCGCGGCGGCAGCTTGGTGGTGGGGGCAGCCACCTGGGCAGGCCGCTGATGGCAGCGAGCGCAATCAACGTCCTTGGTGATCTCGGCCAGCTCGGGGGTATCCGGCGCTACTCCCTCTTCCGCTTCCGGGAGCACCACTTCGACCCGCTGGGTCGTCGGGTCCCGCTCGATGGTGGCCTGCTCCAGGTGGCAGGCCACGCAAGCCACCGTGGTGTGGGGTGCGCCCCGGCCGATGTGATCAGTCAGGCTGTACCTCTTGTCATCCGGCCGCGCCGAGACCAATCCTGGCGTGCTGCTGGCCACACGCTCGGTCAGGTCGTGGTGGCAGGCCAGACAGTCCTCATCACGGGAGTGGATGCGCTCTTCATCGTGGGGATAGCGGCCGGCCGCCTCGTGGCAGGCCACGCAGTCTACCCAGGTTTCGGGGTTGTTGTGCACCGTCTCTGCGGCGGTGCTCTCGGGGTGACACACCCCGCAGGCAGCAACCGGCATCCCCTCGTAGAAACGGTGGGCCACCGAGTGGCAGCTCTGGCAGGTGCCGCTGTGATATGGGTCGTGGTCATACTCCGAATCGGCCAGGTTAGGGACGTCTTCGCTGATCCACTCCTCGTGGCAACCTCGACAGTCGGCCCAACCGCCCGCCAGGTGAGTGATGGCCGGAGCTGCCATGCCCGTGGTGCCGTGGCAGGTCCGGCAGTCGGCGTTCTCATGTTGAACATGATCGGCGGCCAGCAACGGGGCCTCCTCATCACCAGCACGGTGGCAGGACGCGCAATCCTCGTACGAGGTGCCGTTTTCCTCCTCAGGATGCGGCACCGGCGGCTGGGCACTGACGGCCAGACCAGCCAGCAACATCAAAGCCAGCGCCAATCCAACTATGAATGCAAGCTTCCTAGCAGAGGGTAGTCGCATCTCAGGCTACCTCCGACGAAGGCTCCGTCTCTAAACGGGCAGCCATGACTTCGTGCTCTTCCTCTTCCTCTAGCTCCCACACTGAGACTATCGGAAAGAACTTGGTGAAAAGCACATACAACAGGATGATAGCTGCTGCGCTACCAGCCATGATGGCCCACTCCACCCAGGTAGGCTGATAGATGCCCAGGCGATAGGGTAAACGGGGGCGGGTCAGGGTGGGCACGATGATCATCAGGCGTTCCAACCACATCCCGATATTCACTGCCACCGATGCCACGACCGTGCCAGCGATGGTGCGAGTGCGGCGAGAGAACAGAATCAAGACGGGCACAGCGAAACAGCAGACAGCCTGAGTCCAGAAATAGGGGGCGAACTCGCCGCTGATCTTGGCCTGGAAAACGGCCATGTGGGCTGGCTCGTTGCCATACAAGGTGGTCATGTACTCAGACACGGTGAAATAGAGCCACATCAGAGTCATGGTGATCAGCAGCAGGCCCAGGTTGTTGAACTGGCGAGGCTGGAAATACTCCTCCAGGTGAAACACTCGCCGCAGTATGGCCAGGGCGATGATCAGGGAGGCGATGCCGCTGTAGACGGCGCCCATCACGAAATATGGCCCCATCAGGGTGCTGTGCCACATGGGCTGGATAGTCATGGAGAACAACCAGGCCAGCACAGTGTGCACCACCACGGCGATGGGGATCATCAACACGGCCATCAAGTCAATAGCCCGTTCCAGGAGGTGTTTCTGCCGCTCGCTGCCCGTCCATCCCAGGGCCAGGAAGGTATAGAGCCGCTTGCGGCCGGGGAACTCGTCGCGCAGGAGAGCGATGTCGGGTATCATGGGCAGGTAAAGGTAGATCAGGCTGCAAAGCAAGTACAGGCTGACAGCCACGAAATCCCACATAATAGGCGATTGGAGGCGACCGTGAAAGACCATGTTCAGCACACGGTCCGGTCGCCCCATGTCCAGCACAATGTTCAAGGCCCCAATGCCCAAGGCACAGACAGTAACCACCTCAGCGGCGCGGGTGATGGGCAGCCTCCACTTGGCGTTCACGATGCGCAAGATGGCCGAAGTCATGGTCCCGCCGTAGCTGATGGCGATGAAGAAGATACAATTGATTATGTAAAAGCCCCACGTCACCGGTCGGTTCAGACCGGTCACTCCCAGGCCGTATATCAGTTGCGTGCCGTAGGCTACTACGCCCAGGGCAACGATCAGGGTCAGCACGGCCACGGTCAGGTAGAACCCTCGCCCTGGGCGGCCCAAAGGTTTGAACACCGGGGCGTGCTTACCGAAGGCATCGCTGTGTCCTGAGCCTTGTCCTGAGCGCCGCTTCGCTAACGGTCGAAGGGTTGTCGAAGGGTAATCCATCTAGTTCTTCTCCTCCGCCAGGTAATAGACCTTAGGTTCCGTGCCCAAGTCCTCCAACAAGCGAAAGGCGCGGGGGCTGTGGGCCAGTTTCGAGACCGTGCTGTCGGGATCGTCCAGGTCGCCGAAGTAGCGAGCCGAGGCGGGACAGACCTGGTTGCAGGCTGGCAATAACACCACATCGGCGTCAGTCAGCTCTCGTCCTTGCTCGGCTGCCCGGCGCTTGGCTTGCTCCAGGCGATGAATACAGAAGGTGCATTTCTCCACCACGCCTTTGGGACGAACGGGCACGTCAGGATTCAGGTATTGGTCGTAGGGTTCCGGCCATTGAGGAGCGTACCAATTGAAATAGCGTACCCCGTACGGGCAAGCTGTGATGCAGTAACGGCAGCCGACACAGCGCTCGTAGTTCATGCGCACGATGCCTTCCTCGTCGAGGTAGGTAGCTCCCACCGGGCAAACCTTGACACAGGGTGGATCCTCGCAGTGCATACAGGGCCGCGGGATGAACAAGGCCCGAAACCCATGGCGTTCGCTCTCCAGTTGGGTCATCACCTCGTGCCAGTGCTTGGAGCGGTCCGCAAGCCCCTGCTCTGGCCCGGCGAAAGGCACGTTGTTCTCCGCCTGGCAGGCAATGGTACAGGCCTGACAGGCAGTGCACTTATCCAGATCAATCACCATTCCCCAACGCGGCATTTTCCCTCCTCGGGATTTGGTCATTTATATATCTTCACCCGAGTACTCTGCATAGCCAGCTCTCCGCTCAGGCGGTCGTAGTCCTCTACCAGAAGCTCGTTAGGATTAGCGCCCCGCCCCTGCGCCCAGCGACCCAGTGCGGTGTGACCCTGGCCCAGGGGCATGGCCACCACCTCGGGCATGATTCCGGCGTAGAGCCGGGCCTTGGCCTGGATGCGGCCTGCGGGCGACTCGACCCACACCACATCGCCGTCGGCAATGCCCAGTTCGTGGGCCGTCTCAGGGCTAATCTCCACCCAATTCGTCCACATCTCCTGCAAACGTAATCCGTAGACTTCCTGCAGCCAGGGCACGTTGGGCCCCCACCGCTCGCCGTAGGTTGTGGTCTTGAAGAGTTGTAAGTGCAAAGGATAGTCCGCCTCGTGGCCCGCGAAGCGAGGCGGCTCGTAGTGCGGCATAAACGCCTCATCACCCCGCTTGTTAGAATTGTCAGCGCCCAGCTTTGCCGCCAGAGTATGCGAGTAGAACTCGAACCGTCCCGACGGCGTGGTCAGCACTTCTTCCCACTGCCCGAATTCGTAGGGCTGGGTGTACCACACCCCGCTCGCTCGCAGCCCATCCCAGAACCCGGAGAACTCTTCTCCCGCCCCGAGGGGCAGGCCCTGGTCGGATTCGAACAGGCCGCGCAGTCTGGTCTGTAGCGATTCGAGGAAACTCTCCCACGGCAACGAGGCGCCGAACGGGCCGCCGACGGCCTGGCCCAGGGCGATGAGGACATCCCCGACGTTGCGGGTATCGCCCAGAGGCTCGATCACCGGCTGCCCCAGCCCGACGGCCGGATAGCCCAGGCTAGGCTCCAGTACCTCGTAGAACCATTTCTCCATGAAAGTAGAGTCAGGGAGGATCAGGTCGGCGTAGTGGCTGGTCTCGTCATGATAGGGCGAGAAGCTGACGATGAAGGGAACGCGCTCCAAAGCCTGGGCCCAAGCCCCCGACAGAGGCGCGTGGTACAGGGGATTAGCATGGTAGAGGAAAAGGGCTTCGGTCGGATAGGGCTGGCCTTGCAAGATGCGAGCCGCCAGAGCCGGGGCCACGTCCTGGGCCAGGGGGAAGGCTGCCGTGCTCGCCCCGTCGAGGCGCGACTGACTCAATCCCGTCGTGGCCACTTCGTCCAGGTCGAACTCAGGCCAGGGAGCCAGGGGCGGCTGACGCTGCCTGAGTACCCCGCCAGGCACGTCAATGGAGCCCACCAGAGCATTGAGAGCATGAATAGCCCACTGGCTGAATAGACCATTGCTGTATCCTGAGACATCGCCGGCTGCCACTGCCGGACGGGTGCTGGCGAACTCCCAGGCGAGGCGTTCGATGGTGGGCCGTGGCACGCCTGTGATCTCGGCCACGCGCTCCGGCGCGTAGTCCCGCAGCACCAGGACACGGAAGCCGGTGCGGCTTTGGCCGGTGTCGTCGGCCCAGTCCTCGAAGCCAAAGGTGTGCTCGGCGACGAAATCGTCATCGTACAGTTCGTCGCGGACGATGACGTGGGCTATCCCCAGAGCCAGGGTGCCCTCTGTGCCGGGCCGGATGCGGACCCATTCGTCGGCCTTGGTGGCCGTCACCGAAGCCCGGCTCTCCAACTGCACGATCTTGGCTCGCACGTTGGGCCGTCCCCGGCGCATGCGGCTGTAGGCTCTCAGTTGGCGCACCAGCGGCTGCCAGGCCTCCAGAAAAGCGCCGCCGAAGCACAGCAGATAGTTGGTGTTCTCCCAATCGTAGGCGGCATGCTCGTTCCAGCCCTGGCTCAACAGGTGGGCCAGGGGAGGGCCATCTGCGCTGTGATGGGTGTCGCGCACCTCGTTAGGTGTGCCGAAGGCCCGGCAGAAGCGGGCAATAAGGTCACTGGTGGGGCCGCGCTTGCCGTCGTGGAGAAAGATCAACCCCTCAGGACGGTCAGTATCTCGAAGCTGGCGGAGTTGGTCTGCAACTTCCCGCAGGGCGTCATTCCAGGAAATGGGCTGCCACTGTCCGCTACCCCGTTCACCCACACGCTGCAGGGGATGCTTGACTCGATCGGGGTCATACAACACCTGTAGCCCGGCCTGGCCCTTGGGGCACAACTTGCCCTGGTTGTTGGGATGCAAGGGGTTGCCCTCGATCTTCACCACCCGCTCGCCAATCACCCGCGCCACTATCCCACACCCAGCCGGACAAATGCGACACACAGTGGGCGTCCATCTCTCGATAGCGGGAGAGATGGGGACGGGGGAACTGGAGTAGCTGAGGGTTGAGCGTTGCAGGCCAAACTTATATAAGGCGGCGGCCGAGCTAACGCCCATCAGGCTGAGGAAAGCACGTCTGGTGAGTTTGGTCATCCTGACTGGGACTCCTTCGCTGAGAACGAGGGTGATCATACCACCCCACGCTCAGAAGCGCAAGTTAGATTCGGTCTTGCTCATCAGGGCATGTCAAACGTCTGTTCGATGACCCTGACGGCTTCCGAGACGCGCCTGGCATCAATCACACAAGAGACAGTCGAGATAGAAGTGCTGATGGCCAGTATGTTTATGCCCGCCGATGCCAAAGCGTTGAACATAGCGCCCGCGATGCCCGGTCGCTCTCGGAAGTCGGGGCCAAAGATGGAGACTATGCCCACTTCCGGATCGTGGACCACCTCCTTTGCCCCCAACTGAAGCTTGATCTGCTCTAGTATGGATAGAGCAGCCTCCAAGTTATCACGGGCGACGCAGAAGACAACGTGGTCACGCTCATTGAGGTCTATGCATTGAACGATGAATTCGACATTGATTCCCTTGCGGCCCAGCCCGGAGAGGATCGCGCCTGCCACGCCGGGACGATCCGGGATGCCCATGACCCCTACTTTTGCCAGGTTGGAGTTCCTGATGACGCCACCGATCTTCACCTTTTTCATTGGATTGCCCCCTTTCGCTGAGATTTGGATTACCGTATGAGTACGTCCAATATCATCCCCACAAAGAGAAGGAAGAGATAGGGACTCGAAATCTTAAACATCTTCCAGGCTCTTTGGCGAGAAGGCCTGAGAACCAGGTAGATGTTTCCCAAACTTATGAGAAGGCCAGAAATCAGGGCCAGGCCCAAGTATAAGGGGCCAAACGGTCCGAAGAAATACAGAAGAATCGAGAAGAGGTACATCAGTAGGACAGTGGCTAAGATACACCTGAGGGTCTTCTTCAATTCGAACACGGCGGGGAGCATGGGAACGCTGACTTTCCGATAATCGTCGCTGTAGAAGATGGCCAGGTTCCAGATGTGATTGGGTATCCAGAGGACGACGATTGCGCCGATAAGGAGGGCAGTGAGGTTAATGCTGCCACTGACGGCCGCCCAGCCGAAGAGAACCGGCAAGCCGCCGCTGAAGCCCCCCCAGATGACATTGAGGGGACTTCGTCTTTTGGTCAACAGACTGTAGACGATGACGTTATCGGCCAGGCCCAAGAGCATGCAGATGAAAGAGAGGAAGTTGATTCGCCAGGATAAAGCCAGGGAGATCAGAGCCAAAGCAAGCCCAAAGTAGAGAGCCTTCTCCGGAGGGTAGATCCTCCTGGAGGGGATAGGACGTCTTTTGGTCCTCTCCATCACGACGTCTATGTCTCTATCAATATAGCAGGTGATGACGTTGGCTGCTGCGCAGCCCGCGGTGATGGCCACAAACGCGGTGAGAAGCAACCTCCAAGGGATACTCTGGCCCTCAGCAGCGACGACCATCGTGCCGATAGCGGTGAAGACGAGAAGGAGCACAGAACCGGGCTTCGCGACCTCCACATAGGTCTTGACCGACTGGAGCATCCCCTTTGGCGTCCTCTGGCGAACTTCCTCTTCGTAGCCGCCCACGACACTCATCCCTACCGTCCCTCCCCAAGTGAAAATACACTCAGATTATAGCACAAGCTGACCACAATTACAAAAAACCCTCTCACCGATTTGGGAGAGGGTTGAATAGCGATAACGATCCCCTGTTTCCGCGACCTCCCTACCCCACTGGTTCCACCTTCACCGCACAAACCTTATACTCCGGTATCTTGGCGATAGGATCAAGCGCGGCGTTGGTGAGGGCGTTGGCGGCAGCCTCGGCGAAGTGGAAGGGGATGAAGACCACGCCAGGCCGGATGCGCGGGGTGACCAGAGCCGCTAACTCGATCTCCCCCCGGCGGCTGGCGACCTTAACCCGCTTGGCGCCGTTCAGCCCGATGCCAGCTGCGTCGTCCGGGTGCATCTCCACGTAGGCCTCTGGCACCTCCTGGTGCAACTTCTCCGACCGTCGGGTCATGGTACCAGTATGCCAGTGGAACATCAGCCGACCGGTGGTCAGGATGAAGGGATACTCCTCGTCCGTCAGTTCCGCTGCCTCTTTGAATTCGATGGCGTGGAAGTGTCCCAGTCCCCGGCTGAATTTGCCTTTGTGCAGGTATGGAGTGCCGGGGTGGTCAGCAGCAGGCACCGGCCACTGGAGAAAGCCCTCCTTCTCCAGCCGCTCAAACGAGACCCCGCCGTAGATGGGCGTCAAGGAGGCGATTTCGTCCATAATCTCTTTGGGCGAGGCAAAGTCGAAGCCGGAAGCCTTCATCCGCTGAGCCAACAGGCAAATGATCTCCCAATCGGGCTTAGACTCCCCCACCGGCTCGACCGCCTTGCGCACGCGCTGGATGCGCCTGTCGGTGCCAGTGAAGGTGCCATTCCTCTCGGCGAAGGACGCGCCCGGCAAGACCACATGCGCCAGTTGCGCCGTCTCGCTCAGAAAGATGTCCTGCACCACCAAGAACTCGATCTGCTCCAGACAGTGGCGGGCGTGATTGATGTCGGGATCAGCCACCATGGGGTTCTCGCCCATGACGTACATGGCCCGCACGCGCCCATCACCGGCAGCGTCAATCATCTCCGTCACCGTCAAGCCAATCTCCAGGTCCGATGTGCTGCCCCAGGCTTTCTCGAACTTCTGTTGCACCTCAGGGGAGGTGACTCTCTGGTAGCCCGGATAAACGTTGGCCAGAGCGCCCAGGTCGCAAGCCCCCTGGACGTTGTTTTGGCCGCGCAGCGGGTTGACGCCGCCGCCAGGGATGCCCATGTTGCCGGTGAGCATGGCCAGGTTGGCGCAGGATTTCACGTTGTCGGTGCCGGTGGTGTGCTGGGTGATGCCCATGGCGTAGAGGAGGGCAGCGGGCTTGCTCTGGGCATACATCCGCGCCGCTGCCCGCAGGCCGTCGGCCGGAATGCCGCTGATCTCCTCCACTCGCTCCGGGGTGTACTCCGCCACTACTTG
>CAYWWC010000148.1:0-10410 GCA_964461615.1 uncultured Anaerolineae bacterium
AATGTCATTCGCTCAGACTTGACAAAGGTGCCATTTGGCACTATCCTGGTTTCTTTCACTTTGTACAAACTCCAGGTTTGACGCAAGTGGCTTTTTGCTATATACTGTACCAGTCTAAGATTGTCGCTTAGAGGGTTCCCGATCTACCTGGCGGCGCGGAAATGGACAACATCAGACTTTTTGGATGGGAGGTGGTGGATGATATAATTCTGCCGAACTTCGATGTCCGACAAGACTTACTAAGGAGGTTTGTCAATGATTCCCAGTAAAAGCATCACGAACGTGGTTCTGCTTGGCTTGCTCGTCTTGGCCTTGCTCCTCACGTCCCAACTTTCTCCTGTCATCGGGGCGTCCCCGTCCACCCTCCTCATCAGCGAGGTCTTGTACGACCCCCTGGGCACAGAGCCGAATGAGGAGTGGATCGAGGTCTTCAATAACAGCGCGTCGCCGATGGAGCTGACTGATTGGACGATAAGCGACAATTTGTCCACTGATGTCATCTCTCCCACGACGACGATACCTGCTGGCGGTTGTATGGTCATCGCCGCTTCCTCCGAAGACTTCTACGCGAACTATCCTGCCTTCACTGGCGCTATCGTCTTTATCGCCGACGGCAGGATCGGCAACGGGCTGGGCAACACAGACGACCGACTGATCCTCAAGGACGGCGAGGGGACGCTCATTGACCAGGTGTCCTATGGGACAGACACGACGGCTTTCGATCCTCCCTGCCCCGATGTCTCTGCTGGCCATTCTTTGGAGCGCTCCCCGGCCAATGTGGACACCGACACCTTCGAGGACTGGATTGACCAGGAGGTCCCAGACCCAGGGGAGGTAAACGCGCCCACGCCCACACCGACGGCCACCACCACACCAACCGCCACGCCCACCACCACACCTACCCCGACGACGACAATATATAGGGTCTACCTGCCTCTGGTGCTCAAGGAGTTCGATTGAGCTTCTGGAGAAAACAGCGGATTTGCAGAATTTGCAGATCAAGATAGCGATTGAAATCGCACCTGTGAGGGCACTCCGTGCCGGGCGACCACCTAGTGCAGCACGGCGTAAATAGACCTACCATTCCTTGAGCCATTCCCAGCGTAGAATCGGCTTTAGAATGGTAGGTAAACTTCCGCCCAGGTGCACTAGGTGGTCGCGGAAATCGTCCACGCAGGTGGACGACCGGCGCACTCGCGCCCCCCAGATGCGGTTTCAACCGCTGAGAATAAATCCGTCAATCCCGCAAATCCGTGTTCTAAAGAAGGCAAGGGAAATGAGGAAGCTCACAGTCGCGCTTGCTATAACTTTGCTCTTAACCAGTGTGGTATTGATCGCTGCGGTGATACGCGCCAGCGCGGAAGCTCCCTGGCTGTTGGAGACGCCGACGGCTACCGCTACAACGCTGACGCAGAGCCCAACCGCCACTCCGAGCAACGCCATCACGCCTGCCGGCACGCTGACGCCTACGGCAACGGCTACACTGACCTCTACGGCGACGGCCACATTCACCCCGACAGTGATCATTACCCCGACAGCGACGGCCACGCCCACAGCGACCTTCACCCCAACAGCGACAGCCACACTCACCCCGACGACCACGTCCACGCCCGCACCTACAGCGACAGCCACTCCCCTCGGTCCCGACTTGGTCATCAATGAGGTTGAGTACGACTCCGTCCAGTCGGGCCCCGATGCTGCTTACGAGTGGGTGGAGCTCTACAATAACGCCCCTTCGTCAGTTGAGCTGGCCGGTTGGACGATAAGCGACAATATGGCCGCCGATTTCATTACTTCGGCGGAGCTCAGTACAGGCCCCACAATGACCATCCCCGCCAACGGCTTCGTGGTCATCGCTGCCTCCGAGGATTTCTACACCAACTACCCCGGCTTTGCGGGCGCCATCTTCTTTGTCGCCGATGGCAGTATTGGCAACGGGCTGAACAACGATGGCGATCATCTGATTCTCAGGGACAGCACAGGGACGGTCATTGACCAGATGTCTTATGGGACGGACGCCACGATCTTCGATCCGCCCTGCCCCGATGTCGCCGCTGGCCATTCGCTGGAGCGCGAGCCGACGGGCTACGACACCGATCAGGCCAGCGATTTTGTGGAACGAACCTTTCCTTCGCCGGGGAGCGCTCCCCTCCCAACTCCCACCCCCACCACAACGCCGACGCTTCCTCCCACGGTTCCCCTTCTCATTAGCGAGGTCTGCTACGACGGCACGATCCCTGAGACCGAGGGCGACGAGTTCGTGGAGATATTCAATCCCAGCGGGGATGTGGTGGATCTCTCCCTTTACAAGATCGGCGATGAGGAGACGGAGGGCGAGGGAGAGGGAATGTATCAGTTCCCGCCAGGGACGACAGTTGGCCCACAGGGTCTCCTCGTCGTGGCGAAGAATGCGGCCCAGTTCGAGGCTCGCTTCGGCTTCTATCCCGACTTCGAGGCGCGGGTCTCAGGTGCAGATTTTACTGATACCCCGATAGTGCCCAATATGGCTAAGTACAGTTCGTGGGCCACGGGCAGTTGGGCCCTCTCCAACACGGGCGATGAGGTGTTGCTGCTGGGGCCTGCTGATGAGGCCGCTTCATCAACATATGTACGAAGCGGCGTGGACGCCATCGCCTACAAGTCGGGCGATTTCGCTGCTGTGGGCGTGAGCGGTCACATCTCCGCCCCGGCCCCCAGGTCACTGCAGCGGGTGGGCGCGGGCGACACAAACGACATGAACGCCGACTTCGCCATCGCCGCGCCCAATCCTGCTTCCCTGACCGATCTTCCCACGCCGCCCTCCTCGCCCCTGCCGCCAGCCGCGCTGCCCGGCGGGATGTGGGCCTACTTCGGCTGCCTCCACTCCCACTCCACCTACTCCGATGGCAGTGGTCCCCCGCGCTATGCCTACGCCGTGGGACGGGCCAACGGGCTGCACTTCCTGGCCCTCACCGATCACTCCCATTATTTGAACGATGCTCAGTGGGCTGACACCCTCGCCCAGGCCGAGGCTGCTACTGTTGATGGGAGTTTCGTCGGGCTGCGCGGCTTCGAGTGGACCGGACGGGAGGAGGGCCACATCAGCGTCTTCGAGACCGATGGTTATCCCTCTCGCGATGATCCCAATTACGACAGCCTGGGAGAGATCTATACCTGGCTCACCGCCCAGCCGGGAGCCATTGCCCAGTTCAATCACCCCTTCCCCGACAGCGACTTCAACGACTTCGCCTACGACCCGGTAGCCGACGCGGCCATTGTCCTCCAGGAGGTGGGAAACGGCAGCAGAAACCAGTACCGCACTTTTGAAGGGGCATACCTTCGCAGCCTCTACGCGGGCTGGCGCGTGGGCGCAACCAACAATGGCGACACCGAGACGCCCGATTGGGGCGCTGATACCCCTCACCGCACCGGAGTGGTTGCGCGAACCTTGACCAAAGACGGCATCTTGGAGGGGCTACGGGCTCGGCGCACCTTCGCCACTGAGGACGGCAATCTGGCTCTAGCCCTGCGCGCTGGGGATGCCTGGATGGGTTCCACCATTCCTAAAGCACCGAAGCGAGCCCGTCCGCCTATCACCTTTTTCGTAGATGTGAGTGATCCCAACGGCGAAAGCGTGACCCTGGAGCTCTTCGACAGAGGGCTGGTTGTGGCCATGGCCAGCTTCTCCTCAGCGAGCTCTTCCGCCGCCACCATGCACACCTGGACGCCCACCGCGCCCGCCGTGGAGGGACACTTCTACTTCGCCAAGGCCACCCAGGCCGATGGCGACACCGCTTACACCAGCCCCATCTGGGTGGAAGGGGTTGCGCCAGCCGACGCAGTCCTGCTGAACGAGTTCATGCCCGCCCCCCACAGCGTGGACTGGGATGACGACGGCGCGGGTGATCACAATGACGAGTGGATTGAGCTTTACAATGCCGGCCCGGCTGTGGCTGGCCTGGGCGGCTGGCAGCTTGACGACGTGGCCGATGCCGGCAGTGGCCCTTACACCATCCCCGCTGACAAGGCTATCCCGCCGGGCGGATTCCTCGTCTTCTTCAAAAAAGACATCGGCGTCTCCCTGAACAACGACGGCGATGGCGTGCGACTGCTACGCCCAGACGGGACGGTGGCCGACGAGTATCACTACACCCACAGCCCTGGCTACGACCGCAGCTTCAGCCGCACCGTGGACGGCGGCGGCCATTGGACGGCCGACTACGCCGTGACCCTGGGCGCGCCCAACCACCCCCGCCCCAGCCCGCCCCCGCCGCCGGGCCCGGTTTTCGTGACCATCGCCGAGACGAAGATAATGGCCACGGAGACCATAGTCACCGTCGAGGGCCAGGTGACCGCCTCGCCAGGCATCTTCGCCGAGAAGTCTTTTTACATCCAGGACAGCACGGCGGGGACACTGGTCTATTTGCGGGAGGGAGATGTGCAACCTACGGTTGCCTCGCTCTCCGAAGGGGACAGGGTGCGAGTCACGGGCCAGCTCTGGGATTATTACGACGAGCGGGAGATCAGGGTCGCCGGGCCGGGAGACATCCAGCGCGTGGGCGCGGGAGAGCCCCTGGAGCCGACCATGATCAAGACGGGGGAAGTGGACGAAGCCCACGAGGGATTGCTGGCCCAGATCGTCGGTGAGATCACCGGCTGGGAGAGAAGTGCGCTGTACCTGGACGACGGCAGCGGGGAAGCGAGAATTTACGTCAAGGCAGCGACGGGCATCGAGCGGCCCTGGGTAGAAAGAGGCGAGATCTACAGCGTCGTCGGCATCGTCAGCCAGTACCAGGAGGAGCACGAGCTGCTGCCGCGTTACCAGAGCGACATCTCCCTCTGGCCGGGGATGCTGCCCGTGACCGGTGGCGAGTCGCCGGACTAAGGCGGTTTGCTCCGGGGAAAGCGTCGTGTTATAATGCAGTGTGCGGTTGAACGATAAGATATTGATAGGAGCTGAGATGAGCGAATTTACTGCAGCAATCCCCTTGAACCAAATCGCTGAATTCTGCCAGCGCTGGCAGGTCCGCGAATTAGCACTGTTCGGTTCTGCTTTGCGCGACGACTTCGGCCCCGATAGTGATGTGGACATGTTGGTTGCCTTTGCCGCCAATGCAGAATGGGGGTTGTTCGAACACGTACAGATGCAACAAGAGCTAGAAGCGTTGTTACAACGGAGCGTAGACCTCATTAGCAAGCGTGCTCTTGAGCGCAGCCAAAACTGGCTGCGGCGCCGAGAGATATTAGACACAGCCCAGACCCTTTTCTCTAAGCAGGAGGCTGTTCATGCCGCGAGATGAAGCTACCTTGCTGGATATTGGCAAGGCAGGGCACTTGGTGTTGGAGTTCATGCAAGGCATAGCGAAAGAAGCTTTCCTTGATGATCTCAAGACCCAGTCATCTGTTCTGTACCAATTGATAGTCATAGGGGAAGCGGTGAAGCGTCTTTCCCGTGAGTTTCGCGCTCAAAATGCCGATATTCCGTGGACACTCCTTGCCGGCATGCGTGACCATCTAATTCATGCCTATGACATGGTTGATTGGGATGAGGTTTGGAACACAGCCAATAGAGATGTGCCTGATTTGTTGGACAGAATAGAGCCGTTGCTTCCGGCTGAACCTACGGAGGTGCCATGAAATGGCCACGTAGCAGGCATCCAGTGCATCAAGAGTTTCGTGTAAGCATTGTGCGTCAAGATTGACGCTATGAAAGTTTTATGGCGTCAATGACGTCGGATAAGCATTGTTAGGTCACCGTAAGGAGACAATCTGCTACAGATGATGTGGAAAGCAGTTCTCCAAGTTCTTGCTGCTCTAGTGACTGGGCTGATAGCTCTTCTCGACTATAAGTGGTGGGACAAACGAACTCTGAAGTTCAGAAGAGCACGAGGTTCTCTTTTCCTGCTTATCCTTGTACTGCTCTTTGTAAGTATTCTCGTCACCATCCAGGATGAGCAGAAGAAGGACCGCGAGATCGAAGATCTGACCAACAGACTTGATGAGATTACAAAACAATTGACTGGTGGAGATTCATACTGCTATGTTCAGTTTCTCTTTCCGGTGACTTCAGACAATCTGATCCTGGTGTGGCTGAAGAATGGAGGAGACTACCCACTTCATGATACCCAGGTTCGCATGGTCGATCTTTACAAGTTTCACAACTTGCAGTGGAGCGTACCTATGTCCGAAGAAGAAGTCAAGAAAGCGGAAACGCTGATCTCGTTCGGAACTATTCCGCCACACAGGATAGCGGAACTTGGTAGAATTGAAACACCAGCAGAATTAGATGTTTATGGTTTCAATATCTGGATTTATACGAGGTATAGACACTTTGTTCAAGAAGCGCGCTTCAAGCGCTTTGAGGGGCGCTGGAGACTTGCCCATCGGTTGTTTGAACAAACGGATCAAGGTAAGACACTGATATTCGAGGAAATACCGAGACAGTTCCTAGGCACCAGTTCTGCCGAAGAAATCTGGGAGTTTACCCCCATCTCACGGTGACCTAACATGCGCGTGGTGTGTCCTGAAGCTGTCAACGGGTAGCCGGCAAGAGTCCGGTCGCGGTAACTGCCCCAGAGGCTACGAGATGAGACGAGGATAAACACATGCCGATGTTAAATTGGATTGGTAAAGAAGCTGTAGTTGAGCACCACAAACAGGTCCCCTTTCACCTGTTGCGCTGCAACCCTGACCTATCCGTAGGTGAGTCAGGCAGCGGCAATCTTCTCATTGAGGGCGATAACCTGCTGGCCCTGAAAGCGTTGCTCCCCTATTACGCAGGGCAGGTGAAGTGCATCTACATTGACCCGCCCTACAACACTGGCAACGAAAACTGGGTGTACAACGACAACGTGAGCGGTCCTGAAATCCTGGAATGGCTGGGCAAAGCGGTGGGCAAAGAGGCAGAAGACCTCTCACGCCACGATAAATGGCTGTGTATGATGTATCCTCGTCTTGTCTTACTGCACCGATTCTTGCGACAGGACGGCAGTCTATGGATGAGCATAGATGACAACGAGGCTCAATATGCTCGTGTGATTCTGGATGAGATCTTTGGAAATCGAAATTTCGTAGCCAAACTCACTTGGCAAAAACGAGTATCACCAGCCAATGACGCCAAGTACTTCAGCAGTGACCATGAATACATCTTGGTTTATGCTTTTGATAAGGACACTTGGCGACCAAATAGGTTGGAAAGAACAGAAGCGCAACTGAAGAACTATAGAAACCCAGATAACGACCCGCGGGGGCCTTGGAACTCCGTTACCTACACTGGCCCAAAGAGTATTGAGGAACGGCCGAATTTGTACTATGGTATTGAGAATCCTAACACAGGCGAGATCATTTATCCCAAGAAAACGGCTGTGTGGAAGTATGACAGAGAGACGCATTTTAAGCATGTTCGGGACAACTTGATATACTGGGGAGCAAAGGGGACCAGTAGGATGCCCAGACTGAAGCGTTTTCTGCGTGACATGGGTAAGGTGGTGCCGCGCTCCATTCTGATGTACTCCGAGTGTGGACATACTTCAGAAGCCCGAACTGAGCTTTTGACTCGTATTCCGCACTTCTAAAACAGGGTTTAGACACGAGATGTTGTGCTGATGAATTGCCAATATAACTATATGCTGTATGGCTCAAACGTTCCAATTCCAGGCATGGACTCAAATGCGAGTACAAATACAATATGTAGTAGCCAGCATGGCCAACAGCACTAACCCTAGGCGAGAAGTGCGGAATGCAAGTTTGAGAGTTATTGAGGAGGTTCCCTTTACCACTCCCAAGCCAACACGCCTGATCAAACATGTCCTCCGAATTGCCACCAACTCTAGCGATTTGGTTCTCGATTCATTTGCTGGTAGCGGCACGACTGGTCATGCGGTGCTGCAATTGAATACAGAGGATGGTGGCAACCGGCGATTCATTCTGGTAGAGATGGAGCCGCATATTGCCCGTTCCATCACTACTGAAAGACTACGACGCGCTATCGAAGGTTACAGTTGGACAGGCCAGCGAGGCAAGGTCAATCACGAGGAAGGTCTTGGCGGCGGCTTTCGTTACTGCGAGTTAGGCGCAACCCTCTTTGACCACCAGGGCCAGATTCGGGATGAGGTGACGTTCGCAGACTTGGCTCAGCACGTCTTCTTCACTGAGACGGGAGAGCCATTGCCGCAGGCCGCCATAGATGATACGCCCCTACTCGGCGTGGCGGATGGCGTGGCCGTCTACCTGCTCTACAACGGTATTCTGCGCGACAAAACCCTCGACGGCGGCAACGTGCTCACCCGTGCCGCTTTGGCCAGTCTCCCTCTGCATGAAGGCCCCAAAGTGATCTATGGCAATGGCTGTCTCCTGAGCTCTGCCTTTTTGCAGCAGACTCACATAACTTTCCGTCAGATTCCCTACGAAGTGAGGGTCAGCTAACGTGTTTACGCTCAGAGAGTATCAACAACACACGCTCGACGTGCTGCGTCAATACTTTCAGGCTTGCGTCCAATTGGACAATGCCAATATCCCCAACGCGGCCAATGTTGCCTTTTACCAGTCCACCCTGAGCACCTTTGGCGTGGGCATTGCTTATCAACCCATCAAAGAGCTAGAGGGCTTGCCCTACATCTGCCTGCGGATTCCCACCGGCGGCGGCAAGACCTTTGTCGCTTGCCATGCTGTCAGCATCGCTACCAAAGATCTGCTGCAAGCCGATAACAGCCTTGCCCTCTGGCTGGTGCCCTCCAACGCCATCCGCGAACAGACCCTGAAAGCGCTCAAAGATCGCCAGCATCCCTACCGTCGCGCCCTCGAAAGCACACTCGGCTCTGTGACCGTCCTCGACAGCACCGAGGCCCTCTATGTCACGCGCCCCACGCTGGATACCAGTACCACGATCATAGTTTCCACCATCCAGGCGTTCCGCGTGGAAGATACCGAAGGGCGCAAAGTGTATGAATCCTCTGGCGCGTTGATGGATCACTTTTCCGGCCACGCTTCAGAAGCTCTCGATAAGCTGGAAAAGCGCACGGACGGTTCGCCCATCTATTCTCTGGCAAACGCTCTTAAACTACGCCGCCCCATTGTCATTGTGGATGAGGCCCACAACGCCCGTACCGAACTCTCCTTCGCTACGCTGGCTCGCTTTGATCCCTCTTGCATCATCGAATTCACGGCCACACCAGACAGTGAGAAAAATCCCAGCAATGTGCTGTACAGCGTCTCTGCCGCCGAACTGAAGGCAGAAGACATGATCAAGATGCCCATCATGCTGGAGACACACCCCAACTGGCGCGAGCTACTGGCCAATGCCATTGCTCAGCTCAATCAGTTGGATGCCGAAGCCAAGGCGGAAAGGCAACTTACAGGTGAGCACCTTCGTCCCATTATGCTGCTTCAGGCTCAGCCCAGGCGGGGGGAAAACTCTATCTCAGTGGATGTGGTAGAAGAATGTCTGATCCGCGATTTCAACATTGCACCGGAGCAAATCGCCCGCGCCACTGGCACCGAAAAGGGACTGAAGGGGGTGGACATTCTGGCAGAAGATTGCCCCATTCGCTTTGTCATCACCGTCTATGCCTTGCGCGAGGGTTGGGATTGTCCCTTTGCCTATGTACTTTGCTCGGTGGCGGAGATGCGTTCGGGAACGGCTGTAGAGCAGATCTTGGGGCGCGTGATGCGCCTGCCTCACGTCAAACGCAAGCAGCACGACGCGCTCAATCTGGCGTATGCTTATGCAGCATCGGCCAACTTTGGAGCCACTGCCCAAAGTTTGGTTGATGGTTTGGTGCAAAATGGCTTCAGCCGCATTGAGGCCAAGGACCTGGTGGTTGGCCCAGAGCAAGGTGAGTTTGATTTTAGCTCCTTGCCCTTATTCAGCCGTACTCCCGAAAGCGTGACCATCGCTACCTCTGAAACACCCCAACTGGATAGACTGCCAAAAGACATAGCAGCCAAGGTCAGGATGGACAGCTATAGCGGGACCATCGTTTTCACAGGCCGGATGGATGAGCAAGACTTGGCCGAGCTCATGGAGTGTTTCAAAACCGACGAGGGAAAAGCAGCTATTGAGAAAGCTTTCAAAGAATCGCGGGTCAAGTACGACGTCCGCTCGGCAGCCGAGCGGGGTGAGGAATTCAGTATCCCTGTATTGGCCTACAAACAGGACAGGTTGCCACTGGAGCCGTTTGAAGAGACACACTTCAAGCGTCTGTTACAGTTGTCACAGTATGACGCCACTCTGACAGAGGAAGAATTCCCCGTCGAGCGACCGCAAGCACGGCAGGTGAAAATCGACTTTGAGGAAAGCAAATTCAAGGTGGAATTCATCACCGAGTTGCACCAGCAAATGCGGTTGTTGGCCTCGGATCAGGGCTGGACAGACGTAGACCTGGTGTACTGGCTTGACCAAACGCTCCCCCGCAGAAGGGATATAACGCAATC
>CAYWWC010000149.1:0-10314 GCA_964461615.1 uncultured Anaerolineae bacterium
GAGCCTGCCTCCGGCTCCGTCAGGCCGAAAGCGCCCAGCTTCTCGCCCCTGGCCAAAGGGACGAGATACTTCCGTTTCTGCTCCTCCGTGCCGAAGAGGTAGATGGGCTCGCAGACCAAAGACGTGTGCGCGTCCAGGGTCATGGCGGTGGAGCCACACGCCCGGGCGATCTCCTCCATCGCGATGGCGAAGCTGATGTTGTCGGCTCCGGCCCCGCCGTATTCCTCAGGGATGGGAAGGCCCAACAAGCCCAGAGGGCCCATCTTGCGTATGGTCTGCCAGGGGAACTCCCCTTTCTCGTCCGTCTCCTGGGCGATGGGCACGATCTCCTTTTCGGCGAAATCCCGCACCATTTTGCGGATCATCTGTTGTTCCTCGGCGAGTTCGAAGTTCATTGTTAATTCCTCCTTTTTGGTCAGATGGTCAGTTGGTCGGATAGTCTCTGGTCATTTCAATGATCACTTTATCGTCAATGGCTCTCATCTCCTTGTCTAGGACTGGTAGACGGGTCATGGTAGAGAGGAGATATAGACCGATCTCGATCTGGTATTCGCCTGGAGGCGCTTCGTAGGACAACTGCACTGAGTGGATGTCTTCAATGATCTCGCCCTCCTTCCATTGGCTGGTGGGATAGGTGCCTTGGATAGGCCCGATGTCCTCCTGCCCCCAGATGCGCTGCTCCTGGTCTAGGATGTGGACGAAAACGGTGTAGTCCTCGTCCATTCTCTTCAAGCTTTGCCAAGTGAGAGCAAGCTCCAGGGTTTCTCCGGGACCAAGCTGCTGTCGGCGGTGTCCTGAGGCCGCTTCGCTTACAGTCGAAGGGTCGAGGTCGTAGCCTAGAAGTAGGATGCGATTGTCGAAGTTGATGGACGGGCCGCCAGTCAGGGGGGCGCTGCGTACCTGGATGGGCCGCAGGGGGCGCCACTCGCTAAGGGGAGCCAACCAGATGCTTCTCACCGGTAGCATCTCGCCTGAATCGCGGCTCAACCCCACTAGCAAACCGACCTCCCCGGCAGTCGAGTTCAGTAAGCGAAGCGACGGCATGGTCAGGTCGTGGCTCGTCTGCACAATCTTGCCCACCCCCCAGCGCGAAGTGGGATGCTCGCCGAAGAGGGGGGGGACGTTCTCCTGCCATAGCACCTCTCCGCCCTCGTCAACCAGTTGCAGGGCGATGTTGTAGTCAACCTGGCCTTCGCGCAGCCTCTGCCAGTAGAGGGTCAAGATTACCGATCCGTCAGGGCGGACGAAGCTGGGCCGATCGTAGCCCAGCAGGATCAGCTTATCAGCGAAGCTGGCTCGCAGGGGGTAGGGTATGGCCAAATCCTCCGGAGATTGCCAGCCTTTTACCTCCAGGATGTGAACGCGGCCTATCTGGGCGATAGCAATGCTTCCCTGGCTGAAAGGCGGGAAAAGGCCCACTTCCAGTTCGTATGCGCCAGGGGGCATGTCCTTGCTGATGGCTAGCTCGTGGAAGTCGGGGACGATCTCCCCATCGCGCCAGGCGACGGTTGGATAGTAGCCATTTACGGGATGACGCCCCTCTTCCTCCAGCCAGACGTGGCCGCTCTCGCCCACCAGGCGCAGGCGAACGTGATAGTTGGTGTCTACTTTGTTCAGAGCTTGCCAGAACAGGGTCAGGCGCAGATGCCCCGGTGGCTCGACGGTCAGAGAATCGGCATTTAGCGAAGCGGCGTAGCCCAAGAGGCGGATGTTCTGTCCGAAGTCGGTTGGCAGGGTCTGCTCAATAGGCGGCGCCTGGGTGAGCGGTGTCGTGCCCACCTCCACCAGGGGACCCAGAGAGCGCAGGTGGAATCGCCCCTCCAGGCCCGGCAGATAGCGGGCCAAGTAGACCAGCTGACCTTGAGCCAGCCGGGTCTCCAATTGCTGGCGATAGCCCGCCTCGTCGCCCATGACGATGATGTCAAGATCGGGCCGCACCCCCTCCACGTGCTGCAGGTAGTAAAGCGGCGCTATCTTCTCGCTGTCGGCCAAGATGGCGGCTTCGGGAGGCAAGTTCAGCCCCAGGACGTATTGGCCCCAGCGGTAGGCCTCCCAGCCGTGTTGGCTCATGTCTACCTGTGGGAGGTTGGTCACGAGGAGGCTAAGTGGTAAGAGGGCAACGAGTAACGAGAAACAAGTGATGAGTAATGGGGAAGAAGGGGCGAGCTTGTTTGCTGCCTGCCACAATGCGCGGAGTCCGGCGCCAACCCAGATGGCGAAGATCAGGTGGGCGGGGATGATGAAGGCTGAGATGTCGGGCACGTAGTAGTTGAGACCGTAGGCAAAGTAGGCGACATAAGCAACCAGCAAAAGAATGGCTTCCCTTCGCCTTTTTGCCAACAGCCAGGCCAGTCCCAGCAGCCCCAGTCCCAGCCCGACCCAACCGTATTGTTCCAGCATCAGGCGGCCGAGGATGAGGTAGCGCTCAGGGTCTTTGAGCCAGGCGTCCCAGTGCAGCGCGCCGCGGAAACGGCTGCCCAGCACCAAGGTGGCAAACTCGCCTAGCGCCATGGGGCGGCCGTGGAGGGCTGGCCAGCGCAGGGGGATGTAGAGGTAGGCCGCCAGGCCAAACAAAAAGAGGCCGGCAGCGGGCAGTATCTTCTTTATAATATTGGTGAAAGAGAAACCAGGTTTTTTCTCTCCGTTGTGATTCCTGGGGAGGTGAGAGTTATCGCAATTGCATGTCTCTTGGGTGCCAAGGGTTCCAAAAACCTGGTTTCTGGACATCCGCCTTGGGTTTGTCCAAAGTCTAGTCAACAGGGTGTATATGGCCATGGCCGGAGCCAGGAGGGCCATCGTAAGGTGGTTGGTCAGGCTGAGGCCGTAGACGAAAGCAGTGAGCAGCTTTTTGCTTTTCAAGACCAGATAGAGCACCAGAGCCACGAAGAAAGCATTGAGGGTATACACCTCCGCGATCACCGCCTGCGACCAGAAGGTGCGCGAGAAGGCGAAGGCCAGGGTTGCTAACAAGCTAATTGCTCGATGGCGGGTCAAATGCACCAGGCAGAGATAGAGGCAGACGACGGCCAGGCTGGCGAAGAGAGGGGAGATGAGGTTGACCCGATAGGCGACGTTGCCGATGGGTAACAGCGTGGCGAGCTTTCCCAAAAGAATGTACAGCGGGTAGCCGGTGGGGTGGGCAATCCCCAGAGTGTAAGAGACGACCTGGAACTCGAAACTGTCGGCCTCGCCTAATGTGGGCGAGAGGGTACTGAGATAAACGACGAAGGTCAGGGCGAAGAGGCTCACGGGAATCGCTCTGTTCACCCAACGCTGGCTGGTGATTCCTCTCTTGAGTAGGGCCTTGACTTTGAGGGCCATGACGAGGAGGAGGCAGCCCCACAGCAGCGACTTGGCTTGCAGGGGGTTCACTTCGCTTTGGGCTAGGTAGAGGAGTAATAAAAAGAGAGGGGTGTAGGTGAGGGCGTCATCGGCGAGGGCTTGATTCAGCGACATCTCGCCTCGTCGAGCGCAGGCTGCTGAATAGAGACGCCAGAAAGCGAGGAGGGCCAGAGTGACAGCCGATGACAGGAGGGCAGTCTGGGGCAGGGAGTTGAGTCCTGGCAGGGTGTGGTACAAGTTCTCTGCCAGGAAGCGGCTGGCGAAAGCGCCTAAAGCCAGGCCAGCCCCCGACACAAGAATCCAATATCCAATATCCAATATCAAAATTCTCAAGGCGTTACTTCGAGGGCCATGTTGTCCAGGTATCCGAAAGATCGCGCAAAGTCGATACTGTTGTAAAAATACTCCCGTCCGTCAAATGGATCGTTTACCCAGAAGCCCTCTTGATTGTAGCCCGTCACTACCACCACGTGCTCGTAGTTGACCATCGTTACTTCTTGCCCTGTGCTCAACGTGATTTCCACTGGCTGTTGCACATGAAGCTTGTAGGTTACCCAGGCTATGACCGGATGCTCCCTGGCCAGAGCTCTTCTTATTCCATCCAACCCATCCTCTACATAAGTGGCTTCCAGGCCGTTCGCTGCCAGGACTTCTCTAATGGGCGCGGCGTACACCCCATAATCCGTTAAGCCGCCAGGGACGCCGTCCAGCCTGCCTCTGAAGCCCAGGTTGGGGTTCTCGTCTCTCGGCAACGCGTTGCTTATCATCTCCTCGCTCAGGGGAATCCTGTGGAAATTGGCCACCATTGAGGCGGCCGATGACTCGCAAGTCAAGCTGTGAGCTTGCTTGTAGCGTGGCACATCTAGCTCCACCTCTGCCAAAGAGATCTCCTCCGGCTCCACATTCTTCAATGACTCTATCTCGCTGGCAAGGTCCTCAATCTCCGTGCGTATGACCGTCTGTTCTCGTCGAAGGGCCTCGATGTCGGTCCCGAGCGAGGTAACATTCGTGCTGATTTGAGACGATACCGCTTTTTCCAAACCATCCACCTTATCGGTGAGGGTGGCGACGTCTTGTTGGACGAGTTGTTGCCCCTGTTTGAGGGCTTCTATCTCGGCTTGCAGGGCGGCGACTTCGCTATTCTTTCGGTCGGAGTAGAGTATGCTGACCATGAGCAAGGTCGCCAGGAGAGCACTGGCGACCAGTACAATGATTGGAATTTGGAGGCCTGCCCTGGGCACCGCTTCGCTAACGGCCGAAGGGTGGGAGTTTGGAATTTGGGATTCTTGGCGCGGTCTCGATTTCACAATAGCTTTACTCCGTTGAATCAGATTCCGGGGTAGGTGTGGGCTGCGGTTCGGGTATGTCGAAATAGTAGCGTAGAATGTCGGCGGCGATGGGCACGGCGGTGGCATCTCCGTCGCCGCCACCGGCGACGAAGACCACCAGGGCGATCTCTGGCTCCTCGGCGGGGGCGACGGCTGTGAACCAGGCATGGGTGGGCAGATGCCCTTCATCGTCAATGGGAGGGCCAGGATACTCGGCGGTGCCCGTCTTGCCGGCCACTGCTATCCCCTCCAGGTTGGCTCCCCAGCCGGTGCCCCATTCAACGGCCGCCCGCAGCCCCTCGCGGACTATGGCCAGGTTCTCCTGCGAAACGGGAATCTGGCCGAGCACCTCTGGGGTGAAAGGCCGGATCACCTGACTATCTGCGTCGGTCACCTGGTAAACGATCTGGGGTCGGTAGAGTATGCCCCCGTTGACCGCTGCTGCGGTGGCGTTCAGGAGTTGCAGGGGGGTGACCAGGATGAAGCCCTGGCCGATGGCTACGTTGTAAGTGTCGCCAGTAGCCCAGCTCTCGGAATAGTTTAGCCGTTTCCACTTCTTGGTAGGCACCAGGCCACGAGCCTCCCCCGGAAGATCGATGCCCGTCGGTTGGCCCAGCCCGAAAGAGTGGGCATATTCACTCAGTCGTTCCAGCCCTAGTCCCTGGAACTCTTCGAGACCACCTGCAACTTGGTAGAAGAAGATGTCACAGGATTGAGCAATAGCCTGGATGATGTTTAGTGACCCGTGGGTCCGGTCATACTCGTTGATCCAGCAGTAAAACTGTTGAGCCAACTCAGGATCGTCGGGGAAGTACTTGTTGGGCAGCCAGAGGGTGCCCTCGGCTTTCAGGGTCGTCCTTCTGTTGACAACGCCCTCCTCCAGGGCAGCGGCGGCGGGGACGATCTTGAAGACAGAACCCGGCGGATATTGGCCGCTGATGGCGTGGTTGACCAGAGGCTTGCCGGGATCTTCTATCAACTGAGCCCAATCCTCCTGGGAAATGCCGCTGGAAAACAGATTGTTGTCATAACTGGGAAGGGAGACGAAGCTCAGGATTTCGCCGGTTTGGGGATTCATGACGATGGCCACTCCGCTTTCGACTCGACTGGGCCCGTCGAAGGCAGACTCGGCTTTTTTCATGCCCTGGCGCAGGCTCTCCTCCGTGAACTGTTGCAGGTCCAGGTCAATAGTCAGTATCAGGTTGTGGCCTGGCAGGGGAGGCTGGGGGACTCCCACTGCTCTGATCTCGCGCCCGGCCACGTCTACCTCGCTATATTTGCTCCCCTTGCTGCCGCGCAGTTCCTCTTCGAAAGTCAACTCCACGCCGGTCAGCCCCACTTTGTCGTTAATGGGATCGTAGCCCCGCTGGGTGTAAGCCTCCGCTTGCTCGCCTGAGATGTGCCCCATGTAGCCGATGATGTGGGAAATCAGGTCCCCGCTGGGGTACTGGCGGATGGGGTCAATCTCGACGAGCACGCCAGGCAGGTCCAGGTGCTCCTCTTCGATGATGAAGACGGTGTCGCGGTCTATGTTGGTCTTAAGGGTGAGGGGACGATAAGGGGCGGTGTCGCGTGCCTCGTGCACCATCTCTTTGAGGCCTCGTTGGGGGGAGGAGGGGCCGGCGGAAGCAGCCGCCGTGCTGACGGGAATCTCAAGCAGGGCCGATAGCCGCGAGAAAATGGCCATTTCCTCCTGTTCATCCTCGGGCAAATAGGCTGGTATTATCGTGACGGAGAAGCTGGGGAGGTTCCGCACCAGGATGCGTCCGTGGCGGTCGTAGATGACGCCGCGGGCGGCCTCGCTGGGTGCCAAGCGGAAGCGGTTGCGGTCGGCCAACATTCGATAGTGCTCGCCCTCGACGATCTGCAGCCGCCACATCTGGAAGGCAAAGATCAGGAAGACCAGGATGATGATGCCGCGAAAGGCCCAGAGCCTTCTTTTGAGGCTAAGATCGGGTGATGGTCTCATCCTTCTTTTCCTCGATATCTCACCAAGCCATCTCCTCTCGCCCTGTCTTACGGTCGAGCCAATACAGGGCTTTGTAAACGAAAGGTGATAGCAACACATTGACCAAAGTGGAGGGCAGCACCACTTTGGTCAGGCTGTCTGTCCAGGCTATCGAACGCCCCTCCGCATACAGCAGGAGGAGGAAGAACAGGTCGTAGGCCAGGGTAGCAATTAGTGTCGCGATCAGGGGAAGAGCGATGCGAGTGCGGAAGACGCTCAATTCTCCCAGGCCGGCCAGCAAACTGAGGGCCACGAGGATCACCGTAGAAGTTCCGAAGGGAGCGCCTGAGACTAGGTCCAATCCCATTCCTCCGACCAGAGCCCAAATCACGCCCTCTTGTGCTCCTCGCAAGAGGCTCCAGGAAATCACCATCAGGAGCACGAGGTCGGGCTTCACGTCCATGATGGCCAGATGGGGCATCACTGTCGTTTGTATTATCACGGTGGCGATTAGCAGCAGGATAGTGGCGTAAATGTTTATGGCGATTCACCTCGATTAGACATTGGCGTCGCGGTCTAGCAGATGCCAACCTGTGCCTTCTGCTTTCAGTGCGAGGCTTGATAGATTTCCGACTTGGCCAAATCAATGATAGCACCAACTTGGGTGAGGAAGTCCATCCCAACGATGCCATCTATCTCGAAGCCGTAGTCCATCGCGCCAACTTCGATTTCAAAATCGTTGATTTGGAGTTCACCCAACGATAAATGGTCAACTCTCTTTGCGAAAACAAACTCTGCACCGCCGACACCGCGAATCCTGTGTACAGTATCGTCAGCTTCGTATTGCATGCCAATCGCCAGGACTTTGTCTGTGGGAAAGATCGTTCCAGCTGAGCCTGTGTCGAGCAGAACGTTTTCGAAGGTAAGTTGTTTGCCGTGATGTGTGATAGATACCATGACGTATGGCAATCCGTCCTGCAAACGTATCTTCATTGCACGCCCCGAATGCCCAACCATCTACGTTCAGTGATGTCGAGAGCCTCGCGGCTGGTGTGGAAAACGTACAGTTCGCGCTGTGGGGCTTCGCGACGAAGTTGAACGTAGCTTCTCATGGCGGCAACTGAGTCGGGAAAGGTGCTTACAACTGCCAGTTGCTCCAGAATTCGGTACGTCCCCGACACGTTTGCTTCTGAATGAGCTTTGATAGCTTCCACTAAGAGCCATTGCTGAGGATAGTGTCTACGGATTTCTTGCCATTGCATTTTGGTTCTCCTACAAGCATCTGCCGATGTAGTTCTACACCATACCTTGCACCGCTCCTCAGGGGACCAGTCTTTCAAAATCAGCGGGCAAGAAGTTGGTGATGACCAGGACTATCTCCAGGTTGTTGAAATCTACGGTGGGTTGAATGTGGGCCTGCTGAAACATCTCAATGTCGCGCTGGTGGACGGCTGTAACTTGGCCGACAATCAACATCTTGGGGAAATTGCTGCCCAGGCCAGAGGTGAGGACTATGTCGTTGACGTTGACCGTGTCTCGCTGGGGAATATATTTCATTACCAGGCTCCCGCCGACCTGACCCGCCACCACTCCTGTGGCCCGGGAGGCCTGGATGAGAGCATTCACGGAGCTGGATGGGTCAATGATCAACATCACTTTGGCCCAGTTGGAGCCTACATCGGTGATACGTCCCACCAGCCCCCGCTCGGTGACCACCGGCATGCCCTTTTCGATCCCCTGCTGGGAGCCTGAGTCAATGATGAGGTAGCTTAGGAAGTTGCTGGGGTCGCGTCCAATGACCCGGCCTTTTACCTCGGCCGCTTTGTAACTGTGAGTTGGATTGGCTTGAGTGAAGCTTAGCAGCCGGCGCAAAGTCTCGTTCTCGGACTCAATCTCCTTCAGACGCACATTCTCTATCATCAGGCTATCGGCCAGACCGTGCAACTCTTCATTGCGGCGACGCAGCTCCCTGAGATTCTGCGTAGTTTGGGTCAGGTCGCTGATGTTGTTGCCCAGGGAAGTTAGTTTCTCTTGAACGGGGACTATGAAGCGCAGCACTAAGTCTTCAATAGGCTGCAAATCTTCGTTCTGATCCAGGGCAATTGCGGCCAGGCACAGCACGATGAGGATGATCAACACTGTGGATCTGGTTGGCAAACGCTTCACCAGAGCTCACTCCTTTGTTTCGACAGCGGGCGGTCTCGGAAGCGTTAGCGGCCTTTGCCCGCTTCGACACAAGCGCTCGACTGCCAGCCGTGATCAGCCCCTTTACTATGCCACGCTGGTCAGGACCTTGCTTAAGCTGTCCAGATCCTCTAAGACCAGGCCCGCTCCACGGGCCACACAGGTCAGCGGGTCATCGGCTACGTATACGTTCATCTTCGTTTCGTCGGACAGCCGTTCGGCCAGCCCCCGCAATTGACCCACGCCGCCAGCCAGGGCGACACCTTGTTCCATCAGGTCGGCCACCAGCTCAGGGGGGGTTTCGTCGAGGGCATCTTTGACTATGTCTACAATGATGTTCACGGAGCCGGATAGCGCTTCCCGAATCTCCACACTGCTCACCTCGATTTCTTGCGGCAGGCCGGTGATGAGGTTGCGCCCCCGCAGGACGGTGGTCGTTTCTTCAGGCAGGGGATAGGCGGAACCTATTGCGATCTTCGTTCTTTCGGCCATCCGCTCGCCGATGAGGATGTTGTACTTCTGGCGAGCATATTGAATTATGTCTTCGTCCAGCTCGTCGCCAGCCACACGGATTGAGCGACTGACCACGATCCCTCCCAGGGCGAACACAGCCACCTCAGTCGTGCCGCCCCCGATGTCTATCATCATGCTGCCCATGGCCTCGGTGATAGGCAATCCAGCCCCGATTGCAGCCGCCGTCGGTTCCTCGATAAGATAGGCCTCGCGGGCCCCGGCTGAGACAGTGGCGTCGTAGGCGGCTCGCTTCTCTACCTCAGTGCAGCCGTTGGGGATGCCGACCACTACCCTGGGGCGGGGAATGGGCAGGATCACGTGGTCGTGCACTTTCCCAATAAAGTAGTGGATCATCTTCTCGGTGATTTCGAAGTCGGATATGACGCCATCGCGCAGGGGGCGAATGGCCACGATGTTGGCCGGCGTGCGCCCCACCATTGTCTTGGCTTCACTGCCGATGGCCAGCACTTTCTTGGTTTTCTTCTCAATGGCTACCCAGGACGGCTCGTTGATGATGATGCCTTTTCCGCGTACACTGACTAAGGTATTGGCCGTGCCCAGATCAATGCCGATGTCCAGGGAAAACAGGCCCAAAAGGGCGTTTAGTGGATTAAACATTTATTATCCTCCTGTTGGCCAATGCTGATGGCCTGATACTCTATATCCTAAGCTATTCACATTATACCACAAATCACGCAATTGACAAAGTTGACAAAGGGTCAATGGTGCGGTAGAATGAGGTGTGAAAAGAGGTAAAACGATGGCAGAGAAAAAGGTCGGAGAGGTAACGCACTATTTGAGGCGAGATCGCTGTAGCCGCCATCAGACTCACCGCTACCTTGAGCCAGGGCGACACCATCCGTATCAAGGGGGGCATCACTGACTTCGAACAGACCGTGGGCTCCATGCAGATCGAGCACCAGAATATCGAGACCGCTAAAAAAGGTGGCTCTTTAGGATTTCGCAGGGTCAAGCTGAGAAATTTGCCACGAATTGCAC